>JAICIG010000254.1 GCA_025924495.1 Pirellulales bacterium | reverse complement strand
GCCGTGCTGCTCACGACCTGCGGCTTGACTTACGGTCTTGCACGCGGTCTCTACGGGCCGCTCGCGGGACTGCTGGCAGCCGGCTTTGCCTGCCTCTCGCCCAACCTTTTAGCGCATGGACCGCTCGTCACGCCCGACATCTATCTGACGGCAGCCGTCATTGGCTCGCTGTGGGCCTTCGATCGGTTACTGCGAAGGCCCGACGCCAAAAGCGCACTGATCCTAGGCGCGGCGCTCGGGCTGGCCGCGCTCGCCAAGCTGACCGGCCTGTTGCTGATGGGAATTCTTCCCGGCGTGCTGTTGGCCTTGCAGCTTGCCGAACGTTTCGGCTCACGGCGAGGTGGTGAAGAGTCGGTCGAGCCGAGCTTGTCCATCAACCGCAAAACGTGGATCGCCTTGGGCTTGGCCTGCATAGTCGCAATCGTCGCCATCAATCTCGCCTATCTTTGCGACGGTTCATTCGCGACGCTGGGCAGCTTTCAGCTCGCCAGCCGGCAACTGCAGGCAGTGCAAGAGGCGCTGCCAAGGTGGTTGCCGATTCCGCTGCCGCGCTACTTCTTCCTAAGCATCGACGCGCAGTGGGCCGAGGAAGGTTATACCGCTTACTTGCTCGGCCAGTTCAACGAGCAGGGATTCTACTACTATTATCTGGTTGGCCTGCTGGTGAAAACGCCGCTGCCAGTGCTGCTGCTGTGCGGATTGGCATCTGTTTGGGGCGGCTCGGTCCGCCGGCGCGAAATAGCGCCGCTCATTACGGCCCTCTTGTTGTTCGGATTTTTCTCGTTAGCGCGCCACAAGAACATCGGCATGCGCTACGTGCTGTTCCTCGAACCATTGATGGCCATCTGGATCGCCCGACTCGCGGCGGCGCCCGCAAGCCAGTCAGCCCAGCGACGAGCCCGAATCGCACGGGCGGCAATCGTTGGCCTGGCATGTATGGTCGTCGTCAATCTTTCGATCTGGCCCGACTATCTGGCCTGGTTCAACTGGGCCAGCGGCGGCCCGAATCACGGGCACTATTACTTGCTCGACTCGAATCTCGACTGGGGCCAGGATCTGATTGCTTTGCGCCGATACCTTGAGCGCGAAGAAATCGAGTCGGTCGATCTGGCCTATTTTGGCCGCGTGCCGCCGGAAGTGTATGGCGTCAACTATCGCCCGCTGGGCGCTCAGCCGCCCCAGCGTTACGCGGCCATCAGCGCCAATCTGCTGTGGGGCAGAATGTACATCATCAACGGCGACACGCGTTATTGGCCCGAAGACAGCGACACATTTGCCGCTTACCGAAAGCTAAAACCGAAGGCCATCGTCGGGCATACGATTTACGTGTTCGATCTAGCGGAAGCGAAAACGCAGCAGCCGTAGAAGATGGTGCGCGCCTAGCGAGCGTCATCATGGCTGAAACGTTGCCGCCCTGTTTGGTGTCTGGAGTAATTACGGCGGCTGGCGCAGGGTCGACGACGATATCCCCTTTGGGCATGATCGTGGTCGTAAATGGCGGCGCCGCTTTCCCGCCGTCATCGACGCCGTCGAAACCAACGCTGTAGAGCTGATAGCCTTGGGGCAGCTTGCGATAAACTAAAGCCTGGTCGCTAAAGGGGTCGGGGGGGACCTCGGTCAAGTACTGCGGGATGAGTTTGTCGAGCGTCGCCGGATAACTTTCCGTGGCGAGGTAATGTCTGCGCAACGCCAGGTGGCACGCGAGCAAGCGCAATCGTGCGCATTTTAAATTGAACGCCGCCTCCCACAACGCTTCCAGGGATTGCGGCGCGGCGGGAACAAGTGCCCACACCCGGTGCTTCCAGGCATATGCTTGCTTTAGGTAACGCCGCTCGCGTTGCATTATCGTTTCGAGCGGTTCCCGCTGAACGTCGATCGCCATTAGCTGTTCGGCCAGTTGGCGGCAGTTGTCGTCGTCAAGCTGCAGGATCGTCTTTTGCAACTCGTCAACTCCGGTCTGCTCGATGACGCCGCCGAACATGTCATGGGCCATCACCCCGCCCTGTGCTATTGAAGCACCGACGCGAATGGCCGCCAGTGCATCGGTTGCAGCGGCGCTCGCACTGCCATCCGCCAATCTGGCGCGACTGCGCGCGGCCAATAAGCCGGCGAGTTGTTCAAGCTCATGCATCTCGGCAACCAGCAAGTTATCGTTAACGTCGTCGGGCAACACAGCCTGACACGGCCGGTCAAGTGCTTCCACCGCTCTGTCCAGCGCGGAACGATTGCGGGCGACATACTTGCGCAAGGCAGCATCTGAAAGCTTATCGATGCTCGGCGGCGGCGACTTGATCGACCGCGACGCTTGAAGTAGATCGGAATAACTGTTGTCCGCCAGCGGCGAAGGAAACGCGATCGCGTGCCAGGCAAATTCCCTAACGAAATAAGCGACCGGCAACCACGCGATGAGCAAGAGCATCAATACGGCGCCAACGCGCGCGCCGCGGGCGCGAGCCGAGCGGGCGAGCCAGAGCCAGGCGCCGACGAGAAGCGCAGGAAAATCCGCAACGATTGCCGCCAGCCGGAACCAAGGATTGCGGATATTCCGCACTGCCGCCGCCGAAGCCAACGTAAACATTCCCAGCACGGCGCCGGGTACAACGCTCGTGTACCACCACGCATAGGTCGAAGTTCGTACTCGCGCCAACATGGCTAAGACGCCGCTGATCAGGATGAAGGCCAGGCCCAACTCTCCCAAAGAAAAGCTCGGCCGATCCGGCTTCGGACTCGCCTGTGGCGATTCCGCTAAAATCGCGGTCCCTTGATTCGCCCGGCGATCCCGGAAGGTCCACAGCCAGAGCATGATCAGGGCCGACTGCGTCAGAAACATCAGGCACAGCCCGTCGTCTCCGACAAGCAGCCAACTGGCCGAGAGCAGCAGGACAACGGACGTTTTCCAGAACCAGTGGCCGCGTCCTGTCGCGGCCCAAACGGCGACAATCCCCACAAGACTGTAGGTCGTGACCGCGGTCAGTGCTCCCACCAGCACCACTCGCCACTCGTCAAATGACATTGGCTGCACCTTCGGCTTCGCTGACGAGTCCAGTGAAACTCTGCCGGCAATCTAATCCATTCGTCGATGGGCCGCCAAATTATTCCCCGAGAGTAGAGGCGGTTAGCGTGACCAGGCCGATCTGTTCACTTGCACCAGGCGTTGAACGCTTTACGCAGACTCTTTTGGCAGAGGCGAGTCTCAGACCTCAGCAAACTCGCTCGGCAGCAGCTCCCGAATATGCCAAGAGATTGGCTGCTATCGGATCGCTTCATCAATCAGGGTACGATGTCACCGACTGAAAGCGGATCGTCCAGCATCAAGTCGCCCTGAACCGAATTGGCAGCAGTGGCCGGCCTGGCAGGCTCTCCGCCGTCGTCGATGCCGTTTTCCCCGACGCTATACAGTCGATAGCCGTCGGCCAAACGGCGATAGAGGAGGTTGTGGCCGCTGAAAGGATCGAGCGGCAGCGCGGCTAGAAATTGGGGGACTAACTCTTCAAGCGTTTCAGGGCGCCTGCCTTGGGCAAGCCAGAACCGGCGCAGCGCCACATGCGTACGCAGCAAACGGCGCCAAGCCACACCTCGGCGAAAGGCCAACTCCGCCGCCTGTCGCGATTGATCCCAGAGTTGCGGAACTTGTAGTAACGTCCAGCGCACATTCCAGGGGGTGGTCATCTTGGCATATTGCCATTCGCGCGCGGCGATCTCGTCGAACTCTTCTTGCTCGGCATCGAGTTTCGCCAGCCGCGCGTCCAGATCCTGGCAAGCGGCGGAGTCGAGCTGCGGCAGCAATTGCCGCAGGCCCTCTAAACCTGCGCCCTGAATGGCGACGCCGATCGTTGCATGCAACATAACGCCGCCGTGCATCATCGCATCGCCGAGTCGGACCACTTGCAAATAATCCTCTGCCGCGCCGTGCAGATCGCCAGAGGCGAGATGATTACGGCCCGCAGCGGCAAGCACGCATCCCAACTGCCGCAGATTCTGTGTCCGCTCGAAGTTGAGATCCGTTAGTGGCGTGCCGTCGGTCGGCATCGTCATTTGACATGGTCGAGCCAGTGCGGCGCGAGCCAGTTCCAGAACTCGATGATTTTGGACGAGATACGCCTGCAATGGCTCTCCTGAGAGCGCATTCACATCGATGGCCGGGCCCGCGACCATCTCCGCGGCGCGCAGCAGGTCGTCCATGCCGTTCTCATCGAGCGGCGCACCCAGCGAGATGAATCGCGGCTCGACCAGCCAGGCATAGAAGGCAACAGGCGGCGCCGCGATCAGCAACAAGCCAGCGATCGCAGCGACCTCACCGATTCGTCCTCGCGCCGAACGCGCCAGCCAGAGCCAGGCGGCGATCACGCAGCCAGGAAAAAAGACCAGGATTAGCGCCAGCCGCGCCCATATCCTGGTTGTGCTCGCCGTCCAAACGCCCATCAGCGTAAAAACTGCGAGCGCTGCACCCGGCGCGACGGCGGAAAGCCATTGCGATTGCATGGCCGTCCATGCTCGGGCCAACACCGTGAGGACGCCGCCTAAGACCAGCATCAGCAGGAACAGGTCCTTGAGCGAGAACGTTGAGGTCTCGTCGATAGAAGTGCCTTGCGGAGCGGCGTTCAACGAAGACCTTGATCCAGTCCGCCGCCGGATGCTTAGCAAAGCGACGATCACGATCGCCGACTGAACGAAGAAGGCAACCCAAAAGCCGTAATCGGGGGCCGCCAGCCAGATGGCAAGAAAAAGCTGCACGGCTGCAATCCGCAGGAACCAATGGCCGCGGCCCAGCGCACCCCAGACGGCGACGAGGCCGACCAGGCTGTAGGTCGTGACCAGCAGGACCGCATTCATCACCAGCCACATCGCCAGCGTCTCACAACCAAGCCATGCGGCAACCCGGCCTCCCCGTCTTGGAAACCGCCGAAAAACTGCAGGAGGCTTTGGCAAGCAATCCCGCACAGGACAAACCGGTCCTGATGCCGCCTGGTATTCGCCGCCGGCGGCTGAATCTTTGCTGATCCGCGTCTTGCACTCTCTCGTGCGAAAGCGGCGTACTGATACAGCAGAACGTCCTACCCGCCGACGATTTCGGCCATGGCTTCGTCGGGAATATTAAAATTCGCCGAGACGCTTTGCACGTCGTCGTGATCGTCGAGCTTTTCCACCAGCTTCAGCACGGTCCGGCCGCTCTCGGCGTCGAGATCGACGGTGTTGGTCGGAATGCGGCTGATCTGGCTGCTCTCGGGCTGCAACCCGCGCGCCGCCAAAGCATCGCTGACTTGCTGGTAAACGCTGGGGTCGCAGAGGACCTCGAACAAATCGCCGTCGCGTTTGACGTCGTCGGCGCCAGCCTCCAAGGCGAGTTCCAACAAGGCCTCCTCGTCGATCTGCTTCGCCGGAATGGTGAACACGCCTTTGCGTTCGAACATCCACGAGACGCAGCCCGACTCGCCCAGCTTGCCGCCCGCGACTTCGAAGATCTTGCGGATCTCGCTGGCCGTGCGATTGCGGTTATCGGTGAGAATCTCGCATAACACGGCGACGCCGTTCGGCCCGTAGCCTTCGTACAGCACCTCGTCGAGGTTGCCGCCGTCCAACTCGCCGGTGCCGCGTTTGATGGCCCGATCGATATTGTCTTTAGGCATGCTGACCGCGCGCGCCTTGTCGATGGCATAGCGCAACCGCAGATTCGCATCGGGATCGCCGCCGCCGATTTTTGCCGCCACGATGATGTACTTCGACAGCTTGCTCCAGAGCTTGCCGCGCTTGTTATCCACCATCGCCTTTTTGCGGGCGATGTTCGCCCAATGGGAATGACCTGCCATCGAAAACATGAACTCCGAATAGAGATTGAGTCGTTATTGATCCTTGGTCGAACCGGCCGCGTCGGAGGCCAGTTTCTCTTGAACGCGCTTGGCCTTTTCGGCCTCGTCGTGTTTCTCAAAATGCGCGAGCGCCCGCCGCCACGCCGCGTGCGCGTCTTCGCCATGACCGCCGGCCTGCTGGGCATCGCCCAAATGCTCGAGAATCACGCCGTCCGGATCCTCGACGTCGACCGCTTTCTTGAGTTCCACCACCGCTTCCTCAAAGCGGCCCAGGCGGAACAACGCCCAACCGAGACTGTCGCGATAGGCCGCATTGTCGGGCTCGGCCGCGACGGCGTCGCGAACCATTTCGTAGGCCTGATCGAGGTTCTTATTCTGGTCGGCCCAAAGATAGCCCAGATCGTTTTTGGCGGAAATATCGTCCGGATACTCGTCCAGCACCTGTTCGAGCCATTCTTCGGCCTGCGGAACGTCGTTCTGAAGCACGGCGATGTTCGAGAGGATCAACCGGGCGGTCTTTAGTTCCTTGCGGACCGCCTCGGACTGCCGCTGGTCGTCGAAATGCGAGATCAGATCACGATAGGCCTGCGCGGCCTCGGCATACCGCTTGGCATGGTACAAAATCCAGGCAGGCCGGGCCGCCAGTTGGATCGACTTATCGTTGAGCATGATGGCATGCTTCGCCGCGGCCAGTGCTTCGTCGTGCTTGTCCGACATAGTCAGCGCGGCGGAGAGAAAATAATGGAACGTTGGATCATCAGCGGCGACGGCGCGCTCATCGATGCCGCGCTTGAGAACCTTCGCCGCGTCTTCATAGCGATCCGCCAGCAGCAGCCCCAATCCCCAGGTTTGAAACAGCTCTTTGGCGTTTTCTTTGCGGACCTTCAACGCCAGGTTGAAGAACTCATCGGCCACGTCAAACCGCTTGGCTTCCAAGGCCAACAGCGCAATGGCCAGACGAGCACCATAGCCCAGGCTGTCGGAATCGGCCTGATGCATCTGGCGGGCCGTCGCCGCCAGGCTGGTCAACAAGTCGCCGCTGGAGGCGAGCTTCTTGGCCTCGTCGCCCAGCGCAGCCAGCCCGTCAGTTTTGGCAACGATCTCGCCCAGCAGCTTCAACAACGGCTCGGCGCGGTTATTCTCGCGATAAATCGCCGCCAGGCCCTGATAGGCTTCGACATTAGGCTCATCGGCGACTGCCTCGGCAAACAGCGGTTCGGCCTTGTCGAACTGTCGCGCCGCGCGATATTGCAAGGCAAGAAACAACCGCAAGGGGGCATTCTTCGGATCCTTCGCCCGCAGTTGCTCCAATTGCGGAATTAAGTCGGACGGTCGTCCTAAATCCGCCAGAATTTTTCCGAGCAGCTCGTAGGGTGCGGAGCCCTGACTGGCCTGCCTGGCATCGAAATACTTTTGGAGCAACTCGAGCGCCTTGGCAGGCTGCTGGCGCGCCTGCTCCACACGCGCCAAATTGAAGGCGTATGTCTCCGGCTTCGCTGCCAGCGAGTTGGCCTTGTCGAACGCCGCCAGCGCGGCGCCGGGCCGACCCGCCGCCAGAAAGACTTCACCAAAGAGTTGGTACGTCTGATCGGCGGTGGTCAGCGCTTTTCCATCCGCGCCGCGTCCTTCGAGCAAAGTCTTTTGCAGCCGCGAATCGAGCCCGTGATCGTTTGGATGATCCAGCGCGTCGACGACTTGAGCGAAGGCATCGGCGGCTTCTTGCGGCTGGTCGGTGAGATACGCCAGGCGACCGATTTCCATCAACAAGACAATGTAGCCGGCGGACTTTTTGTCCTCCTGCAAAGCCAGGGCCTTGCGAGCCAACTCGAGCGCCTTGTCGAACTCCTGCCGCGCGCCAAGCAGCGCGGCCAATTGCTGCAACATGCGAGCGTCGGAAGCATCAAGTTCCACCACCTTCAGCGCATAGCGAAAGGCCTCGGCGTCACGGTCGAGCTTGAACGCGACCGCCACGATTTGCCGGAGCACCGGCAATGAGTCGGGATCGAAACGCAGCGCCCGCTCGTACATTCGCAACGCGCCGGCGTAGTCCTCGTGTTGCTCCTTCATACGGCCCGCAGCGAACAGGCTCACCGCCTCGGTACGAGCGCGCTCGCTACTGGTGGCCGGCCGCTCGGGTTTGAACGGTTCGGGGACATCGTCCAGTTCGATCGGCTCCAACGGCGTCGCCGGCTGTTTGCCATCAGGCTTGGGAGACGCCGCGGCAGGCGGAGCCTCGGTTGCGGGAAGCTTGCCGCCGGGCGGCGAAGCCGGCTCGCCTCGCGCGGGGGCGGCCCACAGCAGGGCCAGGAATGCCAGGCGCCAACCAGGCACGATGAAACGCATGGCAAACCTCCGTCGAGTTAAGCCCAACCGTCTGGACAAGAATGGAACTGAGCGAACCGCCCGCCGCGGCCAACCAATCCACTCGCCGCAACAGCCTGGCCGCAGCGAAATCGAGTCTCGACCGGCTGCCTTAGGCAAGCTGCCTTCCGACTCGAGACCGCTGATGGCCAACCAGCTCGCCTTCAATGGCCAAGCGGATTCCGCTAGGTCGCCGTCAGGGAGCGGCAGTATAGCCGCTGGCGACCTTAGATTTTATCAAATTGCCGAAAATGTCGCCACTTCAGCGTAGGCGTGCCTGCCCTGTAGGCAACCGAGTACAAAAGGATCGCGAGCAGGCGATTAGCGCGGCTTGCGTTTGGAAAGACCGGCCGCCGCGGATTTCTTTTTCTCGGGCGATTTCTTGGCGACCGGGCGGTCTACAGGCGCCTTCTTAGCGGGCGGCGCTTTCTTGCTCGGCGGAGGAGCGGGCATCTTTTTGGCCGCCGACCCCTTGGCCGGCCCGTCGGCTGCGGCTGCTTTCTTACTCTCCTTGCCAGTCGCTTCTTCGGCCGTTTCCTTCTTGGCGACTTTCGCCCCGCGCTTGGGAAGATTGTCTTTCGCCTCGGGAGCGATCTCCAGAAGGATCTTGTGCAGGCTGGGCGAATAAGGGTTGGCGAACAATTCGGCGCCGAGTTGATGCGCTAAAGAGGCGAATTCGACCCCCTTGTTCTTGGGAATCGCCCGTTCCAAACCGGGCACGGTGCTGGCTGCGATGTCAGCCGCTGAAACGAGCCCAAAGATCTCGAAGGCTTTCAACAGCCCTTTGTCGAGCGGAATCGCATGGCCGCCCAGGGTGGCCTGAGTGACGTAGGCGATAGCGAATGCCGAAACGCCTTCGCATTTCTTTAACCGCTGCTGCGCTTGCCCCAGGTTCTGCTTCTTCAGGCCTTCCAGGTCGAACGAATAGGTCGACTCAAAAATGGCTTGCAACGTCTTTTTCAAATTGGTGGCGGCCGCCTGCGGCGCCGCCAGCATGTTCATGACTTCGGCCAGCTCCTTGACCGTGCTGACGCGGACCTCATTCCAATCGAAGAAACCCGTCGACACCGCGGCAAAGGCTTTGTCGGCAGGCTCATAATGCGAATTCTCCAGGCAACAAGCGTAGAGCAAATGCTCCAACACCGGGCGATCGGGAATCGCCACGGGCTTGTAGTGCTTCTTCAGCACTTTTTGCATCTTGGTCAATATCGCCATGCGGTTGGGAGTTGCCATGCCAATCTCAGCTTTATTCGTGCTCGTCGTCAGAGAGGGCGTCGTTCAAAGTGTCGCTGCGGCCGGAGAGTTCATCGCCCCGTTCTGTCTTGATTTGATCTGTCTCGACTTGATCTGTACCGACCTGATCTGTGTCGGCTTGAACTTCGTCCTGTTCTGCGTCGGCCTGCTCGCGGGGCAGCACGCGGGCCAGGATCTCGGCGATCTGAATCGAGTGCTTAACGCCTTGATCGAGGACGAATTCGAGCTTCGGAGTGTAACGGGTCTCGATCCGATTGGCTACCTTCGACTGCAGGTAGCCCGCCGCGCTTTTCAGCCCCGACAGACTCAAACGCTGCTTCGTCTCGTCGCCCATGATTGAGACGTGCACCTTTGCCTGCCGCATGTCGGGCGTCATCTCCACATAAGTGACCGTGACGCCTTGGACCCGCGGATCATTGAGATCCGTCAAGATGGCCATGCTGACCACCTCGCGGACGGCTTCGGCGGCTTTCAAAACGCGGCGGGAAGGCATATCGGAGCGGTTCTCGACCTACAAGGATTTACAGCGTGCGGGCGAATTCTTCCACCTTGTAGGCTTCCAGAATATCGCCTTCTTTCAGGTCGTTGAATCCGCGCAGCTTCATGCCGCATTCCAAACCTTCGCGCACTTCGCGGGCATCGTCCTTCTCGCGCTTCAGCGATTCCAAGGGATAATCGCCCAGGATGCGGTTCTCGCGAATTACGCGCACGCGGCAATTGCGCTCGATCGTACCGGCCAGCACGCGGCAGCCAGCAATCGTACCCAGTCGGCTGATGGCGAACGTCCGCTGTACCAGAGCCCGGCCCAACTCCACGTCGCGTTTCTCCGGCTTGAGCATGCCCTCCAGGGCCAGTTTCAAGTCGTCCGACACCTGATAAATGATCTCGTAGCGGCGGATTTGCACGCCCCGCTGATCGGCCAGCGCGCGAGCCCCTTCGTCGGGCACCACATTGAAGCCGATGATCACCGCGTCCGAAGCGTCGGCCAGATGCACGTCCGCCTCGGTAACGCCGCCAACCGTCTTTTGCAGAACCTTAATCTGCACTTCGGGATGCTGCAGCTTACTGAGTTCCTTGAGGATGGCCTCGATAGAACCTTGCGTGTCGGCTCGCAGGATCAAGTTCAAGGTCTGCGCTTCGTCCCCGCCCAGGCGTTCGTGTAGCGTTTCCAGCGTGACGTGCGTCCACTGGCCGCTGAGCGCCACGCGACGCGAAACGTTGCTGCGCTTCTCGGCAATGTCGCGCGCTTGAGAAATGTCTTCCAACACATAGAAATGCTCGCCCGCGCCCGGGGCCTGGTCCAACCCAGTGACATTCACCGGCGTCGAGGGCCCGACTTCTTCGTAAGTCTTGCGAGGCTGCAGCGTGTCGTACATCGCCTTAACGCGGCCGTAGGTCGAGCCGCAAACGACCACGTCGCCCACTTTGAGCGAACCATTCTGCACCAACAGCTTGGCGACAACGCCCCGGCCTTCGTGAATTTCGGCCTCCAAGCAGGTGCCGTGAGCGGCGCGATGCGGATTGGCCTTGTAGTCATGCAATTCGGCGATCGTGAGCAGCGTTTCCAGCAGGTCCTCGATGCCTTGGCCCGTGAGCGCACTGCACTTCACCACTTCGGTGTCGCCGCCCCATTCCGTCGGCAACAGCTCGTTGGCGGCCAATTGCTGCATGATGCGATCGATATTGATGCCGGGCAGATCGATCTTGTTGAGCGCGACGACGATCGGCACGCCGGCCGCTCGAGCATGGCTGATGGCTTCTTCGGTCTGCGGCATGACGCCGTCGTCGGCCGCCACTACCAGTACGGCGATGTCGGTGACGTTGGCGCCTCGGGCCCGCATTTCCGTGAAGGCCTCGTGCCCCGGCGTATCGACGAAGGCAATCGGCCGCCCGTCGCGTTCGATGCGATAGGCGCGAATGTGCTGGGTGATGCCGCCGCTTTCGCCGCTGGCCACGTTGATGCCGATGATCTTGTCGAGCAACGACGTCTTGCCATGGTCGACGTGCCCCAAGAAGGTCACCACCGGAGGTCGCGGCTCCATGGCTTCCGGTGCATCCTCCTGACTCTCGATGGAGGTCAGCAATTGATTTTCCAAGTCGAAGGCGTGGCGCACTTCG
>JAICIG010000253.1 GCA_025924495.1 Pirellulales bacterium | reverse complement strand
TCTTGGGACGAGGCGATGGCGTTAGTCGCTCGGCGTTGTAAGGAAGTTTGCAATAAGTATACCAGCGGCGCCGTGGGCATTTACAACTCGGGCCAATTGTTCATTGAGGATTATTACACCCTGAGCGTGATGAGCCATGCGGGGCTGGGCACCAAACATGTCGACGGCAATACGCGCCTGTGTACGGCAACGGCATCATTCGCGCTGCGCGAGACATTCGGCAACGACGGCAATCCCGCCAGCGTCACCGATTACGATGTCGCCGATTGCATCGCACACTTCGGACACAACATAGCGGTCAGCCAGACGGTGGCCTGGGCGCGGATCCTCGACCGCCGGAAGGGTTCGAACCCGCCCAAGTTGGTCGTCGTCGACCCACGTCGCACCGACACGGCCAAGGAAGCAGACGTTCATTTAGCCCCCCGGCTTGGTACAAACGTCGCGCTGATGAATGGCTTGATCAACCTGATTATCGCCAATGGCGACATCGATGCATCGTTCGTCGAGCAGCACACCGTGGGCTTCGAGCGGTTGCGGGAAGTAACCGCGAAATATTCTCCCGAGCGGGTTGAGGAGATTACCGGTGTGTCAGCCTGGCAATTGCACGAAGCCGCCCGAATGCTCGGTTCGGCGGAGCGGCTAATCTGCACCGTTTTACAGGGCTTTTACCAGGCCAGCGAGGCGACCGCCGCAGCCTGCCAGGTGAATAATTTGGTGCTCATTCGCGGCATGATCGGCAAGCCGGGCTGCGGCGTCATTCAATCAAACGGCCAGCCGACTGCGCAAAACACGCGTGAAACAGGCTGCGACGGCGATTTTCCGGGATTTCGCAATTGGCAAAACCCGCGGCACGTCGAGGAACTGGCGCGGATCTGGAACGTCGAGCCGCACACCATTCCGGCCTGGGGCCCGCCGACGCACGCCCTGCAGATCTTCCGCCTGGCCGAAGAGGGCGCGATCAAGTTCTTGTGGATCGTCGCGACGAACCCTGCCGTATCGCTGCCTGAACTGCATCGCATCCGCCGCATTCTCGAGCAGGAGCGGCTGTTCGTCGTCGTTCAGGACGCCTTCATGACCGAATCGGCTTGCCTTGCCGACGTCGTTCTCCCGGCAGCGATCTGGGGAGAGAAAACGGGAACCTTCACGAACTACGAGCGAACGGTTCACATCGCTCACAAGGCCATTGATCCGCCCGGCGAAGCGCGGCCCGACATGGACATCTTCCTCGACTTCGCGAGGCGAATGGACTTCCGCGATCAAGACGGCGAGCCGCTTTTGAAGTGGAATACGCCGGAGGAGTGCTTCGAGGCCTGGAAGGCCTGCTCCAAAGGCACGCCCTGCGATTACAGCGGAATGAGCTATGCCATGCTCAGCAGCCGCTCCGGCGTTCAGTGGCCGTGCAACGAGAAATATCCCGAGGGAAAAGAACGCTTGTATGACGATTTCCATTTTCCCACCGACTATGAGGAATGCGGCGATTTCGGCCACGACATCGAAACCGGCGGACATGTCTTGCCGGTCGACTACAAGGCGAACGATCCCCGCGGCCGCGCCTGGCTCAAAGCCGCAGAACATCGGCCAACCCATGAGGAGCCGGACGAACAATATCCGTTTTTCCTGACGACCGGCCGGGGCGTCTATCACTTCCATACGCGCACCAAAACGGGTCGTGCGCCGGAGTTACAGCAGGCGGCCCCGGACGCCTTCGTGCAGCTGAACGAACAAGACGCCGGCCGCCTGGGAATCGCCGACGGCGATTTGGTCGACATTACCTCGCGCCGAGCGACTGTGCGCGTCGCGGCGCGCCTGGGAGACATCTTGCCGGGACACGTGTTTATCCCGTTCCATTACGGGTATTGGGACGAGGGTAAGTCGAACCACTATGGACCCAACGGCCGGGCGCGCGCCGCGAATGAGTTGACATTGACCGCCTGGGACGTGGTCAGCAAGCAACCCAGCTTCAAGTATGCCGCAGTGCAAGTGACCAAGGCTAGCCGCGTAGCAATCGTGTCGAAGACGATTGACGCGGCAACCAAAGCAATCGATCGCGCGTCGGAAATCGCAGACGAAATCATGGGCGGAACGCACCCTAAGGAAAGGAGCCACGTAAGCGACTACCTCGGGTTCTTATCCGACGCCAACGAGGAACTCGTAACGGCCTGCGAGTATCTCTCCAGTCAGCACGGGCAGAACGCAGAGATTCGCGAAGGCGCTAAAGTGATCGGCAATTTTTCGCGAGACGTAATCGAGCGTTTGCAGCCGTTTATTGCCAAATATGGCGACCGCACCGAGAAAGAGCCTCGCAAGCTGCGAAAGACGCTATTCGCCAAGCGCCGCGCCGGCGGATTTGGCTTGCTCAGGGATATGCACGCCCTGCACGTGCTCGCCGCCGACGCTCATGTGGCTGCCAAGGTCCTGAAAGACGCGGCGCGCGAGTTGCGCGACGATGAACTGCATGCGCTGTGTCTTTTTGCGTACGGCCAGAATCAACGGCAGCAGGCCTGGGTCGACACCATGATCAAGGAAAGCGCCGCACAATCGCTGGTAGTTCCTTCATAGGTCAGACTTGGCTAAAGCAATCAAGAGGATTTGCAGCATGCCGGTGCGTCCTGCCGCGATCGCCTTCGACATGCTGCAGACCGTGTTCTCGCTCGAGCCATTGCGAGAAACACTGGTCGGTCTGGGCCTGCCTTCGGCAGCTCTCGAACTGTGGTTTGCGCGGACCTTGCGAGATGGTTTTGCCTTGGCGGCCACAGACATGTTTCGACCGTTTCGACAAGTGGCCATGGGGACATTGCAGTCGATATTGACTGAGCACAATTTGACGAGCCGTACCGGCGAGGCGGATGAAGTCTTCGACGCATTCAGTTCACTGCCGGCCCAATCCGACGCCCCCGACGCACTTGCGGCGGCGTGCAAGACCGGCATGCCTGTGCTGGCACTAACCAATGGCAGCGCGGAAAGCACTCGGCAGTCACTCGAGAAGGCGGGGCTAAGCGACTTTGTCAATCAAATCGTTTCCATCGACGACGCGAAAGCCTGGAAGCCGCGGGCAAAGGCTTACCATTACGCTGCGCAAGTCGCAGGAGTACCGCCGGCGAAATTAGCATTGGTTGCGGTACACGCCTGGGATTGCCATGGCGCTAGGGCCGCGGGCTTGATTGCCGGCTGGGTCAGCCGGAATGAAAAATTATTCAATCCTGCTTTCATGGCGCCCGACGTCTCGGGAGCCTCTCTCCCGGAGGTCTGCAATGCGATGCTAAACCTTCCCGACTAGAAGCCCCAGCTCGCTTTCTGTAGTCGAATTGTCGACGTGTGGGCAGGCGTTGCGAGCTGTGTCGGCAGCACGCGAGGCTTTGGGGCCAGCGACTGCAATTATCCTCAGGCATTACTGCCGCGTTCGACTGCGCGCCAGTTCCGCCAATTCCCAGGGTGCTCCGAACTGGCGTAGCTCCACGACCAAGGGCGCCGCGGCGGTGCCGACTTGTCACTGTGCTCCATCCGGCGTGTCGACATAGCGACCATATCGTGGCTTTGCGACGTGATCGAATTCTCGAAGGTATGCAGCGCCGCGCGCATCTCCGCCCCTCGCAGCGCGCGGCCGTGTCCCGTGACAGCGACTTCGGGCTCCTTTCTCGAAGCCGATCCCGCCCAAGAATCCCGCCACGACCAGCGTCAGCCAAAGCAGGGTGCGGATGCTGAACTGTGGGCGGGGCATGGGCTACCGCTAGGCTAAGACCGCATGGAGCGCGCAAATAATCGCAGTCCCCAGACGCAGAGGCCACCGGCGAGAAGTGTCGTCACAACAAATACCGGTTCCGAGGCAAGTTCCCAACCTTCCGCGGCGAGCTTTGCCCCATGCAGTACGACAATCAGACCGAAGACTAGGCTCGTTACCAAAAAATAGGCTTTCACGCGGAAATGCCTCTCAAGCTGAACTGGAATCGGCGGGGCATAGCGGCAGGCTATTGTTGTGGTGCTGGATCAGCAAGCCTGGAATAGACCAGCTCTTTTCGTTGATAGCTGGAACTACTGTCCCGATAACATGCGCCCTCTTTTCGGCGGCGAGGTACAGCAAGTAAAGAACGCAAAGAATGAAGACGAGGAGCACCAATTCCGTCCAAAGCTGTTTGGGCCAGAAACGGCGCTTCGCCACCGGCAAGTCCACGATTGACTCCGGCGACTTGTAAGGGTTCTCGTTCATGCCCTCGATTCAAATCCCTGCCGCAGGAATTCTCTCTCCTCATGGGCCGTGGCAGCTATATCCTGCCGGGTCATAATTCCAATCCCAAAACGACCTCCCGCTAAGTTGCTTCTGCAATGCCATCCCTCCCAGAAACGCCGCCACAACCAGCGTCAACCAGAGCAGCGTTCGGATGGTGAACTGGGGGCGGGGCATCGTGATCGCCGCATTCTTTTTTACTCGGGTAGATTCGCCGGTGATGGGGATGGTGGCCGCCATAGGCCGGACCCATTCCGTACGGTTCTCGCGGTATTGAACGGCACCCTCGTCTGAACGCCATTCGACCATTCGAGGTGATGCCACTTCTTCACGCCCTGCTCGACCACGATCGTATCAGACAGAACACGTGGGGTCGGAAACAAGAATTCATAGACTGGTGGAATCAAGACGCAGAGCAACGCGACCAGCGCCGTCAGCACCAACAACCATCTCAAGCTGAACTGAAATCGGCGGGGCATAGCCGAATTCTAGCCGAACACAGCGTGGGGCGCAAAGTTCGGCTTCAGTTTGGAGGTGTCCTTACAGTCGGGCGCCGAGCGGAACCCCCAACGGCTAGCCTATTCGCCATGTTCTCTGCGCCAAATCAGGTTCCGCTTAATCACCTCGATCGCCCGCAGTCTTTTCCCCGGATGGTCCTTCCACTTCTTGCGGTGCTGGAGCCGTATAGTCGTGTCAGCTAGTTTCTCTGCTTGCCGAGTCAAGCTGTAATCGTCGTACCAATTCCATGCTGGCGGAAAGATCATGCAGCCAACCGCCACCACCAGGATCACCCAGAGCAGCGTTCGGATGCTGAATTGCGGGCGGGGCATGAGCTAATCCACTGTCGCGCGAGGCAGGGCGGCGCCCCAGATAGCCAGCGGAACCCACAATGCCCAGGCCAAATCTCGGTCGACATGCGGGGCAAAGAGCCGAGAATTCAAGAGCCCAACGGCGACTGCGGCCGTCAGCCAAAACAGGCATCCTAAGCTGAACTGAAATCGGCGGGGCATGGGGCTATTGTATCGGGCCGCTCTCGGGCCGGACAAACTAGACTGCCGCGCAACGCTTACTTGGAGGTTTTCTTTTTGCGCGGGATGGGTTGCGGTTGCCTGCCCGGCGCGAGCGACGTTTCATGCCGAGAGCGCCGCTTAGACTTTCGGCTGCCACTCCATGGCGCCCAATCGGTTTCCTCTTTTTGGCATCCCGCTTGCCGACTGCCGCTAAGGACCGTCGGCGCCTATTTCCCATAGCCTGGCCCACCATTCCAGCGGCGCCTTCATGGCTTCCGGAAGATTCTCGAGCGGCGCATAGAATTTCTCTATCTTATCCGCCCAAGGCGATGGTTGCAGCCGGTGGTGGATGAGTACCGCCGGACCAAGGCTTAGCGGGTATGCGAAGAGTAGGCCGACTAATAGCAGGGCGGCAATCGCTGGCCCTGATCGACTGCGGCTTGCGGCGTTGCGGTCCATGCGCAGCAGTCTAGCAAATCCGGCCATCTAAAGGGAACTTCGGATTCAATCGGTAGCGGGCTAGCGTTGCGTGCCCCGCCGCATTAGCCGAGAACGGTCATCATCGCAACGATGATTAGCTCGACCAATAGAGCCGCAATTAACGCACGGCTGTAACCCTTCCAAACCGCCCATGCCGTTGCTGCCCACATCACCGCATTGGTTGAATAGAAGAGAAAGAAGGTGACTACTTCGCCCCAGTGCGCCGAGATGAATTCCGGGCTTGAAATCAGCTCAACAGTACCCATAGAGACCGCAATTAGGAAGAATGCTGCGACCAGAAGACACGGCGTCGCGAATAACAGCGCTAACCAGCGTCGCTTGCCGCCGGTTTGCTGTGCCGACTCAGCCTCTCCACCAGGCGCTTTGTATGGGTTCTCATCCATGCCGCCATTCTAACCGCCGGCCTTTGACAACTCGGCCGCCGAATGTAGTTGGCCCGGCAATCGCCCAAAAGTTCGATACTCGAAAAGCAGGCCCCCGGAAGGAACCGGTCTGTTAACTCGCTCGCCGGCGCCGACCAGAGAGTCAGAGAGTTTTGGCCCGAAATTGCGACATCGGCCATCGTTCCTTTCGGACCCTGGTTTTTCTGTCTCGAACTAGAGAGTTCGGGGCGGGAGGGGAAAATCGCCGAAAGTCGTTGTAGGAAAGGGGATCAACGCAAAAAGCCGAGAGCGGTTGCTCTCGGCCGTTTGCGTTAACCCGTGGGTTGGCCGGTTTCGCAGCAGCAAAAGGAGCTCCCCGACAAGGACTCGAACCTTGGACTTAGCGGTTAACAGCCGCTCGCTCTACCAACTGAGCTATCGGGGAAAGTAGACCGCCATAGTAATTCATCGGTGGCCGAAGGGCAAGGCGTCATGCCGACGGAAAGCTCTGGCGGCGAGGGCGAAAAGCGGGCGACATGAGGCAGTTGCCCTACGCCGCCGGCCGCTATCAACGCTCAGGTATGCTGGGCCTTCCGCTCTTTCTCCATGACGACGCAGTTGCCGACGTCGTTGTATTCCACGCGCGACATAAAGGCGCGCATCAACATGATCCCGCGGCCGGAAGGGACTTCCAAGCGATCTGGCGAGGTGGGATCGGGCACCTCCTCGGGATTAAAGCCCGGGCCCTCGTCTTGAATTTGCACCCAGAGGCGCGAGGGAGAAAGCTTGCACTCTACATGAACGCGTTTGTTCTTGTCGGAGCGGTTCCCATGACGGATGGCATTGACCAGCGCTTCTTCCAGCGCCAGATGAACGCCGTGCAGTTCATGTTCGCCCCACTGCTGCGCAGCCAATTGCCCCAAGACGTCTTCTAAAACCCGTTGTCCAGCGCCCGTTTCGCTGGGGATGAACTGCTCCGTCCTCCAGGTCCAAAGGTGCTCTGACATAGTCGTCCGCCGCGGGAAGAAGATTATGTCCGCTAGAACGCGGCCAAGGCATCGGCTTCGTCGTCTTTGATGTCGAACAGCTTATTCAACTTGGTGATGGCGAAGACTTCATAGATTTCCGGGCGAATGTTGCTGAATTTCAGCTTGCCGGATTGCGCCTTGACCTTCTTGTCCAGCGTGATCAACTTGCCGAGGGCGGCGCTCGAGAGAAAATCGACTTTGGAAAAGTTAAGCAACAACTTCTTCCGCTTCTCGGTCTCCACCAGCATGAACAGTTCTTGGCCCAGCTCCTGGATGCTGGCCTCGTCCAGAATCTTGCGGTCCACGAACCGCACTACGGTGATGTCGCCCACCTCGGAAACTTCCAGCCGCCGATGTGCAGCCATGAACGCAAACTCCGGAGAATTGAAGAAGATGAAAACCGGGCGGAACGGCGAACCGGCTGAAGCCCCGGTCCATAGGTCGGAAAGTGTTTTCCGCCATGATATTCTGACTAGAGCCACTGTCAAGCGCCGCGGCGATGCGTCGGCGCCAACAGGTCGTCGGCTTTAGAAGCCGCGCCGGCGACCCGATCCCGAGGCGCTCTTGGTCGCCCGGGTAACCAACAGATAGTTTGTGCCCTGATATTCCGTAACCAGTCCGCTGACGGTCCATTCGGCGGCGTCGAGATCGCCGCCGACGATCTCCGAAATTCGTTGCAGATTGAGGTTTTCCAGCCCGATGTACCTCGCGTTGCCTTCAGCCGGGGCAAAAATTACACGAGTGCCGTTCAGTTGAAAGCGGCCTCGCTCATCGCGCAGGTGAGTGCCTTCACGCCGTAACTGCCCCGAATCGTCAGAGTCTGTCGCCGTGCTGCCAACGATGGCTTCGGTTCCTGCCTGCGGAACGCGGACTTTGGCGCTGGAAGCCGCTGACGTTTGCGGCTGAGAGGGCGCCTGGGCCCACATGACGCCGAGGCCTGTGGTTCCTGCGCCGCACGCCAGACAGAGCCAGGCGGCAGAGTTACGCCAGACCGCGCCGCTCGAAACGCTCGGCAGAAAGCTGCGCCGCGACATTCCCGGGCTCCGTTCGTTCGCTATCGCTAATGGCCCTGTTCTGTCTTCGACACTTCGCCAGTCCAAGACCGAAAGAATCCGCCGCCCCGGCATATTCGGAACACGCGACACCCTTTCGGATGTTGCCGGAAATCAACCGTGTGGCGAGCAGGCAACCGTGACGCCGGGCTGGCTTTCGTGCCCGGGAGAGGCGCATTGCGCCGCAAGTGATTTCGACGCCGTCGCTTGGGCGCCTCGTTGCGCTGAGCCCCTCGGCAATGGTACGCCGCTTGCGATCCACGGTGGGAATGGGCGGTCATTATGCCCGGCCCCTTGAGGATGTTGAGCCTGGGCGTTTTGCAGTTGTCACGCGAATTCATGTTCCTCCGCCTCTCGAACCAACGAATCTGGCAGACCGCAGCAGGTCTCGCGATGCTGGCGTTTGCACTCGCGCCTGTCCTGGTGCAGGCGGCTGAGGGCGAGATCGTTTCCGTGCGGGCCGCCAGCGGAAGGACCTTTAGGGGAGCGATAGATGCGCGCACAACCCAGCGCCGACTGTGGCTGCGCGTCGACCAGGGCGGCGTCAGCGTTCTTCGCCCCGTCGATCGGGAAGCGGTCATTGACGCGCAGCGAGGCGAGCAAACGCTCAGCCGCGACGAACTCTTTGCGGCGATTGATGAACTAATGTCGGTTCGGCCGCGGACCATTCATGGGGATGCGGCGGCTCGGCAGGATTCTACCAAGCGCGAAGCCGCCGCGGTCGCTACATCAGCCGACGACGCGGAAATAGATCTAGGCCAATATTCGCCCATGCCTCCCGTTCAATCGCTGCAGGTAGACGCGACCATCGGGTCCTGGACTTGGGGCGCCGACAGCGACGGCATCATTCTCGACGTGCTGCCGCTCGACGGCGAAGGATGCCTGACGATTGCCGAGGGAACGTTAGAAGTCGATCTGTTCGGCGATCAGTCGGGATCTCCCACGCGCGGACAAGATTACCGCTTGCTCGGCCACTGGGTGGTAAAGCTCGAGGCGGCGCAAATTACCCCCAACGGCGCGAGGTTTCGCCTCCCCTTTCAAGCCGTCTCGCCCGACTTCCGCAATGATTTGAGTCCGTATGCACTTGTCCACGTGAGGTTGACCGCGCCAGGGCAGGGCATGTTCGATGCGACGACGGGCGCCATTCGGCTGCGTCGCTACAACGGCTTGCGAGACCGGCTGCAACAAACAACCGGGTCTCGGTTCTTCCCGAATGAGCGCACGTATCGCGGCCGTAGCGAACAGCGAGATTGGTAACGCCCGGGCGAACATTAAACCGTAACGGCCGATTCAAACGTTGAACAAACCGCTAGTGGTCTCCGCCCGGCCCTTTCATCGCCAGGCTGTGGAGAATCAACACCGAGCCAACGGACATCAAAGCCCATCCTAGCCACTCGGGCGGCCGCACGGTTTTGCGCGGCGTAGGGCCGATGGCGGGCAAAATCGCAGCCGCAGTGCTTGTCGCTCCGCCCGCCTGCTGAGACAGGAAGCGGGTGGCGCCTTCGTTCAACACGAACGCATCTACCATGCGGAGCTGAATGCCCACGAGCAGCAGCACGACCCCCGCTAGGAAATAGTGATTGCGGTTGAATTCCACGCTGGGCTCCTCCTTGCCGGAAGAAAACATGGGGCCGGAAGGGAACACGGGGCCCGGAAGGTCGTCGCAGATCGCAGCGCGATTACGCCCTATCAAGCCAAGGACCATCGCAAGCGGCGCGACAGGGTCCGCAGCCATGGCGATCAAACGGGTTTCAGTCCCCCCTGCAGCCTTCGTTATCGAGCGGCGGATTGGCTAGCTTCAGTTTCGCGCCCAACGTAGCGATTGTGTGCAGGCTGCCGGAACCAACGGCGAACCGAGGTTGCCGATCGGACGCGTGGTAGGCTTTGGGAGAGAGCTAACGACGTCCGTTCCAGCGCCGGTGATGGGCCGCCTTCGCCTGGCGGCGAGCGAGTCGAGCAATCGGCCGCTGTACTAAATGCTCATCAAGAGCCGGGCGCGGCTGGCCCGAATTCTTTCAGCAGTCCATCCACTTTCTGCCGGACCTGATCGACGACGGCGTCTTTGATAAGGTATTCTTTGCCTGCCCGCAGCACATCGGCCGCCAGACCCTGATGATCGGCCCAGTCGGTCGCGTTGAAATTACGCACGTCGACGTAGGTTTCGCTGAAGGACGCGGAAAGCTTGGGCACCGTTTCAATGCCTTGATTTGTCCGCAAGACGTGGTATCGCTCTGAGCCGTAAACCAGCCCGCCGCCAACTATTGCGCCCAACAGAAAGATTGCCAGCCGGCCCATGCAAGACTCCTTTTTGCATTTCTTGACGTCTCCGCTTATAGAAATGTATCCCGCCGGTGACGAAGCGGACAAGGCGAGTTTTGGCAGCCCAAGCGCAGGCGCCGTGTACGGCTCTGATCAGCCGAAATGATGCCGGCTCAGTTCCTGGGGGCGTACCTGCCAAAATCTCAACCAACGTGCTGTTACTGACTTATCGCTGCGTTCGAACTCTGTTAAGGCTGATCTTCCGCGTTTTTTATCGGCTGCGGGTCGCGGGCGTGGAACATTTGCCGGCAACAGGCGGCGCACTGCTGGTCTCGAACCATGTTTCCTGGCTCGATGGGCTGGTGCTGCACCTGGCGTCTCCGCGCCGGATTCGCATGCTGGCCCGAGCCGATCTGGTCGAGAACAAGTGGGTCCGTCCGCTGACCCGGTTGGCCGGCGTCATTCCGATGAACGCTAAGCCGAAATCGCTCGCCGACGCGCTGCGCACGGCTCGCGCGGCAATCGCGGCCGGCGAACTGGTCTGCATCTTCCCCGAGGGCGGAATCACACGCACGGGCCAGCTCATGGGCTTCAAACGCGGACTGATGGCGCTGGCCGGCGAGGCGTCGACTCCGGTAATTCCGGTCTACCTCGACGAACTCTGGGGCAGTATCTTTAGCTTCGCAGGAGGGAAGTTCTTTTGGAAACTACCGCGGCGCTGGCGTTATCCGGTGTCGGTCTACTTTGGTCGGCCTATCAATCTGGTCGACGGCGTGGAAACGGTCCGCCTGGCGGTCGCGGAACTGGGAGCCCAAGCCTTGGAACAACGTGAGACGCGTCCCACGATTCTGCCGCGCGCGATGCTGCGAGCTTGCCGGCGCGCCGGAAGGCGTCCGAAACTGGCCGATACCGCCAATCAGGAGCTGACCGGCAACGAAGTGCTGCTGCGAAGCCTGATCGTACGGCGACTCCTGAACCGCGAAGTGCTTGCCGCGGACGAAAAGTTCGTTGGCGTGTTGCTGCCGCCTTCCGTGGGCGGGGCGCTGGCGAACGCAGCGCTCCCGCTGGCCGGACGGATTCCGGTGAACTTGAATTACACGATGCCGGCTGAAGTTATGA
>JAICIG010000252.1 GCA_025924495.1 Pirellulales bacterium | reverse complement strand
GCAACTATCTTTCGGCCTTGATCATTCCTAATCGCGACGCTCTGCAGGCCGAGCTCCAGCGTCGCGAGATCCACGTGAATTCCGCGGCAGAAACGCTCACGCACCCGGATGTGCTGGCGATTTATCAGCAGCACATCGATGAGCGGCTCTCGGGCGTTTCTTATTACGAGCAAATTCGCAAATTCAAGCTGCTCGATCGGCCTCTTTCCGCCGAGCGCGGCGAAATGACGCTGACGCTCAAGCTGCGCCGGCAGGCGATTCAGGCGAACTTCAAGGATGCGATCGAGGACATGTACAAGTAGCGATCAGCACCATCGGCCGGCGCGGGGCGGAATGTTCTTGTTGGACCCCAACTTGAATCTGCCTCCCGAGTCGGCCGTTAGAGAATCTTGATGCCTGAGGTCCGCGCAGATTATGCCGATGCTTCCGTCTTACGGCGAGGGAAGCCGGCCCCCCAATGGACCAGGACCGGCGAAATCGACTAAAACATGGTCGTCGCCAGGCGCCGCGACCGACCGGAGCGCCTCCCCCTGCGTAGTACAATTATTGAGCTGCGCAAAAACACGGTCCACGAAGGACCCGTCGCACACATTCCGTAGAGAGGCCTGCCATGAAGACTGAAGAGCCGCACCTACATGCTTCCCCAACTGGGCCAGACGGCTCCGAGGGTCGTTCCGCGGCGGAAGCCGAAGGCCAATCGTTTGCTGAAACCGCGCTCAAGCTGGGGGGCAAGAGCGAAGAAGAAGCCCGGCGCACCGGGGCCATCGATAAGGCCGATGATCAGGTCGAGGCGTTATTCGCTCCCCAATACCAAACCACGGCCAGCCCCGTCCACCGCGCCGTCTGGGACGGCCAGGTTCCCGTTGAACTGTTTGCCAGCGCCGAACCGAAAACGCCCCCCCACGTCGCCAAAGTAATGGACGACTCGCTGGCGGTCGTGCGCCGCCATCGCGAGGCGGGGACAATCCTGGATGAGCACGGCAAGGTGTCCAAGCAGGTGCTCGATGAGCTGGCGGCAGCCGGATACTGGGGGCTGCTCGTCGATCGCGAATATGGCGGCTCGGGCGCGCCGTTCGCCTCGTTTGGGCCGTTTCTCACACGGATGGCCATGCTCGATCCGACGATTGCGGGCATGGCGTCAGTCCACGGCTGCATCGGCGCCGTCGATCCGGTGCGCACCTTTGGCAATGCCGAACAGAAATCGCGCTTCCTGCCGCGGCTGGCTAGCGGCGAGAGCCTGTCGGGCTTCGCGCTGACCGAGCCGAACGCCGGCAGTGATTTGACCGCGCTTAGAACGCAAGCCGTTCTTGATGGCGACGACTACGTGGTCAACGGCGAAAAGCTGTTCATCACCAACGTTATTCCCGGCCGAACGGTCGGCCTGGTGTGCTTGATCGACAAGCGCCCGGCGGTGCTGATCGTCGACTTGCCGAAAGAAGAGAACGAACATTTCCACTTCAAGCGCTACGGACTCTACGCTTTGAAGCACACCTGGAACCAGGGCCTAATCTTCAAAGACTTCCGCGTGCCGACGGCCAACTTGCTCAAGCCGACGCGCGGCGACGGCTTGACGATTGCTTACCACGGCCTGAATCTCGGCCGCATCGCCTTGTGCGCCACGGCGGCAGGCAGCATGCGGTTGATGATGGCAAGCATGTTGCCGTGGGCCCATTTCCGCAAAACCTATGGCGCCCCGATCGACACGCGCGAGCTGGTGCGCCGACGACTCGGTCGGCTGGCAGGCTTGATCGTGGCGGCCGACGCGCTGGTCGCCTGGTGTTCCGGACTGATCGATCAAGGCTATCGCGGCGAGATGGAATGCATCATCGCCAAGATCTTCGGCAGCGAAGCTCAGAAAGAAGCCGCCGTCGAGCTGTTGATGAAAACCCACGGCGGCCGTTCGTTCTTGCACGGGCACCTGTTCGGCGACAACGTCCATGAATTCCTGGCCCCTTGCATCTACGAAGGCGAAGGCGAAATGCTCGGCATGGCCTTCTTCAAATCGCTCGTCAAGCATCACGGCACGCAGTTCTTCGAACCCATCGGCAAAGCGCTGGCTGCGGCGGGCATCAAGAAACCGAATCTGCTGAATCCCTCGCACGCCATGGCGCTCAGGGCGCCCTTGTGGGAATATGGCAAGTGGTACATGGCGCAACGACTGCACGTGGCGGCGAAGCCGCATTTGCCGCAGATGCCAGCGGCGCTCAAGGCTCACGCCGAGTTCGCCGCCGACTGGCTAGTGCATTCGCCGCTGGAGGTCAGCGGCACGATGCGCAAACACCAGTTGGCGCTCGCCGACCGACAATGCCGCATGGCCGAGATATCGCGGCGAGTGCAAGACGCGATCATCATTCTCTGCACCAGCCTCTACGCCGCTCGCCAGCAAGACGAAGTCCTGCAAGCAGCCGCCGACGTAATTTGCCGCGATTTGACGAGGCAGATCGAAGGCGGCCGTCCATCGGACGGCGACTTCCGCAGGGTGACGAAACTCGGCCAGCAGATCGTCGATGGCGGGTTCAAATCGATCCACGGCCTGCCCGCCGGCGAGATCCTGATGCCTTACGAAAACGACTGAACTTTCCCGCATTCCGGCGACTAGAGACGCTGGCGGGCCGCCGGCTTTTTCTCGCTGTTTCGCGAGAAAGCCGGCGTTTTTTGTTTTTCCGCCGTTTGGATGAGCCTATACTAATCGTCTACTTTGCTAGTGACTACCAGGAATGGACGATGCAAGAGGCCGCTCGATGGCGAACCGGTGGTATGTAGCTCTCGAAGGCGAAGAGCTGGGTCCGCTTTCGGACACAGGCTTAGAGCGGTTAATTCAAGGCGAAAAGATCGATAGCGAAACGTTGGTGCGGAACGGGGCCGACGGCGAATGGATGCCTGCCTATCTTGCCGAGGAAATGCTTGCGGCCCGCCCTTCACGCCAGCGCCCCGGCGAAGCCGCGATTCAAGCCGCACGTCGATCGAAGCAAGCCGCTGCGCGCTCTCGCCTGCCGCCGGCGAAGTTGCCGCCTACAAATTCGCCGTCAACGCAAGCGTCAACACCGTCGGCGGCTCCTGCTCCCGCAACGCCGCCTGCTGAGTTGCGACCGCCGGCCTTGCCCGCGACCAATGGAGCGCCACAATCGCCATCGACGCCTGCCCAAAGTCCGCCTGCAGCCGCTGGCAGTCCCTCTGCTCAGCCAGCTCCGAACAGCGAAACCGCGAGCGGCGAAACGGCTGTGATCCAACCGCCGGCTGCAACTCGCTCTGCGCTCGTTTGGCTCCGAGCGGGCGCCGCAGTTTTGCTGCTGTTCGCGGGCTCTTTTTATGTCGGCTGGCTCCTCGTCGGTTCTTCCGTCTCGGTGGGAAACGCCGCTGCGGCGAGTCCGATACCGAGCGTCAGCCCGCAACTTGCCGCCTTGCGACAAGAGGCCGAGCAACTGCGACGCGAAGTGGCCGAGGTCGAGCAGAAGCTCGCGCCGGCAACGGCTCCCGAAGCGCGACCTGATGCGCCATCGACGCCGGCTCCGATTGAGAGTTCGCCATCCGCCGATTCACCGGACGCCGCGCCTTCGCCAGCCGATGCCGCGCAGCCGTAGCGCAGAGATTTCGGAAACAGAGCGCACCCGACGGCAGATATGACACTCGCCGCCGATTTCGCCGCAGAGCTGCCTGGCAATCCTACAGTGCACGAGCGCCTCACCCGCTTTCTTCGCTTGACGGCGCAGCGGGAGAGCCCACAATTGAGCCTGGATACTTGCAAAAGACCCATTCGCGCTCTCAGGAATCCTCGCCGTGGCCAAGTTCGCCGTGATCATGCCGGCCGCCGGCGCCAGTAGCCGGTTCAAGGATAAGCACTATAAAAAGCCCTTCGCCCCGCTGGCGAACCGGGCCGTTTGGCTGCACTCAGCGGAGCGATTTCTGCACCGCGAGGACGTCAAGCAGCTCATCCTGGTGATCTCCGCCGAAGACCGCGAGGTCTTCAACTTCAAGTTTTCTTCGAACGTGGTGATCCTTGGCATCGACGTGGTGGAAGGCGGCCAGGAGCGCGCCGACTCCATCGAGCGCGCTTTAGCTCGCGTGCAGCCCGACATTGAGTTCGTCGCGGTCCACGACGCCGCCCGCCCGTGCCTGGCGGATGAGTGGATCAGCAGGGTCTTCGACGCCGCTGAAAAGAGCGGCGCTGCAATTCTGGCCGTGCCCGTCGCCAGCACGCTTAAGCGCGTCGGCGCGAACCACGTCATCAGCGAAACCGTCTCTCGAGAGGGACTGTGGGAGGCGCAAACGCCGCAGGTTTTTCGCCGACAGTTGCTGCTGGAGGCATATGCCAAGCGCGATAAATTTGTAGCCACCGACGACGCCCAACTGGTCGAGCGGATCGGCCATCCGGTCACCGTCGTACAAGGCTCGGCGATTAACCTCAAGATCACGACCCAGGAAGATCTGCGGCTGGCAGAACAGGCGATCAAGGCGCTGCCCAAGCCGAAATTGCAAGGCCCGGGACATCCTTTTGCCGGCGATGATATGTGGCGGTAAGTTGCACTCGCCACGCGCCTGGCGGGCCGGAGGCGTTAGTCTCCGTGTGCATCAAGGTTCTAACGCGACTGGAAAGTTCAAGAGCTTCCGTGACAGATATCTTTGCCGAACTGACGTGGCGCGGGCTGATTCATCAGACGACCGACAACGAGAAGCTGCCGGGCTGGCTCTGCGAGGCGCCGCGCACGCTGTATGCCGGTTTCGACCCGACTGCCGACAGTCTGCACGTCGGCCATCTGGTGGCGCTGATGATTTTGCGCCGTTTCCAGAAAGCAGGTCATTGCCCGATTGCCGTCGTGGGGGGAGCGACCGGCATGATCGGCGATCCGAGCGGCAAGAGCGAAGAACGGAAGCTACTGTCGCTCGACGAGTTGAAGTCGAACGTCGTGCAGATGGAAACGCAGATGCGATCCTTCCTCGATTTCGATTCGGGCGCCAATTCGGCGCTGTTGGTCAACAACTACGATTGGATGAGCCGATTCAGCTATCTCGACTTTCTGCGCGATGTCGGCAAGAACTTCCCGGTCAACGTGATGTTGGCCAAAGACTCGGTAAAAAGCCGCTTGGAACGCTCGGATGTCGGCCTGAGCTTTACCGAGTTCAGCTATATGCTGCTGCAAGCGTATGATTTCGTCTACTTGAACGAACGCCACGGCTGCGAACTGCAAGTCGGCGGCAGCGATCAATGGGGCAATATCACGGCTGGCATCGATCTCGGCCGGCGTATGCGCGGCGTGCAATTGTATGGCATGACCTGCCCGCTTTTGACCAAGAGCGACGGGGCCAAGATGGGCAAAACCGAGTCGGGCGCCTTGTGGCTTTCGGCCGCTCGCACCAGTCCCTTTGCCTTCTATCAATACTGGATCAATGTCGAAGACGCCGACGCCGGCAAATGCCTGCGGTATTTCACGGACCTGTCGCGCGAAGAGATCGAATCGCTCGATCAGGCGCGCGTTCAGGACCCCGGACGTCGTGAAAGCCAACGCCGGCTAGCCGAAGAAATTACTCGGTTGGTGCATGGCCAGTCAGGACTGACCAAAGCGCAGCGTGCGACCGATATTCTGTTTGGCGCCGAGATCGACGAACTGTCCGATCAAGAACTGGTCGAAATCTTCGCCGACGTACCGAGCCAGCAATTGCCGCGCGGCGCACTGGAGGGCGCCGGTCTCAACATCATCGACGCGCTCACGACGAGCGGCTTGGCGAAGACCAAGAGCGATGCACGCCGCACCATCGAGCAAGGGGGCGCCTATGTCAACAACCGTCGTGTCGAAGCAATCGACGTGCAACTTTCGACCAATCACCTCGCGAGCGAGTCGGTAATGGTGCTGCGATCCGGCAAAAAGAAGTATGCGTTGCTGCGGTTCGCAAGCTGAAGTCGACGCAACTCCAGATTTAATAATGAATTGTGTGAATTTCGTCGATTGTTTTCGCGGCCAAATCCGCATTGACGCGTAGGGGCGGCACTTCTACCATTCTCTGCCGGTCGGGCTGGGGCCGGGATTTGGCAATAGCGGCGGTGCGACCGGAGCAGCTTGGGAGTCGTTTTCGCCGACCGCCTGACATGTACCGGGGGCGGAGACAACCGCATGAAACTACGCGTGGCCGCCGTAATCGCAGGCAGCTTGACGGTCGCGGCCGCGCTGTTGCTCGGCTGGCTGTGGTTCGCTGCCCGACACGTGCCTTCGTTCTATCAGCAAGCATTGCACGTTCCGCCTCCGCAACTGCAGGAGGAAAGCGACCGACTGCTCGAGAACGCCGCCGCGCTCGCCAGCAATGTCCATCGCGAGGGCCGATGGCAGGCGTTATTTACGGCCGACGAGATCAACGGCTGGCTGGCAGTCGATCTGCCCAAGAATTTCCCCGAGTTGCAGCCGCAGGGCATCGCCGAACCTCGAGTTGCTATCCAACCGAAATGCGTCAGCCTGGCCTGCCGCTATCAAGATGGCCCGGTCGAAGCGGTTTTGTCGCTCGACGGCGAGGTTTACATGCAAGAGCCGAATGTGTTGTCGGTCCGCATTCACAAGGCTCGAGCCGGCTCGTTGCCGCTTCCCTTGGCGAAAGTTCTGGAACTCATTTCGCAAGCAGCGGCCGAAGCGAATCTCCCGCTCAACTGGCTGCAAGCGGGCGGAGACCCGGTGGCGGTGATTCATTTACATCCGCCGCACGACGAGCAGGAAAACGCCTACCAGCTCGAAACCATCGAGCTGCGGGAAGGCGAGCTCTATGTGGCCGGAACTACGACGCGCGAAGGCTCGAGCAGTCCGTCGCAAAAGACTGCCGAGCCGCTCGCGTCGACCTTCGAGGGCGAGGGCGAAGCTAAAAAGCGGTAGCCGTTGCGCACGGTCGTAGTCCGCGGCGCCGACGCGAATCGTTTCGTCGGCAATCAGTTGCTCGATATCGCTTCGCCGCCTGCGCGCGTTCCCAAATCGCGCCATATCCAAATGGATACCGATGCGGCCGTCGAGCGCACGGAGCCATCCATGAGCAACGAATTCACGACCGCCGGATGATAGCTGCGAGAGGTCACTGCGGCGTAGGTGTCGCCCAGGCTTGATTCGGTTGCAGAGATAAAATCCACGTCGTACTCCATGCCGCCCGAGGCATAGCGGACGAACGTGTTCGGCGGGAACGCCGTGGTGAACCCGGTCTCATGCACCTTCCCGTCGACCCACTCGACGTGGGTGAACTTCGTCGGATCGAACGAGGGAGATAACGAAAGCAGTGCGTCTGGCGAGGCAGGCGGTGGCAGCGGCGACGGATACGTCGTCGTGTTGGAACTGCCGACGATCTTGGCGTTGTAGCTCTTCACTTCCGACATGGCTAAGGTATTGCTCAGCCCGTCGATGAAATCTCGAGCTCCAAGCGATCGGCTCGGGCCGAACGCGCCGTCTCCGCCTTGCATGGCTGACGCCTTGGCGGTCAACACGCTCCACGTTCCGTAGTTGGCGGCGTAATTGAGCGTCCAGTTCTTATTGCCGTAGACCGGATCCGAGCCGCTCCCTCGATCGTTAATTTCGCTAGGGCACAGGTAGGTAGCAACGCGTTTCGAACTGATGCCCGGCTGCGTGCTATAGCCGACGTTAAGGTCAATGTTCCGAAACAGGCTTTCCTGTTCGAGATAGGGAAGAATCCTGGCGCCCGCGGACCACGGCGAGGTTTGCACCATTGCCGACCCGGCATAGGTAAAGATTCCGCTCGGAGGCAAGGCTCGGTTCGTATCCATGTACAGATGCAGGGCCACGCCAATCTGCTTCAGGTTGTTAGCGCATTGAGCTCTGCGAGCCGACTCGCGAGCGGCTTGTACCGCCGGCAACAGCAATGCGACAAGCATGCCAATGATGGCAATGACAACCAGTAACTCGACCAAGGTAAACGCGCGACGAATTCGCATCGGGGGAGACCTTTCCTGCTAGAAACTCAGCCCTCCATTCCGCGGATTTGAGCTTGGCTGGCAGGAATGGCCTTAAGCGGCCTTGGCTGGCGGGGCTCCGCGGGACACAACGACTATTGAGACATCGTGTCGTTTATGAACGCCATTGTAATCGTATCGACGGCCGGATCTAGGCCTGATTTGAAAATTATTGATATTCATTCTCATTAATACCGCCTGATCTGCGTCGGTCCCGCTCAATCGCGCGCCGACGAGCTTTAGCGGCGCCCTCTGCTCGCGCCGGTTCTTAGTCGGGGCGGCAATTCTCACCTAAAAAAATAGTTGACAACGCATCCCAACTACTATAAAACCAAATCTAATTAACCAAATCTGATTTCCAGGGAGGTGCGTTATGGCGCGGCCGCCGGCCAAGGAGCTGACCGAGCGCGAGTTGGAGGTGATGCAGGTGTTCTGGAAGCGAGGCGAACTAACCGTCGCCGACGTCCAGGAGGATTTGGCGGCCGCCGGCTTAGAGCGGGCCTACACCACGGTCGCCACGCTCGTGCGAATTCTCTGCGACAAACATTTCATTGAGCAGACGAACGACGAGCGGCCCTTTAAGTACCGGCCGTCGCGAAGCTACGAGGAGGTTTCAGGCCGTCTGCTAAGCGATCTCGTCGAGAGAGTCTTCCAAGGCTCCCGAGAACAATTGCTGGTGCGACTGATGGGGCAAAAGAAGCTCACGGCGAAAGAACGAAGCGTGTTGGAGGAAATTCTCAAGGAGCATCGACGATGAACGCCTTTGGAGCAAGTCTATTGTGGGGCGCCTTGCAGGTGACGCTGTTCTCGCTCGCGGGGATGTCGCTCTATCTAGTAGTTAGGCGACTGGGCCCCGCGGCCGGTTCGCTGGCCGCTGCGGCATTCTTGTTCACGACGCTCGGCGTCTCCGCCTTGACCCTTTCGCCCTGGCCTCGTTGGTTCACGCTGGCGCCTGGCGAGCAGACAGCATCAGACGCCGCTTCCACTGTACAACCTGTCGCCGAGGCTCCGGAACACGCATCGTCGTCCGAAGCAGCGGTTGCCGCACCGGCAGACCTGGGCGACCGGAAGACCATTTCGAACGTGGAGGTTGCGGGCGCGGCGTGGAGCGCCTTTTGGCGACAACTGAAGCATCCTGTCGAAACACCCGCTTCGTCGTCTCGACTCGTGCGCTGGCCGACGTTGGTTGGTCTTATCTTTGTAGTCGGCGTGTCGGCCGCACTGTTGCGACTTGTATTGGGATTGCTTGCCGTCCGCCGCTTGCGCAAAGAGTCATTAGCCATCGCCGATGAATCATTACGCTCGTTAACGGCCCAAATCTGCCGGCAGCTCAAGTGCCGCCATAAAATTGAGGTCCGCGAATCGCTGCGGCTAGCGGCGCCGGCCACAATCGGGTGGCGTCGGCCGTTGGTGCTATTGCCGGTCTTTTGGCGCGAGTGGACGCCGAGCGAGCAACGCGTCGTACTGGCCCATGAGATTGCCCACGTGGGCCGCGGCGATTATATCGCCGCACTGCTGGCTCAATTCAGCGTGGCTATGCACTTTTATCATCCTATTGTGCACTGGCTTGCCCGGCGTTTGCGGCTGGAACAGGAACTGGCCGCCGACGCTCTGGGCGCAGAGGCCGTGGGCGGGCGCGAAGCCTATCTTATCACCCTGGCGCAGATGGCGCTCAGGCAAGACGACCGAGCGATAGCCTGGGCCGCTCGGCCGTTTCTTCCCGGCCGAGGCGCCTTTCTGAGGAGAATCGACATGTTGCGAAATCCACGGCAATTCCGTCCCGCGGCCATGTCGCGCGGACGGCAGGTTGCCATCGTGGCGCTGATCGGCAGCGTCGGACTATTGTTCGCGGGCCTACGAGGCCCTGCTGGCGAAAGCCTGGCCCAAGGGCCTGCCAAGCCCGCCAAAGCGGAAGGCGCGGCGGAAATCGACTGGAGCTACATTCCTGCCAGTGCCGCGGCCGTGGCGGTGATCCGCCCCGCAGACGTGCTCGCTCGGCCCGAGATGCAACCCTTGCTGAAACTGCTCAACGAACAAGCCGGCGTGAGCAAAAATCTTGGGCTGAATGTCGAGGATATCGCTGAAATCAAGCTCGCGCTGCCGAATTTTCCCGCGCCTGGTGGGCCACCGCCGAGCCCGATTGTCGTGATGCGCACCAAACAAGCTCACGATTGGAAAAGTTTTGGCGACAAATCGCTGGGAAACGGCGAGCAGGTGAACGTCGGCGGCAAAAGCTACTTCAAATCGGCCAACAGTCCCCGGCCCTCCGCCTATTTCTTGCCGGATGATCGCACGATCGTGCTCGCCCCCGAAGCGCAGGTGCAGCGTGTGCTAATCACGGGCAAGGCCGCGTCGGGAAAGCCCGACTGGGCCGCTGAATGGCCGGCGGGCGAGGCGGTCGCGATGGTAAACATGTCGTTGCTCAACGCTGCGATCGGCCCTGCACTGAAACAACCGCCGCCGGAGGCTGCAGTCCTTGGCTCGTTTTCCCCCTTGTGGGAGCAGACGGAGCGAGTCTACGTATCCGCGAAGATCTCCGAGGGATTGCAATTGCAAATGTTGGCGCAATGCCGAACCCCCGAGCAGGCTCAGCAGGTCGGCAACACGCTCGAAGCGGGCGTGACGTTAGCCAAGAACATGCTGAGTCAATTGGCGAATCAACTGGCCTCAGCTCCGCAGCCGCCCCCGCAGGCCGGCGCCATCCTGGCCCTTTCCGATCTGGGTACGGAAATATTGAAGAGGGCCGAGCTGAAAACGGAAGCGACTGTCGTGCGATTGCAAAGCCAGACCGAGCTCGACGTCGCGGACACCGCGGTCTCCGTCTTAGCCCCCGCCGTTCTGGCGGCGCGCGGCGCCGCCCAGCGCGCCCAGAGCATGAACAACATGAAGCAGATCATGCTGGCCATGCACAACTACGCGGATGTCAACAAGCATTTCCCGGCGGCCGTCGTGATCGGGCCCGATGGCAAAACTCCGCATAGCTGGCGGATTGAATTGCTGCCGTATCTCGACCGGGCGGCGCTCTATCAGCAGTACAAGATGGACGAACCATGGGATAGCGAGAACAACAAGAAAGTGCTCGAGCAAATTCCTGTCGTTTTCCGCCACGCCCAGGCCGATCCGAAGAGCAAGTTCAGCTCCTATTTCCTCCTGACCGGCGATACGACGATCTTCCCCGGCATGAAGCCCACGGCCATACCGGAGATAACCGACGGCACATCCAACACGATTGCCGTCGTAGAGGCTCAACGGCCGATTCCCTGGACGAAGCCCGAAGACATCCCCTACGATCCGGCGAAGCCGCTGCCCAAATTGGGCGGCTACGAGCCTAACACGTTCTCGGCGGCGTTTGCCGACGGCTCGGTGCGAGCAATCCAGAATAATGTCGACCAGAACATTCTGCGGGCGCTGATAAGTCGCGCGGGCGGCGAGGTGATCAGCAGCTTCTAACCAGGAATTCGATGGTTGACAGATCCAATCTGATGCCTGTCCGGCGCTCGCCGCCGGACAGGCATTCTCATTTTGACGCCGATCACCAGACCACCTGGGCCCGGGTTGCGACGACATCGGCATCGCTGGGGACGTTGTGCCGATTGAGAAACGCATGAATGTAGTTGAACATGACTCTGGTCTG
>JAICIG010000251.1 GCA_025924495.1 Pirellulales bacterium | reverse complement strand
TTGCCGGGCGTGACTCCGCCAACCATCTTCGTGCCATATTCGAGACAGCCCTTGGTGTGGAACTGGCCGACCTTGCCGGTGATGCCCTGGCACAAAACCCGGGTCTCTTTATTGATCAGAATGCTCATGGCGAAAACCGACTAAGAGGGTTAAGTGAGAGTCTGGCAATCCGAGGCAAGCGGCATCACGCCGCCGAGGCGGCTTTGACGACTTTCTGCGCGGCATCGGTCAGGCCCGTAGCCGAAATGATATCGAGCCCGCCAGCAGACAGAATCTTGCGGCCTTCTTCGACTTCGGTCCCTTCCAATCGCACGACCAGCGGCACATTGAAGCCAACTGACTTGTAAGCTTCCATGATCGCGTTGGCAATCGTGGTGCAACGCATGATGCCGCCGAAGATATTGACCAGCACTGCCTTGGTGTTCTTATCAGCGAGCAGAATGCGGAAGGCTTCGGTTACCTGCTCCACGTTGGCGCCGCCGCCCACGTCCAAAAAGTTGGCCGGCGAGCCGCCGTGCAAAAGGATCAGGTCCATAGTGCTCATGGCTAAGCCCGCTCCATTGACCAGGCAGCCGATATTGCCGTCGAGCTTGACGTAGCTCAACCCCGCGTTCGCCGCCCGCACTTCGGCAGGTTCTTCTTCTTCCAAGTCGCGGAACTCGAGGATGTCCTTGTGGCGGAACAAGGCGTTATCGTCGAAGGTCATTTTGGCGTCGAGCGCAATCAGATCGCCGGCGCCGGTGACGACCAAAGGATTGATTTCCGCCAGGCTGCAGTCCTGCTGTACGAACACGCGACACAAGCCTTTCATAAACTTCTCGGCGCTGGCCACGCTCGCGCCTTTCAGGCCCAGCTTGGCCGCAAGTTTGCGCGCCTGGTAACTCAATAACCCTGCGTCAGGGTGGAACTTCTCGCGAAAGATCAGCTCGGGCGTCTCGGCAGCAACCTCCTCAATGTTCATGCCGCCTTGGGCGGAAACCATCAGTACCGGGCCCGCCGCTGCCCGATCGACGACAATGCCCAAGTACAATTCGCGGGCAATGTCGCACCCTTCTTCAACCAACACCTGGCGAACCGTCTGGCCAGCCGGGCCGGTTTGAATCGTCACTAGCGGCTGGCCGAGTAATCGGCCGGCGACCTGCGAGGCTTCCTCCGAACTTTTGACTAGCTGCACGCCGTGCTGCGAAGGGTTCGTCTTGATGGTCCCTTTGCCGCGGCCTCCAGCATGGATCTGTGCCTTGACCACTGCCAGCTTGCCGCCAAGCTCTCGGAATGCAGCCGCAGCCTCGTCGGGCGTGCGGGCCACGACGCCGCGTGGCACGGCCACTCCCGACTTGCGCAGAATCTGTTTCGCCTGGAACTCGTGAATCTTCATCAGCTCGCGCTCCGCCGGCGCCCGGGGCGCCGGATGTGTATTTCAGCCAGGGGAGAAGTCGGCGATTATAGGTGGCTAGAAGAAGGCCGGTCAAGGACTGCGAGATGCAGCCAACCAAGCTTACAGTTTGGAAAGAAATACAGCCGCGCTTGGCGTGACAGCCCCCACAAAGGTAAGGTGGACTCACCGCACGCGAGCCGCGTTCTGCTGGCGAGTTGCGGGCTTCTATGTTGCTTTCAAAGATGCGAGGAACCAGCCGATGGCCACCGTAGCCATGGTCGAATACGCCGATGCCAGTCCCGAAGTCAAAGCTGTTTATGACGACATCATGGCGACCCGAAAGGTCAACTCAATCAATAACTTTTGGAAGGCGCTGGCACACCATCCGCCCACGCTCAAGCGAACCTGGGAGAGCCTCAAGGAAGTGATGCAACCCGGCGCCCTCGATCCGCTCACGAAAGAGCTGATTTACCTCGCGGTGAGCGTCACCAATCAGTGCAATTATTGCATCGCCTCGCACACCGCTGCCGCGAGAAAGGCAGGGATGAGCGATCGCATGTTGGGAGAGTTAATGGCCGTGGTTGGCATGGCGAATGAGACGAACCGGCTCGTCAGTGGATACCAGGTGGAGATCGACGAACGATTTCGCATGGCGCCGACGACCACAAACTCCAACGTCGGCGGTTAGGGCAAGAGATTTGCAGAGTTCTGAAGCTCCCGGATAAGATGAAGAGGAGCAACTGGAATTGCTGGCACGCTTTGAGCAGGAGATTGCCATGTTCCGTGATGCACGAATCGGCATGCGCCGGAGTGTCGCCTTCTGGTGGCTGCTTGCCCTCGCAGCCGCGGCTACCTTGCTGATCGCTCAAGCCGCTGGGGCGGGCCCGCCCAGCTTGCCGACGGGCGCCGCGGCGAAATCCATTTCTACGAGCGATTCTCCGGAATCAGCCGACAAGGCGCCTCAGGCCGCTACGGCAAAAGGCAACGAAGACGAAGACGAAGACGAGCGGCCGGTCATCAAAACCAATGCGGAGTGGAAAAAGCTGCTGACGCGAAAGCAGTACCGCGTGGCCCGACAGGGAGAAACGGAACCGCCGTTCAAAGGCAAATACTGGAAGAACAAAGAGCCGGGAAGTTATCGTTGCGTCTGCTGCGACGCCGAACTATTCAGCTCGCAAGCCAAATTTGAGTCAGGCACCGGGTGGCCAAGCTTCTGGGCGCCCACCAAGGACAAGCGACTGCAGGCACGGCAGGATTACAGCGACGGCAGCTTGCGCGTGGAAGTGCTCTGCACGCGCTGCGGCGCCCATCTAGGCCACGTATTCTCTGACGGGCCGCCACCGACCGGCTTGCGTTTTTGCATCAACTCGGCGTCGTTGAACTTCGCAGCCGCCGAGCACTTCATGACGGACGAGGACCAGCAGGCGAGCGGCACGATTATTCCGGTCGGCAAGAATCGCCGCTCGGCGCCGCGCCATTAATTATTTGGGCCTAAGAGTTGTCGGCGGCTGGCGTCGCAAGAATTTCGGAAATGGCGCCCGCGCCTTTCGATCGGCGACGCCATCGCTATCAGCCCTCCAAATGTCAGGCCTCGGTCGGGCGGCCTTCGAGCGACCTGCGCTCATGATGCTCGGCATCAGGCAACAGCCACTTTTCGACGGCCAAGCCCAATGATCTTAGCTTGGCGCGCAGAGTCGTCCGCGAGATGCCCAGCAGTTCGGCAGCTTGCAACTGATTTCCCTTGACGTGACGAAGCACCTCGTCAAGCACGATCCGGTCGACCGCGGCATAGACCTGGCGATAGATCTCGCTCGATTGACTCTCCAGCAAATGGCGAACGAGCTGGGCGACTTCGAGCGTGCCTCCAATCGGCATCGGCACAGCGATTGGCGGGGCCGCCGCCAGGTGCGCCGGTCGGCAAGTCTCGGGCAGACAGTCCGGCGTGAGAATTTCGCCGGTGGCGTGAACCATGGCGTACTTCAGCGCACTTTGAAATTCGCGAACGTTGCCCGGCCAAGTATGCGTTTCCAGCAGCCGCTGCGTCTCCGGCGTCACCGAGCGAACGTTCCGACCCAACTCGCGATTGAAGATGCGCAGGAAATGTTCGGTGAGTAGCGGGATATCCTCGCGACGTTCTCGCAAGGCGGGCAGTTGGATCGTGAATCCATTGAGCCTGTAGAACAAGTCTTGCCGGAATTTTCCCGCCTCGACTAACGAGACCAGATTCTTGTTGGTGGCCGCGATGACGCGAACGTCGGTCTGGATCGTATCGTTGGCGCCGACTCGTTCGAACCGCTGTTCCTGGAGCAACCGCAGCACCTTCGCCTGTGTAGCGCTGCTCATATCGGCAATTTCATCTAAGAAGATGGTGCCGCCGCTTACCTGTTCGAACTTGCCGATGCGGCGTTGATCGGCGCCAGTGAAGGCGCCTCGCTCATGGCCGAACAATTCGCTTTCGAGCAGAGCCTCAGGGATTGCCGCGCAGTTGATCGCCAGAAATGGGCCATGACTGCGGCGACTGTAGTGATAAATTGAGCGGGCCACTAGTTCCTTGCCCGTGCCGCTTTCGCCCAGAATCAGTACCGTGACATCCTGCGGGGCCACGCGACCGATTGCCTTGTACACCTCTTGCATGGCCGGCGCACAGCCGATGATGCGATCGGCCGAGGCATCTGTAGGCTCTTCTTCGTTGAACACGGCAGGCACGCGACTCAAGCGGCTTACTTCGAGAGCCTTGGCCACCACCTCGCGGAGCCGGCGAAAATCGACCGGCTTCAATAAATACTCGAACGCTCCGCGACGCATCGCCTCAATCGCCGTCTCCGTCTTGGCGAAGGCGGTGATTACAATCACCGGCAATCGCGGATCGATCTGCCGGATGCGGTCGTAGGCGTCGAGGCCCGACATATCGGGCAGGCGCACGTCGAGAATAACTGCGTCAGGCTGGCGCTGATGAACGAGGTTGATGCCTTCCTTGGCAGTAGCTGCTGAAATTACGTCCAACGTGCTGGAACTCAGGCACTTTTCCAGCGAATAAAGGACATTCGGCTCATCGTCGACCACCAGCAGACGCGCCATTATGAGACTCCGGTTTGGACAGGCAGCATTCCGCTGTCACGCGCGGCCAGCGATGGTGCGTGGGGCAACCAGATAGTAAACTCTGCTCCCCCCTCGCTCCGATTCCTCGCGTTTAGTTCGCCGCCGTGCGCTGAAATAATGCGACGACAGATCGGAAGACCTAAGCCGGTCCCGGTCTCTTTGCTGCTGACAAACGGCTCGAAGATGCGTTCGCCCAGCTCCGTGGGCAGGCCTTCTCCCGTGTCCGCGACAGTAATGACAACCCACGATTCTTCGCGTAAGTCGTCCTGATCCCAGGTCAAAGCCGCGTCGCGGCGTGAAGCGGGCGCTTCTTCGGCCGATAACAAACCGTGAAGCAGCAGGTCCTGGCAATTGCCCATCGTTCGTGACGGGGGCTTTCCTGCGACGATAGCCAGATTCACATGGATCGTTCCCCCGTCGGGCATGGCATCGAGTGCGTTGAGCATTAAATTCAATAGCACCTGGCGAATCTGTCCTCGATCCGCTTCGATTTGAACGGGTCTCTCTGGCATCAGCAATTGCAGGGAGACTCGCTGCTGTTCCGAACGCGCCGAAATCAGATCGCGAGTTTGCTTGACCAGCTCGCGGACATCAAAGATGAATTTTTCGGGCAGGGGCGGTCGCGCAAAATCGAGCAGCGACTGAATGGACTCCTCGAGGCGCGTAATTTCTTCGTCGACAACCTGCAAATCGCGGCCCTGCAATCCTGCGCCTTGGTCTCGTTCGGCCGCGGCCTGAACCAGAATCTTGATCGCCATCAATGGGTTACGCAACTCGTGGGCAATGCCGGCCGCCAGTTGGCCGACCGCAGCCAGTTGCTCGCCGCGCAATACTTCTCGCTCGCGCTGCTCGAGCCTCTCCACTACGGTACCCACCTGGTTCGCCATGTTGCTCAGCGCTTGCTCCAACTCCTCGAAGCCGCCTCCCGTCGAAAGCGTGATGGGACCGACTACCTCGTTGAGCTTTCCTGCAGCGCCGCGCACCGGCACGCTGAGCTGAACTATCGAGCGGCTGATGCCGCGGGCAATGCCAAAACCGGCCAGGACGCCGCCCACGGAGCCGCACGCGCCCAGGAGGAGCAGCCCCAAGCCCATCCAGTCCGCCCAGCGTTGACTTTCCTCGCTCGTGTCTTTGACAATCTTCCGGTGATACTCCACATATTCGTGCGCCGGCTTAAAGATCTCTTCACTCGCCAGGTCATCGATGGATTGCAGGGAACGATAGAGCTGCTGAGGCGAGGCGGTCTCGACCGGCTCTTGGGCGCGTTGGTGAACTTTTTCAAAGAAGTGCTCGCAGCCTCGCTCCAAATCCGCGATCTTTTGGCGTTCCTCGCCCGTGCGAGCGGAATTACGCGCTTCCCTCAGATCATGCTCCGTCTTTTCGCGCAGTGCGGGGATCTCCGCCAGATACGAAGGATCGCCGGTGCGCAAGAATCCGCGCAGCTGGTCGCGCACGTCGCGCATCTTAATTTCCAAGTCTTCTGCAGCGAGCATGCTCGCCACATCCATCGCCATCAAGTCGGAGTTGTACTTCTGCAGCCGGTGAACGTACCAGGCGGCGACAATACCAATCGCCAACAGCAACAGGCTGACTCCGACCATAGGAGCCGTCATTCGCAAAATGAAGCGAGCATTCATACGTTGACGCTCGAATCTACCGTTCAGGTTTTGGCCCGGGTGGCCAAGTTTTGGCCAGCCCAGCCCTGGAAGCGAAGTCGCTTGAGTCCAACCGCTCACTTCACAATACCATCATTCGCGAGGTTTTTTCAGCCCAAACGGCAGACATCTGCCGGTACCGACGGGTACTTGCGACATGTTGCAAGTAGCTCGTAGCAAACGAGAGGCCGCTTCGTTTCCACTCGCAGGCTTATTAAGCACAAGCGTCTGCGGAACCGGGAATGTGGCTGGTTCGCCCAGGCCCATAACGAGTGCGGGAGCAGCAAGCGACGGCCATTTTGGGGGGAAGAAGCAAAGCGAATCTTTTGCCGCCGCCCGGCGCGGAGATCCGGCCTATCTTTTGCACCCATCGTTTCCCTGCTTGCCTCGAAATCTCGCCACTGCCACCGGGCGTTCGGCCTGAGTGGCAGCGACTGGCGTCTATGTTGAGCGAGGCAAGTCAGTAGGGGCCGAGGAGGTATTGCAATGTTCGAGGACTTCGAGGCAGAACTACGAAACTCGGCAGACCAGGCAGGAGAGGCCGAGCCGCCCTGGTACGATGTGCAGGCTCATCGGAGTCATGCACTCCGCGCGAAAGCGGGCAAGGCTGGCTCGCGCGGCGGACCCTTTATCATAAGTTCTCGCCTGCCTGGGGCCGGAGGCGGGGAAATTGGCGATCGCGTGGGGGCCTCGCTCGGTTGGCCCGTGCTCGGCAAGCAGCTCATCGGCCGCATGGCCGAGCGATTCCAAGTCGATCCTGATCTGCTGGAAATGCTGGACGAAACCACGAGCAGTTTTCTCTACGAAGCGTTCGGTCATCTGCTGAATCACGAATTTGTGAGTCAGAACGCGTACGTTTCGTACTTGCGAAAGACCGTGCATGCGGCCGCAGAAGAAGGGCCGGCCGTATTTATCGGGAGAGGGGTCCAGTACTTTCTGCCGCGCAGTCGAAGCCTGCTGGTGCGTATCGTGGCAGACGATTGCGATCGGGTCGAGCGATTCGAACAGCGGTATCACGTCGATCGTAAGTTGGCCGAAAAAATCGTGCGCGAGACGACGGAAAGGCGAGCCGCCTTCGTGCGGCGCTTTTTCCATCGCGACTTGGACGACTCGGCTGCCTACGATCTGGTCGTCAATTCCAGCCGGCTCGGCCTTGAGGGATGCGCCGACGCGATTCTCGCCGCGCTGAAGTCGAGCGAGCTCGAACAGCCCGTTACGGCGAACGCGTCTGGCTGAGTCGGCGCCCGCAGCAACCAGTGCAAGCAACGAAGAGCAGGTCTCGCCAAGCAAAGAGACGGCGGCCGATAACGCGGCTTCAGCCCGGACCGTCAAGGCACTCGGCTAGCTTGCCGAGCGCTTCGGTCTCGATTTGCCGCACGCGTTCGCGTGTCAGACCGAGTTGCTCCCCGATCTCCTTGAGCGTCCGCGGCTCGTTGTCGTCGAGGCCGAATCGCATCCGAAGAATGGTGGCTTCGCGGCCATCCATGGTCTCCAGCAGCCGCATGACGTGCGTCATGTCATCGCCTTCGACCATTTCTTCTTCAGGGCTCTTGGCCCGTTCGTCCATGATCATTTCACCGAGCGACCAGCCGGCTTCGGCCTGGTCGGTCTGCGGGGTGGAGTTATAGATGCGAATCGCCTTTTTGATGATCGGCAGCTTTTTGCGCGGCAGGCCGAGGACACGCGCCACTTCTTCTGGCGTCGGTGTGCGCCCTAGCTCTTCCGACAGCCGCACGGTGGCTCGGCGCCATTTGCTCAGCAGTTCAACCATGTAGGCCGGAATGCGGATCGTCTTGGCCGTGTTGATCAGTGCTCGTTTGATCGACTGCTTAATCCAGTAGCTGGCGTACGTGCTGAAGCGCGTGCCCATCGCGGGATCGAAACCTTCGACCGCGCGCAATAGGCCGAGGTTGCCCTCCTCGATCAGATCCTGCAGGCCCAGGCCTTTGCCGGTGTAGCCGCGGGCGATATTGACGACCAGTCGCAGATTGGCGCGGACCATCCGGTCGCGCGCCTGGATATCGCCGCGGCCGATGGCGACTGCCAGATCCTGCTCGTCCTTCGCCGTCAGCAGCGAGGTTTCGTTGATTTCGCGCAAGTAAGTCTCAAGTGGCGACTGTACTGCTGCGTTGGTTCGGCGTCGTGTCTTGGGCATCGTAGGGGCTGCACCGCTGGAGCGTGAACACGTATTAACAACACCCACAACTATCGACGCGCCTGCGCGAGTTTCTACACCTAAGTGCCCCGACGACAAGCTGAGCCGAATGTGATCAGGCTTCGGGCGGCGCCGAACACAACGACCCCGCCGGTTTAGACCGGCGGGGTCGGGATGTGTCGTTCCGAATTTAACGCTTGCGGCTAACCCCGGACGGTCTTTTCGCCCGGCGGCCGTGCTCTTTCCCGCGCATCATTCGCCTTCTTGACGCGGTTCGGGGGCCTTGAAGAGCGGTCCCTTTTCGCCGCGCGTGCCGCCCTTGAGTTCCCCAGGCGGAATGCTTGGGCCGGTCGGCCCTGTCGGCGGAGTCGGGGCGCCCCCTTCTTCGCCGCCATCTTCTTCAGCCCATTCGACGCGTTTGCGGCTCAGGCCGATTTTGCGCTCTTCCGAATCGACTCGCAGAATCTTGACCTCGATCTCATCGCCGACCTTGACCACCTCTTCCGGGTTTTCAACCTTGTGGTCGGCCAGTTCGGAGATGTGCAGTAGGCCTTCCAAGCCGTTCTCCAGGCCGACAAACACGCCGAAGTTGGTGAGCTTGGTGACGGTGCCCTTAACCACCTGGCCGGGCTGATACTTGTTAGGAATATCGCTGGCCCAAGGATCTTCGTGCAGCTGCTTCAGACCCAGGGCAATCCGGCGCCGCTGCTGATCGACTGAAAGCACGCGGCACTCGATCTTCTGGCCCTTTTCCACGACCTCGCTGGGATGGCTGATCTTGCGCGTCCAACTCATGTCGCTGACGTGCAACAGCCCGTCGATGCCTTCCTCGATCTCGATGAAGGCGCCGTAGTTCGTCAGATTGCGGACTACGCCGGTAACGGGCGTGCCCGGCGGATATCGTTCGGCCACTTTGTCCCAGGGATTCTCCTGGGTCTGCTTCATGCCGAGCGAGATCTCCTGTTTTTCCTTGTTGATGCCCAAGACGACGACTTCGATCTCATCGTCGATGTGCACCAGTTCATTCGGATGGCTGATGCGCTTGGTCCACGACATCTCGCTGATATGGACCAGGCCTTCGATGCCTTCCTCAAGCTTGACGAAGGCGCCGTAGCTCATCACGTTGACCACCGTCCCCTTCACGCGGCTGCCGACCGGGTACTTGTCGGCGACGTTCTCCCAGGGACTGGCCGACTTCTGTTTGAGGCCCAGCGCGATCTTTTCCTTCTCGCGATCGATGTGCAGAATCTGGACTTCGATTTCCTGATCGATCGATACGAGCTCCGATGGATGTCCGATGCGGCCCCAGCTCATGTCGGTAATGTGCAATAGGCCGTCAATGCCGCCCAAATCAACGAAGGCGCCGAACTCGGCAATGTTCTTGACGGTGCCCTTGCGAAGCTGACCGACTTCCAAATCGCGCAACAAGCGAGACTTCTTCTCGGCGCGCTCGCTTTCGATCAGCGAGCGGCGGCTGACGACGATGTTGCGACGGGCCTCGTCGATCTTCAACACGATGCATTGAATGGTGCGGCCGATATAATCGCCAATATCGGGCGGACGGCGAATGTCGACCTGGCTGGCCGGCAGAAACACGTTGACGCCGATATCGACAAGCAACCCGCCTTTGATCTTGCGCGTGGCTACGCCGGTGACGATATCGCCTTCGTGAACCGACTCCATGACCTTCTTCCACGCCTCGATCTTCTCCGCTTTTCGCTTGCTGAGACTGATCATGCCGGCTTCTTCCATGCCGGCTTGGGCGTCTTCGATCTCCTCGATTAATACCTTGACCGTTTGACCAGGTTCGGGCGGTGCTTCATCCTCGCCCCACTCATTAAGGGGAATCATCCCCTCGCTTTTATAGCCGACGTCAATGAGGACCTGGTCCCCTTCGACGCGCAGCACTCGACCCGCGACGATCTCATTGATGGTGATATCTTCGCCGCCCCACTCGATTTCATTGGGGTCTGCGCCTTCGAGAGCAGCGGTAAGTTCCTGCTCCCACTCTTGTTCGTTGAGATCGAGACCGCGAATCAGATTACGATTGACCATGGAGTGCAACATCCGACCACAAACCGCTGGAGAATCTCACGGCGAAACGCCGCTTCTCTCGAGCCTGCGACCGGCCAAAAAATGACCCTTGCTCCATCTGCCCGGCCCTCTGCGCAGAGAGCTAACTTCAGGCTGATGAAAGAACCGGGTAGTATAGCAAAACTGCGCGTGGCCTGGGAAGGCGGAAATTGGCCGGCGAATCCCCTGAGAGCCGGGGTAGCCGTCCGTGCGAGCCCGAGGTGCGAAGTCGGCAAATGTTCGACGCGCTTTACGCCACACGAAGGCGCTGACCCGCTGTTCCCAACGCGGCGACCGAGCCGTTGCGGCTGAACAAGACGCGGCCGACGAAATTCGGCGCCAACATCGCAACTCCCGGCGGCCGGTAGGTCCGACGGGCGCCCCACGGTCGAACCTGCCGGAATGGCGCATCCGATCGCGGCTGCGACTATACTCGGCAGTTGCCCGCCGCGCCGGCGATGAACGCCTGCATTGCGAATTGGGGCACGCCAGGGGGAATGCTGCGTTGGATGTGACCACGGGTCAAGATTTCATTAGCCTGCTGCACAAAAGCCGGCTGCTGTCGGCGGAACAATCCGCCGAGGCAGAGCGAGAGCTCGCGGCTGATCCTGAGTTGACGCCTGCCGTCTGGGCCCAAAGTCTCGTGGCCCGAGGTTGGCTGACGGAATGGCAAGCCAAGCAGTTGCTCTGCGGGCGACATGCGTTCTTCATGGGCAAGTATAAGCTGCTGGAACGACTCGGCGGCGGGGGAATGGGGGTCGTTTTCACGGCGCACCATGCCATGACCGACCGCGTTGTCGCCCTGAAGGTCATGAACAAGACGGTGCTCTCCAATCCGCTTGCCATGGCGCGCTTTCAGGCCGAAGTCCGTCTGCTTTGCGCCGTGAATCACCCGAACATTATCGGGGCTTATGACGCCGACTGCGCAGGCGGCACACACTTCCTGGTAATGGAATATGGGCGCGGTCAGGACCTCAGAGTCTGGCTGCAAAAGCAGCCGAAACTACCCATCGATTGGGTTTGCGAGTGCATCCGGCAGGCCGCCATCGGTCTGGAGCACGCCCACCAGCGCGGCCTCGTCCACCGCGACATCAAACCCGAGAATCTGCTGGTGGAGGATCCGCAGCCTTGGAGCCATCCGAAGGTAAAGATTCTCGATTTGGGGCTGGCCCGCTGGATGGGCGACGAACCTCCCGAAGAAGCGGCGCTGCGCGCTCCAGGGCAGAT
>JAICIG010000250.1 GCA_025924495.1 Pirellulales bacterium | reverse complement strand
TTGGGCTTGGCCAGCGAACTCCGTCGCTAGCTGCTCCGCGCGAGCTCGTAAAGAAGCATCCATGCGTCAGTCTCCTGGGCAGAAAGAGGTTACAAAACCTAGCTATTTCTGCTAGCTGACACAAGATTTCTTACAGGCCCCGGCCCGGCGCCGTACGCCACGCCCTCGCTCGTGCCTAATCGTCGCTTTTTTCGCTGCTTCTTGGGCACTTGCAGCCCCGCCTGACGCCACAGTCGGTAGATCCTTTTGCAATTCACGTTCCAGCCTTCCTGCCTCAATAACGCCGTGATGAATCGATATCCATAACGCGGATGCTCGCGCACCAATTCCAACATCCGCGCAAGCAGCCGCCGCTCTTCTTGGTCTTCTCGCGGAGCGTAGCGTTGCGTGCCCCGCGGCTGACCCAACACTTGGCAAGCCCGACGCTCGCTGATCTTCATGGCGCTTCGCACTTGTGCAATCGCCCTGCGGCGTCGCGCCGGGCTCAGTAGTTTCCCTTGAGCGCCTCCTTGAGGATCGACTTGTCGAGTTCCGCCTCGGCCAGCAGCCTCTTCAACCGCTTGTTCTCGTCCTCAAGCTCCTTGAGCCGCTTCGCCTCCTCGGCCTTCATCCCGCCGTACTGATTCCGCCAGCGGTGAAACGTCTGTTCGCTGATCTCCAATGCCTGACAGGCCTGGCCGATCGTCTTGCCCCCGGCAAGCATCGCGTCCGCCTCACGCAGCTTCTTGATGATCTGTTCCGCGTTGTGCTTCTTGCGCTTCATCGAGAGTCTCCTTGCCCATCTCGGGCTCTTAGACTCCCATAACACATGGATCAGCTTTCGGGGAGCACTCCACTTCGGCCGGCGCTTGCGCCGTGCGGCAACCGCCGCCGGCGCCGATCGCCCGACGGCAGAATCGCCGGGAATACAGCTTGAATCAGGCGCAGATTAATCAAGAAGCGGCTGGCAGCGAGAGCCAAATCAAAAGCGTCGCGGCCGATAAAGGCTATCACTCGGCCGAAACGTTGGCGACGCTCAACCAGCACACGCCGTATCGCACCTACATTCCCGAAACCATGCCGACTATCCGTGGTGCGAGGTACGAACGATTTCGGCTGAATAGCTCGCAGCCCCTGGTTTTTCAGCAGTTTCGCCACGCGACGTCGGCTCAATCGTTGTCCTCGATCGGCCAGCTCCGAGGCGATCCGCCGGGTTCCGTAGCGGCGTCGATGCTTCCAGAAAATGGACCGAATGAGCGGCGCCAGTTCGTCGTCGCGGGACGCGCGCGCAGAGACATTGTCGCTTCGCCACGCATAATAAGCGCTGCGGCTGACGCCGAGCGTCATGCAAACGGCGGCCGCCGAAGTCTCCCGGCCGGCGATCTGATCAATCGTTGCGTAGACGTCCGTCACTCGTGGCGGCCGAAAATGGCTAACGCTTTTTTTAGGATATCTCGCTCGCGTTCGACCCGGTGCAACTCTAACTCAAGTTCCCTGACCCGAGCCTCGAGCGAAGTCGCTGCCGGCCCGCACTGCCTAAGCTGCTGCTGCTTCCAGCGGTATAATAGATTGGCGCTCGACAGGCCCAATCGTTCCGCCACGGATTGGGCCGAATGGCCATCCAAGAGCATCTGAACTGCTTCCCGCTTAAAGTCGTCAGGAAACGAACGACGCACCCGACGCTGCACCGACGGCGTTTTCTTGATTCGCTTCTTGCCCATCTTCAGACTCCTTCCTGGCTATCCAGTTTAAGGAATCCGGCTGTCCGTCAAATCGGCACCACCTCAACGGACCGCTGTCTGGCAAAGGATTATCACGGTGAGTCGCGAGCCCGCAGGCCAAGCAATGACATCTAAATATAGGCGCACCAGCAGTCACGACAGAGGCCATGGGCACGGTTAATTGCCGTCGTCTTTCTGCCAATCATGGCCAACAGATCCTCCAATTACCTCCAAAGCTGTTAACTCCGCAGTCCCAGTTCCGCAGGGCGGCAAAAAATCGCCTCCAGTTAACAGGCGCGCGCATTTTTGCGTTAACTCCATAGTCGCAGTTCCGTAGGCGGTTCCTTTCGGTTTTCGGGCGACCGAAGGAGTATCGAACTCACTAACTACTTTGTCGTGCCGAAGTTCCGCCGAGAGAGCGCTGGAGGCATAGTTCGAAGAGGGTTTCGCACGGGGAGCTCCTTTTTCGGCCGCGAAACCGGCCGATCCACGGGTTAACGCCAACGGCCGAGAGCAACCGCTCTCGGCTTTTTGCGTTGATCCCCTTTGCCGCAACGACTTTCGGCGATTTCAGCCGCCTGGGGCAAACTCTCTAGTTCGAGAGAGAAAAACCAGGGTCCGAAAGGAACCATGGCAGATGCCACAATTTGGTGCCAAAACTCTCTGACTCTCTGGTCGGCGCCGGCGAACGAGTTAACAGACCGGTTCCTTCCGGGGGCCTGGTTTTCGGGTATCGAACTTTTGGGCGGTTGCCGGGCCAACGACATTGGGGGTCGAGATGTCGCGGGCCAGCGTTAGAATGAGACCGCATGGACGAGAACCCATACAAAGCGCCTCTCGAGGACGGCGGTCCGCAAACGACCGACCCCGGCCGACTGGTCGTCCAGACTTCAGCGCTTGGCAATCGGCCCGCGAATTGGAATCGCATGGCTGACGCTCGCGGCGACCGTGGCGATCCTGGTTGTGCTCGCAATTCTTGCGTAGACGCCAGGCGCTGATCTCGACGCTGGTCCCATAGGGATGCTCGTGCCGAACTTCGCTTCGCATGCTGGCTCCCGACCTCAAAACCCGCCCGCATAGGCACTCCATCATGCTCGGTATGGAACCAAGCCGTACACGAAAAACGCGATTAATTTTCGGGGACAAAGAATGCAATGGCGACGTTGGGCGCGGTAAACTTCCGCCATGCGCCGCCGATGGTTCCAGTTTCGCCTGCGAACTCTCTTTGCCTTCGTCGTTCTTCTGTGCCTCGTTCTCGGCACTTGGAGCCTCTACTCGACGTACTTCGGCCCTTACATCGAAGCTGATTCGGCTGTCGCCGGTCAGCCGATCACGATTCGGGGAAGGTTCGTGGACTTCCTTGGCGATGAGTCAACCGTTTACGTCGTCAAGATCACGAAGCCGATGGCCGACGGTCGACCGCTTATTTGTCAAAGCAAGGGCGGATTTGCGCAGCGTCGCGGACTATGGACCTACGATTTTGAAGCCGAGTTGCGGCCAGTAGAGAAATCTGGCAGCTACACGCTCGAAGTCCTCCCTTTGACCAAAGGAGTGCGCGCCACTCCCAAGACAAAACCGCGACCGGGCGTTGTTACCAGGCAGATCACCGTGATGCCTCTGAGCGGCGAGCAGGCTATGATGACGGAATGAGCCGAGGATTTCAGTTCAGTATAAAGCGGTTGTTCGGCAGTGTGGTGCTAGCGGCGATTTCGATGCAGCTTCTCCGTTGGGCATCTGATACTGAAACTCCGCTTGCTGGCATTCTGGGGTCAGCGGCGTTTCTCGGTGCAACTTGGGGCGTGCTGCGAGGGCAAACCGTAACCGGCTTTCTGCTGCTGGGAGCGATAATGGCGATGGCCTGCTATTTCCAGAACTGAGCACTTAAGCTATGCCCCGCCGATTCCAGTTCAGCTTGAAGATGCTGCTTTGGCTAATGCTCGCCGCGGCCTTTTTCTTTGCGGGAGTGCAATTCGAGCGGGAACGGAAAAGCCGCCGAGGCAATCCACCCCCCTTTCTCGGTAAGCCTGTCTACACGCAACCACTTCCGCCACCGCAGAGACCGGATGCACCTGGTCAGGAGAATGCTCCAAAGAAACGCGGTCCATTTCGGTTAACCGCTATCTGATACCCCATGCGCCGCCCTCAATTCTCCATCCGAACCCTGCTTTGGCTGACGCTGGTCGTGGCGATTTTTTGCCAGACAGGGCCGCTGATATGGGATGCGATGCGTCCAGTTGAATATATCCCCCTCGATGCCTTTGCTCCGCCAATTCAGGAGTGTCTGCCGGACGGAACTTCGCTTGATCTCGTCAAACTCGACCTGAAAACCGGAAAGTTTGTCTGGGTCGATACGGGCGAGCCGGTTGGAAAATAGTCCATGCCCCGCCCACAGTTCAGCATTCGAACCCTGCTCTGGTTCATACTGGTGGTGGCCACCGCCTGCGCTTTGGGTCCGCACATCGTTCGGAACTATGCGCCGAAATTGGGAAAGCCAGAAAAACGTATCACTGCTTACAGCTGGAACGGATTCGAGATTGAGTCGGCATGGCCTACGGGGCGAGTGGAGCGAAGAGGGTTCTTTTGGTCTGACCGCGATGACCCCAGTATTCGGCACCTGGATTAGCCTGCCAGAAACTAGGCACACAACTTTAGAGCACAACCCCGGACCAGCAGTGGGCTATCCCTGTGGTGCCGGCGATTTGGCTGCCTTCTCTGCTTCGCGCTCAGCTTTTTGGCGAGCGTGCAATTCGTCCCAATATCTCGGGTTCTCTCGAATATCCACAAAGAATGGGAATGCAAAAAATCCGACGACAAGGGCGAGGAAAACCAAGCCGCAGCCGATGCCACTGCTCATGGCAATCCATTTCAGAATAGTCAGTCGGGGTGCAGAGTTGCCATCATCCGGCGCCTTGTACGGGTTCTCGTCCATCCTGCAATTCTAACCCCTGCGCATAAAAAAGCCCTATCAGCTGGCTACAATGTCCCCATGCCCCGCCGATTTCAGTTCAGCTTGAAGACGCTACTCGTTCTGATTACGGCGGTTTGCGTCAGCTTCTGGATTGCGGCCCTCGACTGCGACGACTCATTGCAGTGGCTGCTAGTGACGTTTCTTGTCGTCAATGTCATTGGAATCCTCTACGATTAGCCCCATGCCCCGCCCGCATTTCACCACCCGAATGCTGCTTTGGCTAACTCTGGTCGTGGCCGCATTATTAGGCGGTATGGCCGTACAGAAGGTTCGTGATATGCCAAATGGCTGGGGCCGTGAATCGTATGGAAGAGGCGCTGATAAACTCGCAATCGACTATATTCGGCTGGGCGGCGCAGAATGGTATCGCGTGACGCCCAGTGGCAGCTGGGAATTCGAGACTGAGCCTAACAGCGACGGTGATGGCACGTTTCGGAGCCTCATGAGATTGCCAGATGGCTCTCGGTGGCTAAGGATCGAAGAAGCAAAGCCGGATAGCCGCCATTGCCGCCGTTGGGATTGGTGCGGCTCTTTGGGTCGCTAAGCCCTCGTGGCAAGTTGGAATATTGCAAAGCTTGGTGGTTATGGCGACGCCCCCATGTATGCTTACTGCCATGATGCGTCAGCAAGGGGCGAACCGCGCCTTTTTGCTCGGAGCCGCGTTCGTCGCGACGATTTCCACAGTGACCTATTCCTACCAACTGGCCAATGAATGCCGCGTGCTCTTGGATCGCAATTGGTCGCGTTTGCCCGTGGGCACGCAGCAGATTTTTCTTCCTGATGGGCTCAAGGCATCGTCCGTGTTGTTCAAGCATGCGTTATTTCAATGGAGTTTCGCCCCATTCGTCGGCCTGCTCTGTGTCTTCACGCACTGGCTCCTGCTCCGCCCGCCCGAGCCGAAAGACTGATCCGATGGCGCCGCGTCGTCGCTGGCTTCAGTTCTCATTGCGGGGCGTGTTTGTCTTGCTAACGGCGACATGCCTTCTGTTGGCATGGAAAGCCGGGCCAGCACTTAAACAAATACAGGCAGTTAATGCCATCATGGCGGCTGGCGGACATGTGATGTACCACCGCTTGCCCCGAACCGGACAGTCAGACCACATGTGGAATGCGATAAATGGCAGACCTATAGATATCTCGTTACATGGCAGTTTGGACGCTGACCTTCGGCGCCATCTTTCAGATGTCCGCCATATCAAAACTCTGACAATCAGAACAGAAGTTGCTGATAGTGATTTGGCGTACCTCTACGATCTCGACGACCCATGGGAGATACGCTTCGAGCAAGCCGAACGGCTCACGGAGGATGCACTTGATCGGCTCAAGACGAAATTCCCAAACACCATAATATGGATTACGACGCCGAAGAAGCACGTGCGTTACAAGTCAGACTGGCGTCCTTGGATCAACTGACTGCCGCTCAACCTATGCATATTACGCCTCAATTCTGCTTATGCCCAACCGCCGCTATCTCACCTTCAACCTTCGAACGCTGTTGATTCTCTTAACGGGGTCAGCCGTCTGGCTCGGCATAACCGTCGATCGAGCCCGCGAGCAACGGGAAGCAGTGGAGGCGATTGAATCGCTGGGCGGTTATGTGGTGTATGACTGGCAGGCCCCGTCCGGCAATGCCGAGCAACCGACCGGACCGGCTTGGTTGCGGCGGACGGTTGGCGATGATTTTTTTCAGGACGTTTTTAAGGCGGGCTTCGACTCTTCGCGTCGGCCCTCGGATATCTTGAAAGCGATTGGGCATCTCAAGCGGCTTCGCAAACTGAACACAGTCATCATTCCCTACGGTACTTCCGCAGCTACGCTGGAAGAACTCAAGGCGGCACTGCCAAATTCCGAAATCAGCCCCGTTCTTCTTTGCAGCTCCGCGCCTTCGGCCGCTGGGGCGGACTCGCTGCTCGCTCCCCTGAGATTTCCCTTTCTTCAACGCTCCCGCTTAGGCGAGCCTTCGATAATGATCGGTTTTCGAAATCGATAGAACACGAAGGCCGGTCGCATTTGCTGGCTGATCGAGCGTCGTTGTGCTAGCGTGGCGGCGGTTTTCCTCTGTCCGTAGCTCGAAAGGAACTCGCCATGCCGGTCTCGCCCGCTTCCCGTCGCTCCAGCGCTCTTCGCCCTCCTGCTTGGCGCGAGGAGCTGATGGAAACAATCCACGCAAATCAACTGTCGCGGCGGCGGTTCCTGGGAAAGGCGGCGGCGATCGGCGCCTGCGGCCTGACGGGAGGGCTGGCAAGCATCGAGGCCTACGCCGAGCAAACGGCGGCGGACAACGCCAGCAGGGCCGTCGTCGGCCCGCGCGAGCCGCTGAAGATTACCAAACTCGAAACCTTCATTCATCGCAACAGCTGGGTGTTCGTTAAGCTGACGACCGATGCAGGAATTGTCGGTTGGGGCGAGATGCTCAAAGACAAATGCAAAGCGTGCGCGGCCGAGGCGAAAGAGATGGCGTCTTATCTGGTGGGCAAAGACCCGCGGCCCATCACGCAGCACTGGCAGGCCATCTATCGGCATGGGTTCTACCGCGGCGGGCCGGTGCTCACCGCGGTGCTCAGCGGCATCGACATGGCGCTGTGGGATATCAAGGCCAAGGCGCTCGGACTGCCGGTGCACGAGTTGCTCGGCGGCCCGACGCGGCAGAAGATCCGCATTTACGGCAACCGGCAGGATGTCGCCGAAGGGCGCTGCATGGCGATGAAGACGCTGTTAACCGCCGACGGCCGTGCGCCGTACAAGTACGTGGAAGGCTCCGGCTACGTACAACGCGTGACGAAGTTCTTCGCAGAGCTGCGCGAAGAGCTCGGTCCCGACATCGATATCGGCGTGGAGTTCCATGGCGCCGCGCAGCCGAGCACGTCGCTGTTGATCATGAAGGCCCTGGAGCCGTACCAGCCGTACTTTTATGAAGAGCCCGTGCAGTGCCAAAACGTCGACACCATGGCCGAACTGGCGGCAAAGACGCATATTCCGGTAGCGGCAGGCGAGCGAGTCTTTACGAAATGGGGTTTTCGCGAACTGCTCGACAAGAAAGCCGCCCGCATTTTGCAGCCCGACGTGTGCTACGCCGGCGGCATTACCGAGCTGCGGCTGATCGCCGGCATGGCCGAATCGTATTACGTGCCGCTGGCGCCACACAACCCGCAAGGGCCTTGCTCGCTGGCGGCAAGCTGCCAGATTGCGGCAGCGATTCCCAACTTCCTGATTCAAGAGCAGGGGACGCGATCACACGAAAACATGCTCAAGACGCCGTTCAAAGCGGAGAATGGTTACTTGCCCATTCCAACGGCGCCCGGCCTGGGCATCGAATTCGACGAAGACAAATTCATGGCTCTCGTCGGCGAGCCGGCGCCTTATAAGCGAACCTACGACCGCGACGATGGTTCGGTGGTCGATTGGTAGCATAGGCAAGACGTCGGCGAGTGGGACGTGGCGGTCGACTGAACCCGTCTTTGGATCATGAGGAAGAGCGTACTTTCGGCGGAGCGAAAAACGACAATGTGGCAAACGGGAGTTACAGATCGTCCTAAGGTCGTCGTTGGCTCGTAAAGAGGAACAATCTTTCGCAGAGCGAAAGTCGACAATGTGGCGAGCTTGCTTTTACGGCGCGCCGACCGCCGGCTCCTGGGTAAAGACCCGTTGGTACGATTCGAGCGCCACACCGCCTAAGCGATCTGCCAGGCGCCGGTAAGCGTCGCGGCGGTAATCCCACTGCTGCGAGCGCGGAACTTGTTCCAACCAGTCGCAGAGGTGAACGCGGCAAAGATCGTCGAACTCGGCGCGGCCCAGTTCGATCTCCTCGCCGTTCAAGCGATCGATGATGCGATACGAGTCGCCCTCTTGCATCGCGGCCCGGTCGAACGAGCTCCGGTCCATGGCAGAATTGAAATAAGCCAGCCGCTCGGCGCGGTCGCCAATCAGTTCGCGTACCTCGGGCCGCCTGTCGAGCGGCAGCGAAAAGGCCTTAAATTTTTCGGTGCCGTAGATCGAGTGGAACATACCCGCCCGGCAGAGTTCGTCATCGCAGCCCCAAGCTTGCATGTCGCGGTAGACGCCGATCAAGTGCGCTAAAAAGACTTCGTTGGTGTGCGGCACTTTGTCTGTGCCCAAGGCGACCAAAAAATCGGTGAGTTGCTTGAAGGTTGGCATGATCAGTTTTCTCCGTTTCCGCAAATGGCCTTATTCAAGGCCGGCATCAGTTCGTTGGCGAACAGTTCCATGCTGTGAACCCAGGCTGCTTTGTCATCCCAGTCGTAGCTCATCAGCACCAGCGTACCGAACGGGCCGGTTTCTTCGACGAGCGCCACAAGCCGCCGCAACACTTCATCGACGTCGCCGGCGATAATCTGCTCGGTCATCAGATAGTCGAGATTGCACTCGGCGTCGGGCATGTCGAGATCGCGCTTGTAGATGCGGCGGCCCAGCCCCTTATCGAACAATCCGCCGATGTACTCGTAGTTGCGGCCGAGCGAATTGCTGCGGGCCCGGGCGACGGCTTCGCGCGTGGTGTCGGCCAGAAAGATCGAGCGGGCCACTTTGAAGTCGGATCGCTGCGGCGTGCGGCCCGCTTCCTGGGCCGCGGCGGCGTAAGTCTTCCATTGATCGGCCACGATGTTGCCGGCGACCAGGCAGTGGGCGAACGGCTGGTAGCCGCGCTGGCCGGCGACTTTCATGGTGTACGAATTCCGGCTCATGCCGGGCAGTGCAATCGGCGGATAGGGTTTCTGCAGCGGCTGAGGGATGTAGCCGATCAGGCATTCTTCGTCGACGGTCTTTTCCAGTTTGAACTGCCAGAATTCTCCCTGGTGCTCGTAGGGCGGGCCGTGCGACCAGAGATCGAGAATGACATCCATCGCTTCGGCGACCATGCGGCCGCCGTCTTTCGGATCGACGCCGTACAGCTCCTGATCGGCAGTGACGCTGCCATTGCCAAAACAGAGGTTCAGCCGCCCTTTCGACAAATGATCAAGAAACGCCAGGCGGCAGGCCACATGGGCCGGATGATGCTGATTCAAGCAAACGGGCGCCGGGCCGAGGCGAATCCGCGAGGTCTCGCCGAGCGCCCGGGCGATAAAGATCTCGGGCATCACGATGGTTTCGTACTTCATCGTGTGGTGCTCGCCGATCCAGAACTCTTTAAAGCCCAGCTTCTCCGCCAGCACGATCAGCTCGAGGTCTTCATCATACCCTTGCGCGAGCGGCTTGTCGGGCGCGTGAAACGGCATGATGAACATGCCGTAGTCGATCCGATCGACGCGGTTAGACATGTGCGGTCCCTCAGGCGGTATCAGTCCGATGGGCTTGCGTTTCGTTCAGCTTCGGCCTCATTGCGACGGCGACAAGCAAAGCGAGGGCGAAAATGCCTGCCATGGCGCCAATCACAACCCAGCGGTTTTCGTTGTCCCAAAAACCTTTCAGCCCCAGCCCGAGAAACGCGGGCGCCGAGATCAGGTTCAAGCCGGTCAGCCACTTCGGCGGCTGCAAGCCGGGCGGCAGCCAGCGGCGATCCATCCAGATCACCAGCAGGCAAACCAGCCCGCACGACAACACGCCGGTGAACAGGTTCACCGGCGTCAAAATCGCCAGCAGCAATCGGGGCTTCTGCAGTCGGGCCGCTTCGGTGTTGGCGCCTTCCGCATCGCTGACCACGGCTTTCGTGCCGATTACGGACTCCTCGGGAAACTCGACCGGGCTGGCTTGACGCACGAACAGCCAGGCGAGGATCGCCAGCGCCACCGGCGCACACCACCCCAACACGGCGCGGCGCAGACGCTTCGAGCGTTCTTCGCTCCAGTCCGCGATGAACGAACGGAAGATTTCGTTAGGAATGATGCAGGCGATTTCAATCGTGCCGTAGAGCGTGCCGATCATCGTCAGAAAGGCCCCCAGCACATACAGCGGCAAAAGCAGCGGCTGGATGCGGGTGACAAAGCGAGCCTGAAGGTTGAGCATGCTGTCTTCGTCGGGCACCACGTGCTCGGGGCCAAGAAACATGGCGCCCGAAACCACGAACACGGCGCTAAAGGCGACGACCAAACCGAAGCTGATGGCGCTGTCAATCAGCGGCGCATTGATCCACTTGCGGACTGCATGGTTGGGATCGGCGGCAATTTCGGCGAGCTGCTCGGGCGTGGCCCTCTGCGGCAACACGCCCCAGCTCTTTTCTCTCAGCCAGGAAGTGTAAGCCAGGTAATCGAAGCCGGCCCCGCCGATGACGCCGACGTATCGCGTCGTTTCGACCCACACCGAGTGGCGGGCGATCTCCGGGTACTTCTGCGGCAGCCAAGCCGGATAATCCAGCTTGGCGGGCAGCAGGCCCGACAGCAACTCGAGCCAGTCGGGCTTGTATAGGACAAGCGTAGCGATGGCGCAGATGACAAGCGCGAAGACGACGGCCATCTGCACATTCTCCAGCACTTTGTAACCCCCGGTCGCCGACAGCAGCAGCGTGGCCAACAAAATGCTCGCGCCCCAGATGTAATCCATGCCGCCATGCAACACATCGCCCGTGCCCGTGACCCAAGAGGTCAGGTTGCCGAGCACGCCCGAGTGAAAGCTGATCCAGATCGGCATACAGACCACCGCCATCAGCACCAACGCGATTGGCAGCCAGCCGCGCGGACCGGGCAGGTCAATCATGCGCTCGTAAGGGTGCACGCCCGTCAGAATCATGTGCCGGCTGGTCGCCAGCACGAGCCCCCATTTCAGCAATAAGATGACGGCGAACACGAACAGGACGTGATAGCCGAAGAGCGCACCGCCGCGGGTAGAGAAGATCAGCTCGCCTGTGCCGATCGTGAGCGAGGCGATGATGGCGCCGGGCCCGAACACGCGCACCCAACTGGTGAATGAATTCGGCAGTTGCGGGCGCCCGTCCATCGAAAACCTTCCTGGGCATGGAAATCGCGACGATCGTTCGGTCCCCGATCATACAGCGCCGCCGCCGCG
>JAICIG010000249.1 GCA_025924495.1 Pirellulales bacterium | reverse complement strand
GAATACGTGCCGCAAGCGGGCTTCAGCGGGCTTGACGGCTTCACGTATCAGGCGCGCGAAGGCCAACTGACCAGTGACGTCGCCAGCGTGACGATTAATGTGGCGCCCGCCACAAGCAGCGACTTGCCGGGCGCGATTGCCGACACGTATCTACTTGGCTCGACCAACAACCCGGTGCATTCCAGCGACAGCGTGCTGAGCAACGACGCGACGGGCGGCGGCGTATTGACCGCAGTGGTCGTCGTGCCGCCTGACCACGGAATCTTGACGCTCAACTCGGACGGCACATTCTCTTACACCGCGAACAGTACTTTTCATGGCATCGATCAATTCACCTACAAGGCCTCGAATGGCGGCGGCGATTCGACAGCGCAAGTACTGCTCGTTTCGCAACCCGCGGAACTGATTCGCAAACTGTATCGCGATGTTCTTGATCGCGATCCGACTCCGACTGAGTGGCAGCAAGGAACCGACCTGATAACGCAGGGCCAGAAGATGTTGGGTCAAATAGCCCGCATGCTCCTCAATAGCGACGAATATCTCAATCTGGCGATCCAGCAGTTCTATCACGATTACTTGCATCGAGACGCCGAACAAACGGGCCTGGGCTATTGGCGAGACCAGATCTGGCGCCAAAGCGGCGGACCTGACGACGTCGAGATCGGCATTCTCGCCTCACAAGAACTATGGCAGGCCTCAGGCGGCAACGACAGCGGGTGGGTCACGGAACTTTACCGCCGCTATCTCGATCGCGAACCCGAACAGCAAGGGTATGACTACTGGACAGGTCACCTGGCCGATGGCTCGATGGACCACCATCTCGTAGCTCGACGGTTCGTGATCAGCCAGGAAAATGACCGGAACCTGTCCGCAGGCTGGTACAACACCTATCTCGGCCGGCAGATCACGCTGCAGGAACAAGCCGACCTGGTGGCCCGGTTAGTTGCGGGCGACGCTCGCCGCGAAGAACTTGCCCAAGAACAGATCGTCGCCACCGCCGAATATCAAAACACGCCCGCACCGCCCAGTGCCGGCGTGGCGCAACGCGAAACCTAGCGCCGCGATATCGCAAGCGGCGGCCGGCAATGCCGACAAGGCTGCGCGTTCCCCGCGTGACTCCGCAAAGCTGCTTGGTTGACCACATCTTCAATCGGCGTCGCCGAGCGAGGCGATTTCGCCACGGACCATGCTTTTGACGATCAGACTCGCGCCATCACATGACATGTCAATTGCCTGGCAAACCCTTGCGTTTTCGTCAGCATTGCCTGAGAATAAATCGCGTCTGAACCCTACTGGCGGCGTGCGGAACCGTCGCCGATGCGGACCAGCCACTGGATGGGAGAGGCCGCTATGGATTCTCGTCCTTCCTCGCGCTTCGCCGTTCGGCGTAGCTTGCTCTTGTCGTTGCTTGCACATACGGTCGCGCTGGTCGTTATGACCATGCTATTGCAACCGGAGGGCTCCGGCGCCAGCGCGCCGCTGGCGTTACAGGTCAGTAGCTTAGAACCAGCGCCGCAGTTCGAGACGCTCGTGATGAGCGACGCTCTGCTGCCGCCCGAAGCCGGAGATCTGTTGAGCGACGACGAAACCGATCTGTTTGGCAGTTCAGGGGGCGCTGCGGATGTCGCGGCCGCCGACGGGCGCCCTGGCAGTGGCCTTGTCGGATCGGGCGCCGATGTTGCATCGCACCGGGGATCGGGTCCAGGGGCTTCCTTTTTCGGAACCGTCGCTTATGGCGATGCGTTCGTTTACGTTGTGGATATATCAACCAGCATGGATCGCGGTCAGGGGCCGAGTGCGAGCGAAGGAACGCGTTTCATGCGCGCCATGGCCGAGTTGAAAGCCTCCATCGATCGTCTCTCGCCCGCGCAATCGTTCTACGTCATTCTCTTTTGCGGCCAGACGCGGCGAATGTTCGACGACGCCGAGATCTTTCCCAAGGCCGTCTCGGCCACGCCTCAGAATAAGCGGCGCCTCAACGAGTGGCTGGCGACGGTGGCGACGGGCGACTCGACCGATCCGCGGGAAGCGTTGAGCGTGGGGCTTGCGATGCAGCCGAGCGCGCTATTTCTGCTGTCCGACGGCGAGTTCAATGGCCAGCAGACGAATAACAACGCCGGCCTACTCAAGGGAAACCCCAGCGTGTTCGAAATCGTCGATCGGCACAATCGCGGCGGAACGCCCATTCATACGATTGCCTACGAGGACACAGCGAATTGCCGGATGATGGAGCGTCTTTCCAAATCAACTGGCGGCAATTATCGGTTTGTCCCGCCTCATGCCGCACTGGCTGCGAAGTCAACTCGCACCGTAGACCTCGCGAAGAACCGGGCGAATTACCTGCTTTCGCAAGCCCGTTCGCTTGAATCGCGTGGTCGGGCGAAGCAAGCGCAGACCGTTTATCGCCGGATTAAGCGCGAGTTTTCCGGAACCGCTGCGGCTGAAGCCGCCGCGGCCAAAACTTCGCAGCTTTCAACGAGCAATCCATGACGCGAACCATCGGGCGCCCGGGCGAGGCATTGCCTTCGCGCTGGCAATTCAGCCTCAGCTCCGTATTTTTGCTGATGCTGATCGCCGCGGCGCTGTCGGCGCTCTATCGCGTCGCGCCACAGCTCGGCGTCTTTGCCGCCGGCACTGCTGTGGCGGCTTGGAGCGCATGGAACCTGATGCGCCGTCGAACTCGGCCGCGAAAGCGATCGCGTGCCGCCAAAATCGGGCTTGCCCTCTCATGCTTCGCAGGCTACGTCGTTAGCGTTGGCCCGGCGATCGTGCTCATAAACCGTTTCGTTTGGACCACGGCGATCTTCGAAAAACTTTATTGGCCGCTCGCATGGCTTCATGGGAATACGCCGGCGAGGCGTCCGCTCGACTGGTATGCCGAATTCTGGCGAGGATTGGGATAGGGCCGCAAGTCAGGTTTTACGCGAGGCCGTGATTGCACGCAGCGCTGCTCGAACTGCTCGATGTCGAGTGGGAAAGGGCGCCCGCGCCGTCGAGCGCCGCGCGGCTGAGCGCGACAAATGGCCGCTCGTCGGCTTCAGACGTCATCGAGTACCGCACATAATGTGAATTCGCGCCAAAAATCGTTTGACTTGCGGGTTTGCCTGCTCCCATTCAAGCCTTGACGCGAAAGGCGTCGAAGCCTATCAATAGCCTGAGATTAGGCGGAGGAGGACGGCGACGTGCCGGCGCCTCGGCATGACGGACGATCCGAGCTAACTATCTCTTTGGGGTGTGCTTCAGAAGAGAATGGCCGGAGATAGACGCCGCCGCCGGCGTTTTTCTCCGGCCTTTTTTGTTCCCGCTTACGAGTCAGGACGGAAAATGCAGAAGCTGATCCAGGGCATTCACCAGTTCCAAACCACGGATTTTCGGCCCCTCGAAGGTTTATTTAAGCAATTGGCGAAGGGCCAGAATCCCGAGACGCTGTTCATCACTTGCTCCGACTCGCGGATCGACCCCAATCTGCTTACGCAGTCGCAGCCGGGCGATCTGTTCATTCTGCGTAACGCCGGCAATATCATCCCGCCGCACGGTGCGGGCAATGGCGGAGAAGGCGCCACAATCGAACTCGCCGTAGACGCTTTAGGGGTCAAAGACATTATTATCTGCGGCCATTCGCACTGTGGCGCCATGCGTGCATTGCTCGATCCCGCAATGGTCGATTCGCTGCCAGCAGTCGCCTCGTGGCTCTCGCATGCCGAGTCGACCCGCCGCATTGTCCGAGACAAGTACACTCATCTGGAAGGCGATGCGCTGGTAACGGCGACTGTAGAAGAAAACGTGCTGGTGCAGTTGGAAAACCTTCGCACGCTGCCTTCAATCGCTCCTCGGCTGATGCGCGGCGACCTGCACTTGCACGGTTGGGTATACAAGATCGAAACGGGCGATGTCTTCGCCTACGACCTTGCCAGCGGGCAATTCGTGCCTGTCGCCCACTACCAGTATCCGCCGAATGAGGCCGTCATGCGGCGCCGCACCTCGGGCACAATCTGAATTCCTGGCAGCTTTTCTTTTCGAAGCAACGATCCAGAGCGAAGCAGCCATCCTCAGCGCGGACGGCGCGCCCATCCGGACGCCACAGCTATGGTTTGCCGGAATTTGCTTCGACCGAGCTGGCTCTTTCTAACTTCTCTCGTTGCTGCACATCTTTAGGGTGCTTAGAGAACGATTCGAACACGTCTCCGACGACGCGGTCAGCCAAGCGGCCGAGTTCAGCCAGGATGATAGTTTCGGCTTCGGGCGCCAGCTTCGACGTGCTTGGTTCGTACCCGCCGACGTCGTAGGCTTCGGCCGTGGCGATATAGCCGAGATTGCCGTTGGCGTATCCCACAATGATTGGAATGGCCCGGTCCGCGATGGCTTGTTCCAGCTTGAAACTGTACTCGACCATCGGTTCGCCAGGCATCGTGAGCAGCAAATAAGGGCCGATCTTCAAGGCTTGCAGTTCTGCCGAGATCCGCCCTTCTTTGCCCGGCAGCGAGACAACTGTATTCGCAGCGCGGATGGCATAGTAGGAAGGCCGCTGGCGCAATTGCTCTCGCGTTACGTTGGCGGCCAGCGAACGGACGACGGCGCTGCCCAGATCGCGGCCGGCCCATTGGATATCGGCTTCGTCCGCACAGCGGTACGGGTAGCCGGGCAGGTTCGGCCGGATGTCCCCCGCGCAGCCTTGAAGAAACAATGCACTTGTCTTCTGACCGTAGCACTTCTCGACGAACGTCTGCGCTTCGCCCGGAAAGTCGGCGCTCATCTTGGGATATCCCTGCGGATAAGGCGGCGAGCCCTTATCGCCCCAGGTGAAAAAGCACGGGTGACAGACGGCATGCATCACGACGGCTAACGGAGTAAGCGACTTCCCGTCGTCGAAACGCAGTACTTTCACGCGCGGGTCGTTCGGTCCTTCGGGGTTGAGGCGGACCACCGCGCGACCGTCGATCACCTTGCGTCGATTAATGCTGAAGCCAATCCGGTCTTCGCCGTAACCGATGGTCGCCGTGCGCATCTCTCCGGCGGCTTGTTTCGCCGCCGCCGCCAGCTTGTCGATCAGTTCGCGGCCCCACGGGGAATCTGATTCAAACGCGGGCCCCGAGTGGTTGTGCGATGCTGCGACCAGAATGTTCGCCGCTGGCACGCCCGTCTCCTTTTCGATCCGCGCGCGCGCCAGACGCACCATTTCATCCCAGGCGCCAATCGTATCGAGCGTCACGATCGCGGCCTTCGTCTCGCCGTCATCGAGCAGCAGCACGCCCGCCCGCAACGGATCGCGAACTCCGTGGACGGTGCGCCGGTGTCCTGTCACGATTAAGCCTTCGCTTTCGGCCGGCGTGATATCAATCTTGGCGACTCCGGCGCGCAGGTTCGATTCGACCGGGAATTGGCCATCTTTGACTGGCGAAGGTTCCTCGCCAGGCAGCAAGGCTGGCAGCATTAGCACCGATATGAGGAAGAGGACGATACGTTTCATGAAGCGTCTCTTGGAAGGGGCATCTTCTGATTGTCAACTTTCCGGCTTGAATCGCATGCCAGGTTGAGTCGGCGATTCTTATTTCTTGTCTGCCGCAATCACTTCCACGGCCTGCCCCGCCTGCAGCGATTCGGCTTTGGCCAGCACCACGGTCTGATCGGGCGTGAGGCCGGCGAGAATCTCGACATCGGCGCCGGCTCGCAGCCCGAGTTCGACTTTCTGCCGCTTGATCTTTCCCTCCTCAACCGTGCAGCAGAAGGCGTCTTGCTCCTCGTGCACGATCGCCATGGCCCGCAAGGCAAGCGCGTCGGCGCGCTCTTCCAGCAGAATGGTCGCCGTCGCATACATGCCGGGCCGCAAGACGCCTTGGGAGTTGGAAATGTCGATCTCCGTGCGCAGCGAGCGGTTCGTCGGGTCGAGCGACCAACTGTTGCGCGTGACGGTCGCGGGAAAGCTTTTCCCACCGAGCGCCTGGACGCGAACTTCCGCCTTGTCGCCATCGTCGACCCAGGCCGCTTCCAACTCGGGCACGTCCACGAAGACCCGCACCACGTCGGAGCGGCAAACAACCAGAATCGGTTGCGCGGCAGCGGTGGTCGCCGGGGAAATGTAATCGCCGGTGACGACGAGGCGGCGCGTAACTACGCCGTCGTACGGCGCCTTAATCATGGTGTAATCCATGAGCGTCGTCGTCCGGGCGAGTTCTGCCTTGGCTACGCGCAGCCGGGCTGTCGCCGCTTGCGCATCGGCTTCGGATTGCTCGATGCGCACGCGAGCTTCCTCCAGCAGAGCCTGCGACGAGCGGACCCCGGCCAGCGCCTTCTCATAGGCCGCTTCCGCACCTTTCAGCTCATTGAGCGTTTCGTCGGCGACTTTCTGATTTACCGAACGATTCGCGGCGAGCTCCTTGACTCGCGCGTGTTCGGAGTTCCAACGCTCGCGCTCTGCTTTGGCGGCAGTCACGCCGGCCAGAGATTGCTCGACTTGCGCTTCAGCCGTGTTGGTCGCCGCTTTGGCGGCTGCGACCGCGACTTCGGCCTGCTTCAGCTCGGCCTCCGCCTGAGCGACGAGAGCCCGCTTGTGTTCCAAATCGTCTTGCATTTCCGGGATTGCGATTGTGACCAGCGTTTGTCCTTTGGTCACTTTGTCGCCAATATCGACTTGCACTTTATCGATATAGCCCGCAAGCTTGCCGAACAGCGGCGTTTCTTCGAATGCCTGAATTTGCCCCGGCTGTGTCGTGGAAAGTCGGAGCGTTTTTCGTTCCGGTTTGCCGGCAACCACGCGCTGCACGCCTACGGCCGCTGGCTGAGATTTATTTTCGACAGGCGCCGCCGGGGCGGGACGATGGCAGCCGGCCGCTATACAGAGCAGCCAGGTTTGCGTGCCGAGCAGCAAAGCGATCGAAAGCGGTTGTCTCATGCTTGTGTTTCCGTTCCGGCTAGCGTTGTCGCGGCGGTCGGCAGGTACAGGGCGCTATGCGGATCGGCTGGATCGAGCGACGCCGATGACGTCTTTGCTCGGGCTTGAATTGCAGCGAAGAATCCCGGCAAGATGAAAAGCGTTGCGGCCGTCGCGGCGGCCAGCCCGCCGATGACCGCTCGACCAAGTGGGGCATTCTGCTGGCCCGACTCGCCCAGGCCGAGCGCCATCGGCGCCATGCCGGCAATCATCGCACAACTCGTCATCAACACGGCTCGTAACCGACTGGCGGCGCCCGACGCGGCAGCTTCGCGGCAGTCATGTCCCGAACGCCGCGCGCTCTCGGCGAAAGTCACTAACAGAATCGCGTTGGCCATCGCCACGCCAATTGCGATAATTGCGCCGACGAACGACTGGATGTTCAACGTGGTGCGAGTCAGAAAAAGCATCAAAACGACCCTCGCAATCACCGCGGGCACGGTGGACACCGTGGCCAGCGCTAGGCGCAACGATTGAAAATTCGCCGTCAGCAGCAGAAACACGACAAGGATCGCGACGACGAGCCCGACGGACAGGCCGCTCATCATCTCGTCCATCGGTACGATCTGACCTCTTATTTCCACCTTCACGCCTTGCGGCGGAGCGGCCGCTTTTCTGATCGCGGCTTGTATTTGGCCCGCCACCCCGCCCAAGTCTTCGTCCGCGATATTGGCAGTAAGGGTGACTTGCCGCCGCATATTGTAGCGATCGTATTGTCCCGGCATCGCGCCGGGTTGAATCGTCGCAATGTCGCGCACCAGTACCTGGCGGTCGTCGGCCCTGCGAACCGGCAACCTCCCCAAATCTTCGCTCGAATTGATGGTTTGCACGCGGTCGTCGGGTGAGCGAAGGACCGGCCGCGGAACTTCGACTTGCACCTGGTAGGCGATGCCCGATTTGGGATCGGCCCAGTAGTTCGGGACCACGAAGCGGCTCGACGACGTGGCGGGAGCCAAGGCCCTGGAGACATCGACGGGCGACAACCCCGCTAGACCGGCCTTTTCGCGGTCGATCTGAACTTCGATCGTGGGATAATCGAGCGACTGGCCGAACTGAAGATCGCGCAGCGCGGGAATTGTCGCCAGTTCGTCTCGCAGTTTCTCGGCGAACGCGCGGCTGTCGGGCAGGTTCGGACCGCTCACGGCAATCTCGATCGGCGTCGGCGAGCCGAAGCTCATCACCTCATTGACGATATCGGAAGGTTCGAAAGAGACCCGCAACTCCGGCATCTTTTCGGCAACGAGCTTGCGCAATCGCTCTTTGAGCGGCTCCACGTGCACGCCGGCGCCTTCGCGCAGATCGACGTACAGAATCGCCTCCTCCGGCCCGCGCGACCATTGATAGACGGCATTGACCGGAAAATTCGAATGAATCATGCCCACATAACCGAGCGTTAAGGCCACGTTGTCGGCCCCGACTTCCTCCTTGACGAGCTGAAGCATGTCGAGCGCGTACTTTTCGGTGCGGGCGATCTGCGTGCCGTCGGGGGCCCGGATGCGCATCCGGAACTGGCCGGCATCGACGACCGGAAAAATCTCTCGGCCCAACCGTGGTCCGCACCAACCGACGACCACTGCGACAACCGCCGCATAAGCGACGATGACGAGCCAGCGGAGGCGAACCAGCTTTGCCACGGTCGCTTCGTAACCGCGCCGCAGGCGTCCGAACGGCGATGCTTCTTCTTCTGCATGATGAGCCGCACGCCGCAATAGCCAGACCGACACGACCGGCACGAATGTGCTCGAGAGAATATAGGAGCCGATCATGGCAAAGCCGACCGCGAGCGCGAGCGGAGCGAAGAGCCCTTGCGCGGCGCCCTTCATGAAGAACGCCGGAATGAACACTGCCAGAACACAGAGCATCGCCAGCAAGCGGGGGACCGCGGTCAAAGCGTTGCCCATCCGCACGGCCATCGCCACCGAGTCGGTGTGCTGCATTTGGGCATGGATGTTTTCGACTTCGACCGTGGCTTCGTCGACCAGGATGCCGATGGCCAAGGCCAGGCCGCCGAGCGTCATCACATTGATCGTCTCGCCCGTGATCCAAAGCGCAACCAGCGCCCCGCACAGCGCGAGCGGAATGTTGAGCACCACGACCAGCGCGCTGCGCCAGTCGCGCAAAAAGATCAGCACCATCAGCCCCACCAATAGCGCGCCCAGGGCTCCTTCCAGCATGACGCTCGACACGGCCCGCGTTACATAGGGCGATTGATCGAACTCGAAGCTGACCTTGATATCTTCCGGCAGCACGGCTTGCATGTCGGGTAGCGACTTCTTGATGTTTGCGATCACGCTCATCGTCGAGGCGTCGGCCCGCTTGGTTGCGAGGATGTAAACCGCTCGGCGGCCGTTGACCAGCGCATAACCGGCCGGCGCGTCGGCCGAGTCGGTCACGTAGCCGACGTCGCGGATGTAGACGGGCGCGCCGCCGTTACGGATGGGAATGGAGAGCAACTGCTGCGGGTCTTTCACGACCGAGTTGGATGACACGATTGGGTACTTGTCGCCAACGAGCAGGTTTCCGGACGGACTGATCGAATTGCCTTTGGCGACCGCCGTCACCACCTCTTCCGGCGACATGCCGTACGATTGCAGACGCTGTGGATCGAGCGTGACGACGATGCTGCGGGCGCTGCCGCCGAAAGGCGGAGGCGCCGACACGCCAGGCAGGCTGGCGAACATCGGCCGCACGCGGAACAGAGCGAGATCCTGGATCTCGGCGATTGTGCGCGTCTCGCTCGACAAGACGAGATATCCGACCGGAACGCTTCCCGTATCGAACCGCATGACGAACGGCGAAACCGTGCCGGGGGGCATGAAGGCCTGTGAGCGGTTCACGTAGTTGATGGTCTCGGCCATGGCCTGTGGCATGTTTGTGCCCGGATGAAAGTAGAGCTTCATCAAGGCCGTGCCCTGCACGTTCCGCGACTCGACGTGATGGATGCCGCTGATATAGAGAAAGTGGTATTCGTAGTAGTTGGTTAAAAAGCCTTCCATTTGCGCGGGGTCCATGCCGCCGTACGGCTGGCAGACGTAAATCACTGGCAGGTTCAGACTGGGAAAAATATCGACTTCCATCCCCTTAGGCAGCCCGGCGGGATAAGGCATGCCGAGCTGCTCGAACAGCGAACCGCCTACGGCCAGAAATGCGCCGAGCGCGATGGCGACCGAGGCCACCATGACGGTCAGCGGGCGACGCAGCGCGGCAACAATGGGATTCATAGATCAACTCGATTCGGGCGTCAGAGCGAACTTCTATTCTCCGCTGGACTTCCGCCGTCCGCAATTGCGCCACTGTAAGAAGCTCATGAGGGATGCCGGGGTCTGTGCGGCGGACGAACGCTTAGGTCGCAAATCCGAAGTGCCGCGCGTCAAAGCAGTTCGGACAGTCGCGGCGCCATAGTGGGCGGGTCCCGCCACTTATTTAGTCGATGATTTCTGTTGCGTTTACAGCACCCGGGCCTCTCTGCGGTATCGGCCGGGGGTCTGGTTTGTCTCGCGCTTGAAGACGACGCTCATGTACTCGACGTGCTTAAAGCCGGCCAGGCGAGAGATGGCATCCAGCGACAGGTCGGTTTCGACCAGCAGTTGTTTCACGCGTTTGATTTGTACGGAACGGATCGCCTCTTGGGGCGTTTGTTGCAGATAGCGGCGAAATCGTTTTTCGAGCATGCTGCGCGAAAGCGGCACTTCACGCAGCACCTCGTCGACAGTCAGCCCTTGGCAAGCCCGCTCTCGGATGCATTTAACCGCCGCAGCCACGAGCGCGTCGTCGATCGCCAGCGCGTCGGTCGATTGCCGGGTTTGCACGCCCAAGGGAGGAACGAGAATCTCGGGCGATTCGACGTTTTCGCCTCGCATCAGCCGATCGAGCAGCGCGGCTGCCTCGTAACCGACGCGTTCTGCGTTCGGGACCACGCTGGACAGAGGCGGATCGCACAATGCGCAGAGCACTTCGTCGTTGTCCACGCCAATCACCGACACCGTTCCCGGCACATACAGCTCGCGCCGCCGACAAGCATCGAGCGCCTGCTGACCGCGCAAATCGTTGCAACACATGACCCCGACGGGTTTGGGCAACTGCTGCAGCCATGCCCCCAGCGAGTCTTGTTGCGTCTCCCAAGGATTCGCCTTGCTCGTTTCCCAGGGAGATTCGAACACGCTGCAAGCCATGCCGGCCTGGTCGAGTTCAGCGGCGAAACCGTCGCGACGCAAAACCGACCAATGATGGCCGGAAAAACCGCAGAAGGCAAAATGACGGAAGCCGCGGTCGAGCAAGTGCGATGCCGCCAGGCGCCCCACGGCGGCATGGTCCGTCCAGACATGCGGCAGCCCGAGCTTGCCGTGGATATCGTTCAAGTCGACCGTCGGCACGCCCCAGCGTTTGAGCTTGCCGGCCAGCTCCGGCGTCGTCGAGCGGCTGATAATGCCGTCGCCCTGCCAACTTTCCAGCCAGTCAGGCGGTTCGGCCATCAGTTCGCGCAAGTCGAGATACAGCGACCAGGGCTGATGGGCCACCATGTATTTGCTGATGCCTTGCACCACCGCCCTGCCGTAGGCCAGCGCCGTTTCGACAATCAACATGACATGCGGGCGGCGCGAGCCCATGGGCTCGACGGCGATATCGGCTCGAGTCGTTCCAGCGTGAGTATCTGTCGTCACACTGCAAGTTTAAGCTGCGCGGCAAATAGTCGCAATCCACGGCGTGCACGCCAGTGCGACTGTTGCGACCTGGGCTCGGCGCATGCG
>JAICIG010000248.1 GCA_025924495.1 Pirellulales bacterium | reverse complement strand
GAGCCGCGCTTTGACTTCGCGGGCGGGGAGGCCATCGAGGCCCCGGTCGAACTCCGCAGTGAATTGCTCCACCGGGTCGTCGCGGTCCAATTGCAGCCGTTCGTACTCTGCGCACGACAGGTCAAACAGCTTGCGAATCCAACCGACCTTGTCAGTGCGCAGCATCGCGTTCTCGGCTGACTCGAAGTACGGGCAATCTGCATCTTGCGTTAGTTTGTCGTGCAGCACGAAGGGAATGAGCTGCCGTACGTCTTCCAGTGACACTTCGCGCATTCCGCGGAAATAGGCCATTGCCTTCACGAACACGAGCACGGTCATTAAGCTGCGTACGGAAAGACCGTTTCGCGTCTGCGCCCCTAAATCCTTGAGTCTGTCTTTGCCGGTTTCCTGGCTCGTGAGCTGCGACCAGTCGGCGCCGGCCAGCTTAAAGGTGTCTTTCGTCTTGTATTCGAATTGCGACGCCGCGTGATCGCTAAACTCGAACTGGCTGGCGAAAAACTCCAAACGCCGCAGCAATTCTGCCGGCATGCGCACCTTGAGAATCTCGCGGTGCAGGCGGCTGGCGTCTTCTTCGCTGAAGATAATCTGCGGCGGCACGACTTCCTCCGGCCTCACGCCGGACTCGATGCGGCCCAGCAATTCGCCCAGAAACCGCGTGTTGAAGTGCGGGGCCTTGACGACAATATCGATCCGGTCGCGGAGCGCTTCGATGACCTGATAAGTCCCGCCGCCCGCGTCGTCGTTGGCAGTCAAATACCAGGCCGACTCCGGACACTCGAGCGTCTGGTCGAACAACTCGGCGTAGTTGTCTGCCATCAGCGTCAGCAAGGCCGACTGGGTCCGCGTGGGGATGCGGTTGTACTCGTCGATGATTTTCACCCGCATCGAGAGCCATTTTCGCCAGCCGATGCCGATCTGATCGAGACTTTTGGCGGTCACGAGGTCGGCCGGCAACGGACTGCCGAGCAAATCGGCAATCGTCATCTGCGGCTGACCTTTCTGGATGGCGCGCCGTACGTCTCGCAGGGAGTACCCCGCCAGCACGCTCATGAGGATCGCGCTGGAGGTCTTGCCGCGTCCTGGGCCGCCGATGAGCAGGCACTTTGCCCGCACAGCGAACGTCAAGAGCGGCAGCAATGTAAAGCTTGAGTAGCTTTGTCCGGAGGGGAGCGTCAGCGAGCCTTTCGCATCGCCGAATACGTAGGTCTGCGACGGGCCGTCGTGATACTCGATATCGTAGAACGGACTGATGACGGCGTGATTGACGACCCAGAAGTACGCCTGCCGCAGCTTTTCATCCAAAGGTAAGGTTTGCGCCGGCTCCTCATCGATTTGCACCGGACCACGATACAGGTCCGCCACATCGAATTCATCCGCCGCTGGCTGAGCTTGGGGATTCGTCGGCGCTTCTGAAATTCGCTGAAACAACTTACCGAGCATTTGCCACCATGGCTCTTCGGGGGCTTCGCGATTTGTTACTCTGAAGGAGCGTTTTCCTCGAGTCTGCGCCAGGCAGAACAGTATACCACTCAGACCTGCCGGCGTCCGGTGCTGGGCGCCGAGCTTATTCGGGGCGATTCCGCGAACGACAACCGCATCTCAAAGCGCCAGCGGCGAGCCAACGCATTTCAAAGTGTACCGACGTCGATTTACGTGGTGTTTTGCGCCTGAGCCGACGCTGGTGCAGGCACAAGGAACAGCGTCTTCCATGAATTGAGGTTTTCGCAACGCCTCCGCCGATTCAAAATCAGGCAGATGAACCACAGCCCCAGCTTAACAAGCTGAAGCAACAATCCGTTGCATCTGGTGTCGGCGTGGGCCGCCGAAGCTCGGCTCACCTTGGGTCAAGTCGCCACCGACGCCAAATCGAATGAGATCACGGCCATTCCGCTGCTGTTGGAGTTGCTGGACCTGAAGGGAGCGACGGTCACGATTGATGCCATGGGCTGCCAGAACGAAATCGCTGCCGAGATCATCGACCGAGTCTTCGGGGCGAGGTCGCTCTGCCGCCGCACGCAATGCTACCGCCGTTGCGGCGGCCGCCTCGGTTCCTTCTTCGTTCACGCCCACAAACGCCTTGTGGATTACCGCAGAAAAGTACAACTGCTCCTCGGTGCTCATGCCGGAGAAATCGGCCTTGGCGGAAAAAAGCGAGCGGCGTTGGCGAGGCGATCGGCTACGCCCTACATCAATTCTCAATCGTTGGGGCGGCTGGCGACCGACGCGGCTGCGCGTGGGCATCGCCTTGGAAGAATCGCTGCTGAACGCCGTTTATCGCGGCAATCTCGAGCTCGGCTTTGAAGAGTTCGATTCCGCCAAGGCTGGCCGTCAGTTGACGATCAAATAGATGCATGAGCGGCGACTGTAAACGAATCTGGTAGCTAAGCGATCAACTGATCCAGCACTCGGCCGGAGACGTCGGTCAGCCGGAAATCTCGCCCGGCGTAGCGGAACGTGAACCGTTCGTGATCGAAGCCGAGCAGCTTTAACATCGTGGCGTGCAGATCGTGCACGTGCACGCGATTTTCGACGGCGCGGAAGCCGAACTCATCGGTCGCGCCATATACCTGCCCGCCACGGATGCCGCCGCCGGCCAGCCAGACCGTGAAGCCGTAATGATTATGATCGCGCCCATTGGCCGCCGGCAGTTCGGCGACAGGGGTGCGGCCGAACTCTCCGCTCCAGAGGATCAGCGTTTCTTCCAACAGACCGCGCTGCTTCAAATCTTTAATCAGCGCTCCAATCGCCTGGTCGCATTCGCCGGCCAGTTTGCGGTGGTTGACCGCGATCTGGTCGTGATTATCCCACGGCTGCCCGGCTCCGTGCCAGAGCTGCACATAGCGCACGCCTCGTTCGACCAGCCGGCGAGCGACGAGCGTCTGTCGCGCATGCGTGCCGGGCCCGTACAGATCGAGAATATGCTGCGGCTCTCGGCTGACATCGAAAGCGTCGGCCGCTTCGCTTTGCATGCGAAACGCCAGCTCGAACGACTGAATGCGAGCTTCCAGTTGCGGATCGTTCTCTCGCTCGCGCTTGTGCTGTTGGTTGAGCCGCTCCACCAGGTCGAGCTGCCGACGCTGTTCGGCGGGCGAGGCGCCATGATGCCGGATGTTTTCGATCAGCTTTTCCAGCTCGGTGTGCTGAGAGTCGATATACGTCCCTTGATAGATGCCGGGCAGAAACCCGGCCTGCCAGTTTTGCGAAGCCTGAATCGGATAGCCCCCGGGACACATGACCACGAAGGCGGGCAGGTTCTGGTTTTCGGTTCCCAGGCCGTAGGTCACCCAACTGCCCACGCTTGGACGGATCAAGCGGGCTTCGCCGCAGTTCATCAATAATAGCGACGGCTCGTGATTTGGCACTTCGGCAAACGTTGAGCGGACGACCGCAATTTCGTCGATGCACGAGGCGACGTGTGGAAAAATCTCGCTGACCTCAGTGCCGCTCTGGCCGTATTTGGCAAATTTGAACGGCGAAGGAAACGCAGCGCCGGTTTTGCGCTCCGTCGCCAGTGTGACGGGCAGACTCTGGCCGGCGTATTTCTCGAGCGCCGGTTTTGGATCGAATGTGTCGACCTGACTCGGACCGCCGTTCATGAAGAAGTGAATTACGTGTTTCGCCTTGGCGGCGAAATGCGGAGGCCCTTTAGGAGCCAACGGGTGCGCGGCATCCGTCGCCTGGGCAGCTCTCGCGCGTCCGCATTCTCCGGCCAGTATTTCTGCCAGCGCTAGCGAGCCGAGTCCCATGCCGCAACGGCTCAACAGTTCGCGCCTTGAGAGCGGCGAGTGCGGCAGTTTGAATTGGCTGCGGGAGGCGAGAGGCGAGTTATTCATATCGCGGTCCTAAACGATCAAATGCGTGCTGTGCCCGCGCCTGATCTCGGCGTCGTTCGCTCAAGTTAGATTTTCTCAATCGATGAAAACAAACTCATTCGTCATCAATAGCGCATGCACGTAACGCTCCCACGGATCGGAGGAAACGCCGACGAAGTCTCGTGTTGCGTTCCAATCGGCAGCTTGGGCTTCGCTGCCCGGCAATCTGGTAATCGCGCGAATTGCAGGAGCCCAAAGGAACTGATCGCAGGTCACGTTTTCGCGCCGGGCCACGACGAAATCGATCGTGTCGCCCTGCTTCACGTCGAGCTTATCAACGGCAGTTTCTGCCTGATTGTTCTGCACGGTCCAGCGCCCTAGGACGCCCGCAGAACTGGAAATGATTGCCGCATCGATTCCATCCCCTTGCGTTTCGGCATGCTTGAGCGTGCCGCTGATGGCGATCGAGGCGTCATAAGGGGCGATCCAGCGACGAATACAACTGAATGCCGGCAATTCCCCCGGATGACCGCCCGCGGCATCCACAAACACCCAGCCGACCCGCGGATCCGGGAGCGCAGGTCCGCCCTGCCAACGCAGGCCAGTAAAACGGATCAGCTTCGTGAATTGCTTGATTTTACCGGTGGCTGGGTCCTGCTCGCCATAGCCGTACTGCCAGGCAGCGACCGTGGCTAAAGGTTGTGCTGCATCGCGAGGGGCAAGAAACTCCAGTCCCGAGGCGATCTCTTCCGAGCTCGGAGAGCGGCCAAACAAGAGCCGGTATAACTGCGCGATCCGTTGCGTCGGCTCGACCAGCTCGGTGATGTCAGCTCTGCGGGCGACGTGCTGTGCTTGCTCGCTCACAAACGGGTGATTCATCAAATACAACGCCTGTTGTGGCACGGTTGTTGTATATCGCTGGGGGCTGTGAGCATCGGGCACGGCAAAATCGAAAACGCGGAACAGTCCGGGCAGATTCTGCCGGTCGACGAACCCATAAACCGTCCGCCTGCGGCTATAGGGTGCTGCGAGAATATCGACCGGCAAGCCGCTTGGCGTGAGGTCGAGCCGCCCGGCGACCGACAATAACGCATCACGCATCGATTCCAAATCATGTCGCCGGCGATTCATCCGCCAGACGAGTCGATTGTCGGGATCGATCACGGCCGCTTCTGTCCGATCGTGGCTCGACTGCTGATAGGTCGCGGAGAGGACGATTAACCGGTGGAGCTGCTTCAACGACCAGCCATGATGCGCAAACGAGTGAGCGAGCCAATCCAATAGCTCGGGATGGCTGGGCGGCTCGCTGCGCAGGCCGAAGTCGCTCGGCGTGCGGACCAGTCCGGCGCCGAAATGCGCGAGCCAGACGCGATTGACCAGCACGCGCGCCGTGAGCGGATTGTTGGCATCAGCGATGGCGCGAGCCAGTTCCAATCGGCCGCTGCCTTGAGCAAATGGCTTTCGTTCCGGGCCGGCCAGGGCGCCGAGAAACTGACGGCGCGTTTCCGGGCCCAAGTTGCCGGGCTTGCCGCGCACAAAGACATGCGGCTGGTACAGACACAACGCGGGCGATTCCTCCAGAACCATGGCTCGTCGCGGGCGGAACTTCGCGGCATTCAGCGATTCAGAAATCTTCTTGCGCAGTTCGTTGATCTCCGCCTGGCCCGGTCGGCCGACTAGCAACTCGACATCGGTCATTGGCACGTCGCAAGGAGAAGTCGGGCCATGCAGTACGCGGCGCAGCGCTTCGTCATGATCGTTTGGCAAGCGCACCGGCGGCTCGGCCAGTGCGGCGCCGGTGCTTGTGATCTGGCCAGCTGCTTGCCATTCGGACTCGATCTGCGTGAACAACGTAGCATAGCGCCGCGCGACCTCGGCCAGATCGGCAGGAGCCGAGCTGGCAAATAACGCCGCGACACGAGGGTTGAGCGGATGATCGGGATCTGCGTTCGCGGCAAACTTCGAGCACAGCGGCGCCGCTTGCGCGGCAAAGTCGCCGTCGGCGAGCGACGCCATGGCGTGCCAGGGGGCGAAGATCGGATCGTGGCCGCGCTGCGTGCGATCCAGCAGGGCCCGCCAGTTGCCGATTATGAGCAAACTCAGCTTGCCTGGCTCTTCGACGAACATAAACTTGTCAGTCGGCGGCAGCTTCTGCGCGGCACGGGCGGCGATCAGGTACTCGGCGATTTGCGTCCGGAATGCGGTCAATAGCTCCTTGTGCCGCTTTTCAAGATATTGGTCGAGAGCGTCTTCGCGCGCTTGAAGCTCATTTAGGAGCTCGCTCTCCTCGGACGTTCGCTCGGCGCCAAGCAAGGTGCGCGTCCGTTCGACCGAGCCCGCAAAGACTCCATAAAGTGAGTAGTAGTCGGCCGTCGGAATCGGATCGAACTTGTGGTCATGGCAACGAGCGCAGGAAATCGTCAATCCCAGCAAACCTCTGCCCACCACGTCGATCCGATCATCGATGATGTCATGAACGTCTTCCAAAAACCTGCGGCCGACTGTCAAGAAACCCATTGCCGCCAAGGGGCGCGTATCTTCGCCACTCGTCAGGCGGTCGGCGGCAAGCTGCTGGATAATGAATTGGTCGTAAGGCAGATCGTTATTCAGCGCCGAAATAACCCAGTCGCGGTACGTGTACGCATACAATTCATCGGATGAAAAAAACTTATATCCCTTGTTGTCTGCATAGCGGGCCAGGTCGAGCCAATAGCGTCCCCAACGCTCACCGTACTGCGGCGAGGCCAAGAGCCGGTCGACCAGTTGTGAGATGGAATTGGGCCGTTCATCGGCGACAAATGCCTCAACTTCATCTGGCGCAGGCGGCACGCCCGTCAGATCGATATAAAGACGCCGGATAAGCGTGCGGCGATTGGCGGGCGGCGAAGGAGCCAGACCTGCGGCTTCCAATCGCGCGAGAACGAACTGGTCGATCGGCGAGCGCACCCAGTCACTGTCCTTCACAGCGGGTAACGCCGGCTCGCGCACCCGTTGGAACGCCCAGTGTTCCTTCCAGGCGTCCGCTGACCGATTAGCATGTTCTGGTTGCGAGCTCGGATCAGTGGGCCAAGGCGCCCCCGACTTAATCCACTGGGTTAACCGCGCAATTGCTTCCCCAGACAGCTTGCCGTCGGGCGGCATCTGCAATGCTTCGTCTTGATAGCCGATGGCCCGCACCAGACGGCTCATTTCCGGCTTGCCCGGCACGACTACGGGTCCATTCTCGCCGCCTGCCATTATTGAGGTGCGCGAATCGAGCCGCAGCCCTGCCTCTTGTTTTTTAGAGCCGTGGCATTGCTGGCAATGCTCGACGAGCAGCGGCCGAATATGCTTCTCGAAATACTCCGCCGCCTCGGTTGAAAAAGCGTTTGCCGCCCGGCTTTCACCGGGGGTGCCGGCCAAGAGAGCGACTGCCAAGATCAATGCTCGGAAAGCCACATGTGCGAGCGGAACTTCCGCGATTTCGCCAATTCGCTTAATAGGCTGCGGCATCATAGCTCAAGAGCGGTCGCAAGGCGGGATGGTCGGCGGCAACGTTTTATTATAACCCCGCGAGTTGCGATTGCCTCCCTTTCGGCGTTGCGTTGTTGTAACTCGCTGCCGATCGTCTGCAGGCCTGAGAGCGTGGACCATCGATGCATCTCAGTCATATACCGTCATGCCTATTGAGGTTGGGGCAATCCGATGAGAGGGGCTAGTAAACTCGGCATCAGTGTGGCGGTAGGCCGAGATGCGCGCCTCTATTATGATGGTTTTGTCATTGGCCTCCAGCGCTGTATAGCAGGCAGCCGCCATTTGCACGCGATGCTCGCCCGAAAGCCGCCTACTGACCCTATGTCGTTTACCGAATCTCAGTCCGAAGCCCGACAGGCGGACCTTCCGCGATGCAGTGATCGGCTATGTCCGACGCTGGTGAGCCAGTCATGGTTGCGTAGCGCATGCGTCATCGCAGTGGTCTGGTGGGCCAACACCGCAATCGTGATTGCTGCCGATGACTCATCGGCGATCGAATACAACCGCGATGTTCGCGCAATCCTGTCCGATAAGTGCTTTCGCTGCCACGGCCCCGACAGCGCTAGTCGACAGGCCGATTTGCGCCTCGACCAGCGCGAAGCAGTGATTCGCGACGGTGACGGCGCCGGGGCGATCGTGCCGGGCAAGGCGGATGAAAGCGAAGTTGTGCGCCGCCTCACGACAAGCGACCGCGACGAGCGCATGCCCCCTGCCGAATCGGGGCAAAAGCTAACAGAGCGTGAAATCGAAACCATTCGGCGCTGGATTGACGCTGGAGCGAATTATCAGGCTCATTGGAGCTTGATTCCCCCGCAACCTTTGCAGCCGCCGCATGTCGATCGAAGCGACTGGGCCAAGAATGGAATTGACCGATTCATTTTGCAGCGATTGGAGCAGGCGACCCTGGCACCGTCGCCCGAGGCGGACAAACCCCTACTGCTGCGGCGTCTCAGCCTTGATTTAACGGGTCTCCCGCCGACGCTGGCCGAACTCGATGCATTTCTTGCCGACGATTCGCCGGCTGCATATGAGCGCGTCGTCGACCGGCTGTTGGCTTCGCCGCACTATGGCGAACGAATGGCGCTGGAGTGGCTCGATCTGGCGCGCTATGCCGATACCAATGGATACTTTTCTGATCTGGAACGGCAGATCTGGCGCTGGCGAGACTGGGTCATCGCCGCCTTCAATCGCAATCAACCGTACGATCAGTTCACAATCGAGCAACTTGCCGGCGATCTGCTCCCGGGAGCGACGACGGAGCAGATGATTGCCACGGGGCTGCATCGCAACCATCCGGTGACGAATGAAAGCGGCGTGATCGACGAGGAGTATCGCGTCGAATACGTGGGAGACCGCACGGAAACGACCGCCGCCATCTGGCTAGGCTTAACGCTCGGCTGTGCCCGCTGCCACGATCATAAATTCGATGCAATCACTCAGCGCGACTACTATCAACTGTTCGCTTTCTTCAACAATGTGCCGGAGCAGGGACTCGTCACCGGCACGGCGAATCCGGCCCCAGTATTGCAACTGATGTCTGCCGAAGAGAAAGAGCAGCTTGCGCAACTTGACCGAGAGCGCGTTGCGGTGGAGTTGGCCTGGAAAGAAACGGAAAAGCGGCTTCAGGAACCGTTGCTTGCCTGGCAGGCGATGGCGCACGATGCGTTGCCGGCGCTTTCGCCGCCTGATACGGCTGCCTGGTTCGACTTCAGCGAGGCGGGCGTCGATCATACCGGCCGCAACGCGGCGGCGAAGGCCGTCGACCGCGTCCGCTACGAGAAGGGAATTCGCGGGCATGCCGCCTTGCTCGATAATGGGGGACATTTCGAGTTCCAGGGCAATGCCGCTCTCGATCGCGATACGCCGTTCACTGTTTCGGCCTGGATTCGCCCCGCGGCGGCGCAAACCGGCTGCATCTTGTCGAAGATCGAGCCTGCTGGAGATCTCCGCGGCTTTGAAATGCTTTGGTATCGCCGCCAGATTCGCGTCAACCTGGTCCATCGCTGGGCCGAAAGCGCTCTGGAATTGATCACCGACAACCGCTTCTCGCCGCATGAATGGCATCACGTCGTCTTCGTGTATGACGGGTCTGGCAAGGCTGCCGGCATGCAAGTTTATCTCAACGCAAACAAGCAAGCGGTCAAGATCGAGCGAGACAATTTGTCCGGCTCTCTAGCTAACGATGAGCCGTGGCGTATCGGTCGCAAGGACGAGACGATGGGCTTTGACGGCCTGATCGACGAGGTGCAATTTGTTCCTCGCGCACTGCGCGCCGACGAAGTGACTGATCTCTTTTGGGCGCAACTCGTCGATGGCGCCCTCGCCGTCCCGGCCGAACAACGCACGAAGCAGCAATCGCAACATCTGCTCGAGTATTACTTGCAACATGTCGCTTCGTCCGACGATCGCCAGGCATACGATCGTTGGACGAAGCTGGAGAAGCAGCGCGTCAATTTGCTGTCTGGCGTCGAAACCACGATGGTCATGCAAGAATTGAGCACGCCCCGCGAAACCCATCTGCTCGTGCGGGGCCAATACGATCAGCCCGGCGAGATCGTTTTGGCCGGCGTGCCGGCCAGCCTGCCACGATTGTCCGACAGTCTCCCGCGAAATCGCCTTGGACTGGCCCGTTGGCTGGTCGATCCGGAGCATCCGCTCACGGCGCGCGTGGCCGTGAACCGGCTCTGGCAGCAGTTCTTTGGCGTGGGGTTGGTGAAAACCGTCAACGACTTCGGTTCGCAAGGCGAGGCGCCCAGCCATCCCGAATTGCTCGACTGGCTGGCGATGGAATTCGTTCGCTCGGGCTGGGATGTCAAGGCGCTCCAGAGGCAGATCGTCATGAGCGCAGCCTATCGACAGACCTCCCGGGTTCGTGGCGAACTGCTCGAGCGCGATCCAGACAACCGCCTGATTGCCCGCGGTCCGCGATTTCGCTTGCCCGCCGAGCTGATTCGCGACCAGGCGTTAGCCATCAGCGGAATCCTGACCAACAAGATCGGCGGACCAAGCGTCAAGCCCTATCAGCCCGCTGGCCTATGGGAAGCGGTCTCATATAACGGCGACCAGACTTATGTGCAGGACCACGGCGCCGCGCTCTACCGTCGCAGTCTATATACGTACTGGAAACGGCAGAGCCCGCCGCCGGCGTTGTTGGCCTTCGACGCTCCGACGCGCGAGACCTGCGTCGTGCGCCGCTCGCGCACCAACACCCCTTTGCAAGCGCTGGTGCTGCTCAACGACACGACCTATATCGAAGCAGCACGCGTTTTGGCCCAGCACGCCATGCAGCAGGCCACATCACGCGATGATCGCCTGCGATATGCTTTCCGTCGCGCCGCGTGCCGCTTGCCTGAAGCCGACGAAGCGAGCGCCTTGCTGCGGTTGTTTGAGCAAGAACGGAGCGCATTTGCCGGCAAGCCGCAAGCAGCCGAGGAATTGCTGAGCGCGGGCGAGTGGCCGCGAGACCGATCCCTTGATCCGCTAGAGCATGCGGCGTGGACCAACGTGATGTCCGTTTTGCTCAATCTGGACGAAACAGTTACACGGCCTTGAGGCGGAGAAAACGATGAATCGCCGAATGGCCGCTCTGCAAGCCGAGCTCACGCGTCGCCAATTCTTTAATCGATCGTCCATGGCGCTGGGCGCCGCGGCGCTGACGTCGCTATTGCCGGGCAAAGCGTTAGCGGCGCCCTTAGCCACAAGCGGCAGCCGGGGCATTCTCTCGGCGCCTCATTTTGCGCCGCGAGCCAAACGTGTGATTTACCTGTTCATGCACGGCGGTCCGGCGCAGATGGACCTGTTCGACTACAAACCGCAGCTCAAAGCCCGGCATGGCGAAGAATTGCCCGCCTCGGTTCGCGGCAGCCAGCGCCTGACCGGCATGACATCGGGACAGAAGTCATTTCCGGTCGTTTCGTCGCTGTTCAAGTTTTCGCAACACGGCCAGTCGGGCGCCTGGGTCAGCGAGTTGTTGCCGTCGCTGGCCGGAGTTGTCGACCAACTCTGTTTCGTCCGTTCGATGCACACGGAGGCGATCAACCACGATCCGGCTGTGACCTATTTGCAGACCGGGCATCAGCTCGCCGGCCGGCCAAGCATGGGAAGCTGGATCAGCTACGGTTTAGGGAGCGAGAGCGAAGATCGGCCGGCTTTCGTCGTGCTGCTGTCGCGCGGCAGTGCCGCGCGCCCCGACGATCCGCTTTACGCACGATTGTGGGGCTCTGGTTTCTTACCGTCGGATCATCAAGGAATCAGCTTTCGTTCCAGCGGCGATCCGGTGTTGTATCTCTCCAACCCCCCGGGCATTGATGCAGCCGCGCGCCGCCGAGCACTCGATGCCTTGAACGCCTTGAACCAAAAACAGGCCGAGTTAGTCGGCGACCCGGAGATTCGCACGCGAGTCGCTCAGTATGAGATGGCGTTTCGCATGCAAAGTTCCGTGCCTGAGCTGGCGGACATGAGCCAGGAG
>JAICIG010000247.1 GCA_025924495.1 Pirellulales bacterium | reverse complement strand
GAAACTCACGTCGCTGCGCGATCCCGGCGAACTGCCAGGCGTGAAAGCCGCGGTCGATTGCATTGCGGACGCAATTGCCGGGCGGCGGAGGATTGTGGTCTATGGCGATTACGATGTCGACGGCATGTCGGCGACCAGCCTGCTGGTGGGCTGCCTGAAGTTGCTCGGCGCCGATGTCGGCTACTACGTTCCCCACCGCATGGACGAAGGTTACGGCCTGAACCACGAGGCCTTGCGGAATCTGGCCGCACAAGGCGCCAAGCTGGTAATCACTGTCGATTGCGGCGTGGCCAGCGTTCAAGAGGCCCAAACCGCCAGTGCAGCCGGCCTGGAACTCGTCATTACCGATCACCATGAGCCGGGTGAACAATTGCCGCGCGCGGCCGCGATCGTTCACCCTCGGCTGCCAGGCGCCGAATATCCTTTCGCCGGGCTGAGCGGCTCGGGCGTCGCCTTCAAACTGGCCTGGGCCTTATGCCAGCAAGCTAGCGGCGCCAAGAAGGTCGGCGAAGCGATGAAGAACTATCTGCTCTCCGCCATCGGCCTGGCCGCGCTGGGCACGATTGCCGACGTCGTGCCGCTCGTGGACGAAAACCGCGTGCTCGTCCAGCATGGGCTGGCAAGCTTGAAGGAACGCCCCGGCCTGGGCATGGCGGCCCTGATGCGGCTGACGGAACTCGATAAAAAGCCGCGACTCGACAGTGACGACGTGGGCTTTATGCTGGCGCCGCGACTGAATGCCGCTGGCCGATTGGGTCAGGCGCAGTTGGGCGTGGAATTGCTGAGCACCACCTCGCCCGAACGGGCAACGGCGTTGGCGGAATACTTGAACGAGCTGAACAGCAGCCGCCAAAGTCTCGAGCGCAGCATTTACCTGGCGGCGAATAAACAGGCTCAAGAACAGTTCGACGCCGAACAGGATGCGGCGCTGGTGCTAGCAGATCGCGGCTGGCACCCCGGAGTGATTGGAATTGTTGCCGGTCGGTTGGCCGAGAAATTCCATCGCCCGACAATCTTGGTGGCCCTCGATGAGTTGGGGGTAAAACCCGGCGTCGGCTCGGCTCGCAGCGTGCCGGGATTCAACCTGCACGAGGCCTTGGCCAACTGCACGCACCACCTCATCAGCCATGGCGGTCACGCGGCGGCCGCCGGATTGAAGATCGAGGAAACGAAGCTGGATGCTTTTCGCGCCGACTTCTGCGAATGCGCCGCCAGCGGCATTTCTACCGAGCAGCGCGTGGCCGAGCTTTGGATCGACGCCGAAGTCGGGTTCGGCGAATTGTCGCTGCCCACTGTGGTCGAACTCGAACGTTTAGCTCCGTTCGGTCATGCCAACCCGCGGCCGTTGCTGTGCGCGACGGGAGTGAAGCTGGCCGGGCCGCCGCAAAAAATCGGCGGCGGCGGCCGCCACCTGTCGCTCAAGCTTTCGCAGCATGGCGTGACGTTGCGGGGGGTGGCCTTTGGCGGCGGCGACTGGGCCGATGAGCTGTCTAGCATCGACGCTCCGCTGTCGGTGGCATTTCGGCCCGTCATTAACGACTTCCGCGGTCGTCGCAATGTAGAATTGCAGCTAGCCGACTGGCACGTCGCGCAGCCGGCGCCGGTGATGTGAGCTTCGAACTCGATGCTGCTCACGACTGTATCGCGCGCAGAATCGCGGAGCCGCTTGGATAGTCGCCTTTTGCTCTGCAAAGGGACGTTCTTTTGCGGAGCAAAAGACGACTTTCCGACCTTAAATACGACATTGCAATGGAATCGGCCGAACTGCAATTTGCCAAGCGGAAAATGCTCCGCGAGCATCTGCGCCGCCGCGGCATTCATGATCGCCGCGTTTTGCAAGCCTTCCAAGACACGCCGCGCGAACAGTTCGTGCAATCCGCGTTACAAGACGATGCTTATGCCGATACCGCATTGCCGATCGATTGCGGTCAGACGATCAGCCAGCCCTATATTGTGGCACTGATGACCGAGGCCTTGAATTTAACCGGATCGGAAAAAGTTCTTGAAGTCGGCACAGGCAGCGGATATCAGGCGGCCATTCTTTCACAACTGGCTGGCCACGTCATTTCGATCGAGCGACATGCCCATCTTTCCGAGCAAGCCGGGCGCAGGCTGGCTGCGCTCGGCTGCACCAACGTGCGACTGATCGTGGGCGACGGCACGCAAGGCTGGCCCGAAGAAGCGCCTTACGATCGAATCATCGTCACCGCCGCAGCCGACTCGTGCCCGCCGGCGCTCGCGGAGCAATTGGCCGAAGGGGGCGTGATGGTGATTCCCGTCGGCGATGTCTATGAACAAGACCTGGTGCGCTGGGAAAAACGCGACGGTCAACTTGTTCGCAGGAGCTTAGGATTGTGTCGGTTCGTGCCCTTGATAGGCGAGTCGCAGCCAGAAGATCAAAGCGGACTGTTTGATGAGCCGTAGAGATCTGATCGGCGAATCGCAGTTTTTCGCGACCGCCGCATGAGCCGCAGCGCATAAAAACGGGCCGGACGAATCGCCCGGCCCATTTTCGATTGTTGCCTTGTGATCGACTGAGAATTACTTCTTGGCGGCGGCGTAACGCTCGGCGACCGCCGGCCAGTTGATCACGTTGAAGAACGCGGCCACGTAATCGGGCCGGCGATTCTGATACTTCAGATAATAAGCGTGCTCCCACACGTCGCAGCCCAGAATGGGCGTGTTGCCGCTCATCAGCGGGCTGTCCTGATTGGGAGTGCTTTCGACCACGAGTTTCTTGTTCTTGTCGACGCTGAGCCAGGCCCAGCCGCTGCCAAAGCGACCGATGGCGGCCTTGGTGAACGCTTCTTTGAAGGCGTCGAAGCTGGTCAGGTCGGCTTTGATGGCATCGGCCAGGGCGCCGCTGGGCGTGCCGCCCGCGTCTTTCGCCAGAATCGTCCAGAACAACGAATGATTGGCATGCCCGCCGCCATTGTTGCGGACCACCGTGCGGATGTTCTCGGGAACCTTGTCGATGTTGCGGCACAAGTCCTCGATGCTCTGATTGCCCAGATCAGTGTTGGCGATGGCATTGTTCAGATTGTTCACGTAAGCCGCGTGGTGCTTATCGTGATGGATTTCCATCGTCTTGGCGTCGATATGCGGCTCGAGCGCGTCGAAAGCGTACGGCAACGGCGGAACGGTATAAGCCATGGCGTGAGTCCTCCTGGCAAGCGATTCTGTATGCAGCAATACTCGAGGGGTTCGATGACTGCGCGAAGCATACCCGATCCGCCGCAAATGGGCAATTGGCCGGCTCAATGCACGACTCTGCGCCAGGTTCGCACGAGATGTTCAATGGCCCCGTTCCCGTGCCTCGGGTTACGCATTAAGAACCGCTTCCCAATCACGGGCGCCGTGGAGAACCCGTAACACCTCGATCTCGGCCTCTTGGAACCGGTAGAAAATTACATAATTGCGGAATCCTCGAATCGTCCAGAAACGCAATCCGGCAAGCGCGGAATTATGTGTTGTTGTCTGCGTTCCGAGTTCGGGATTCTCTCCAAGCGTTTTGAAAGCGTCCTCGACCGCCGTAATTAATCGATTTGCGGCGTCCGGATGCGCATTGGCAATGCGAGCGACGTGTTGGCGAACGTCTTCTCTGGCCAGCGGCTTAACCGAGATTTGCCCCATTATGATTACGGCTACGCCGTGCGAGGAGGCAATCCAAGCAATTGCCTTTCTCGCTCCCAATATGCTTCATCAACCGGAATGGATGGCCCGGAATTCAATCCCTCGAGCAGCGCTGCTTCCAATTGCTCGCCGGTCTTGCGTTTGCGTTCGGCGTCGATGAGTGCCAGAACGTAGTCGCCGGGCGTGTTGCCAGCCGCGGCTGCTTCGGCCTCAACAAACGATTTGAGAGGACCGGACAGCGAAATATCGAGCGAGTTTGGTTCCATGCAGTTAGCCTAGACTCGAAAATCGGCGCCTGTCAAGCAAGTGTCGACGCGTATTCGCGTGCGTGCGCATTCCGCGTTAGTGCACGCGCTGTCCCGGGACGGCGCCGGAATCGGGGCTTAACAAAAAGATCTCTTCGCCGCCGGGCCCTGCGGCCACAACCATGCCTTCGCTCATGCCGAATTGCATCTGCCGCGGCGCCAGATTCGCCACGACAATCACCAACCGGCCGACAAGTTTTTCAGGCGCGTATGCGGTCTTGATGCCGGCGAAGACATTGCGGCGCTCGTCGCCGCCCAGGCTGAGCGTCAGCCGCAACAGCTTCTTCGACTTCGGTACTTCTTCCGCAGCGATCACACGCGCCACGCGCAGGTCGACTTTAGCGAAATCGTCGAAGCTGACGGTCGCCGCCAGCGGTTCGGCCTGCAAGGCTTCGGGGCCATCGGCGGGCGCCGCTTGCGCTGACTCGGCGGGCGCGGCCTCTTCGCGGCTGGCCTCGATCATGGCGTCGAGCTGCTTGAGTTCCATGCGCTGGAGCATGTGCTCGAAATCGCTAACCGGCGTTCCCACGAGCGGTTCGCCCGCTTCACTCCACAGCGCGATCGGCTTGTTCAACAGCCGGCCGACCTGCTCGGCCAGTTTCGGCAGTACGGGCGACAAGTACACCGCGAGTTGCCGGAACAAGTTAAGCGCGACCGTGCAGACCTGCTGCAGTTCATCGGCCTTGGCCGGATCTTTGCGCAACACCCACGGCGCCCGGTCTTCGACATATTTATTGGCGCGATCGGCCAAGGCCATGATCTGTCGCATGGCCTTGTTGTAGTCGCACCCGTCGTAGGCCGCGGCGATCGAGGCGCCTTCGGCCGCGGCATGAGCGAACAGCCCGCCATCGTCGGGATATTTTTTGGCCAAGCCCGTCTCGCGCACGAACCGCGCCGTGCGGCTGGCCAGATTGACTAGCTTGCCGACCAGGTCGCCGTTGACCTTGGCCACAAACTCTTCCGGATTCAAATCGAGATCGTCGAGTTTCGGCGTCAGCTTGGTGGCGTAGTAATAGCGCAAGTAAGCCGGGTCGAGATGTTCCAAGTAGGTCGAGGCGCGGACGAACGTGCCCTTGGTTTTGGACATCTTTTCGCCGCCGACCGTCAGAAAGCCGTGCACGTGAACCATCGTCGGCAGATTGAAGCCGGCCGCCTTCAACATCACGGGCCAGAACAGCGTGTGGAAATAGGTAATGTCTTTGCCGATGAAGTGATGCACTTCGGCCGAGCCGTCGCGCCACCAGGCATCAAAATCTTCGCCCTGGCGGCGGCACCAATGTTTGCTTGAAGCGATGTAACCGATCGGCGCGTCGAACCAGACGTACCAGAATTGCCCCTTCGCGTCAGGGATTTCGAAGCCGAAATAGGGCGCCGGCCGCGAGACGTCCCAATCGCGCAGCGGTTCCGCAAGAAAGGCGCCTTTGAGCCAGTGGGCCACGTCGGGCTGCAAATGTCCGGCCGTTTGCGTCCATTCGTCCAGGAAGGCGTGCATCCGCTCGGTATTGACGAACAGGTGCGGCGCCGATCGCAGCTCGGGCTTGGCCCCGCTGAGCGTGCTAACCGGATCGATCAAATCGGTCGGGCTGTAAGTGCTGCCGCACTTGTCGCAACTATCGCCGTACTGGCCCGGCGACTTGCACTTGGGGCAGGTTCCTTTGACGAACCGATCGGCCAGAAATGTGCCGGCCTGCGGGTCGTAAAGCTGCGTCACTTCGCGTTCGGCGATCAGCCCCGCCTTGCGCAGCGCCGCCCAGATTTCTTCGCACAGCTCGCGGTTCTCCGGGCTGTTCGTGCTGCCATAGTTATCGAACTCGATCTGAAAACCGGCGAAATCGCGCTCGTGCGCCGCCTGCATGTCCGCGATCAACGCCTCTTCGCTGCGGCCTTCCTGCCGGGCCCGGATCATGATCGCCGTGCCGTGCGTATCGTCGGCACAGATATAAATGCAGCGATGACCGGCCAGCCGCTGGAAACGAACCCAGATATCGGTCTGGATGTACTCCACCAGATGGCCGATATGAATATGGCCATTGGCGTAAGGCAGGGCGCTGGTAACGAGAATTCGACGCTGGCTCATGGTGACTCCATCAGGCAAGACGCGCTCGGCCGCCCCGCGGTTCGGGCTGGTTCTCCCGGCGGCAAGCGAGTGCGGGCCGGCATTGTAACCGGTTTGCCCGCAACGAGTCAGGGGAACCAGGGCCAAGCGTGCCGTGGGCCGAGGCGGCACGGCAGGCGCCCTCTTCACCAGGCGGCCGAACCGTATTCAAGGCCCGAGCGTCCTTTGCAAGGCGCCAATGCGCAGCTAGAATTTTTCACAGTGTGCGGACGGCGGCCTCGACTCGGCTTTCGTCCTGCTGGAGGGTAAGCGAATGGCTAGCGGCCACACTGGAAATGTGGTGCCGGGAAACCGGTTGCGGGTTCGACTCCCGTGCCCTCCGCTCTAACGACAAGCAAAGGCCCCGATTGCATTGCGGGGCCTTTTTCATGCGCCATACATTATCGCTGGCAACGGCTAAACCGGATTCTCCGTAGCCAAAATATAGCCGATCACGATCTTTTCCCTCGGATCACATCGGGCACAACACCGCGGGGCGCGCGCTTCGCCGCTCTTGGCACTCTCGAAAGGCAGGTGCAACGATGGCTGAGAAACGAGCCAGGCGATCCTGTTTCCGAGGAAACAGGCAACTATGAGATCGCTCCAATGATGATTCAGTCGATGGTTGAACTCTCGACGAATCGGCGGTCGGTTTTTCGCGTCGGCTGCCGCAGCTAAACAGATTTTCTGAAATCTGCGAATTGCGCGTTTTGGTTCTGCGATCGCACGCTGTAGCGAGCGGATTCGCACGCGCCGAGAAGAGCCGCGCTTAAGCGCCCATCTAATAGCCGTTCGGAGAAAGTTGCTGGCGATTAGGCGTTTACATAGCGCCAAGGCCCATTCTCTTCTCGCCTAGAACCGGCTAGCGCTTCGCAGCAGCGCGCCCGGCACGACGATTGCTTGCAGAGCAACCTTCTGGTGCGCGCCAGTCGGCAAAGAACGCCGCAAAAGGGACGCGCGTTTCACGTTTTTCCGCCAAACGGGAGAGTCCCATGTCTAAGCCACTGTTTCTTATCGCGGCGCTAGCCGCTCTCGTGTTCAGCCAGTTCGCCATCGCAGATGATCCTTCGTTTCGAGCGGATCGCAAAATCACCGGCGAATACTTCCGCCCGCATACCGCTTCGACCTATCAGCGAAGCGCTATCGGCCATGCTGAGACGCTGAATTATTACGGCCGCCGATACAGCCAGATTCCCGCCGAGACGGCGCAGGAACATGCTGCTGAAATTCGCCGTAATCTCGCCGCTGCCAAGAAGGAATACGCCAAACTTGGCAAGGAAGCGAAGGGCAACAAAGCAGTCCAACAGAGCTTAGCGAATATCCAAGAACATCAGGCCAAGGCCGAAGAGATGTGCGACAAGCTCGAAACGGAGGCCAAAAGCGGCAAGGAGATTGCAGCTTGCTGTGCTGACATCACCAAGGAATTGAAGGCAGCCGAGGCCGAGAACGAGAAACTGAAGAAAGCCCTTGGAATTGAGGCAGAATCTAGCGCTGCCAAGTAGAGGTTTGAGCGGCGCACGACGCCAGAGCCTTGGCGGAAGGCTCTGGCGCTTCCTTCTTAAGTTGTACGAATCTTGACCTTTTCGAGGCGTAGCTATAGCGTTGAGGTATGGTTGCGCTCCGCAAAGTCGTCACAATTCTGACTCTATTGGCAGTCGTTGCAAATCCGGCATTTGCTGGCTTAACGCCGTGCTGCTGTGCCGAGCGAGCCCGGCTTCAGAAACGCGAATGCTGTTTAAAGAGGGCTGCCGACTCAACTGCGGTTGAAGCTGGTTCATGCTGCGCGGCCAAGAAAGCGGGCAATCGTCGCCAAGACTGCTCACAAACAGTCATCGACAAGTCGCCATGTTGTTGCGTCAAGTCGTTGCCCGCCGTGCCGGCAATTCGGCAACCTCTCAAGACGCAACGGCTGCTTGATCCGAAAGCCTCGGTAATCGCCGACGGCGTGGTGCTTGCGGATTTTCCGCCTGCTGTCGAGCGAATTCGCCAGCTTCACCCCGGGCTGGCCTTTCCCGACTCGCAGCCACTTTCGGTTCTCTATTGTGTCTGGTTGAAATGAACTGCCTCCGGGCGTGCTCGTTTTTTGTTCTTTCAACTCTTCACAATAAGGAACGTCGAAATGAAGCGTTTCTCGATTTTGGCGATGCTCATGGCAGTCGCCATTGGCGTGACCTATTCCGTTGCGCTCGCCATGGGGGCAATTGCTCATTCCTGCGGCTGTGGTGGTTGCCTTGGCGATGCCTGTGCCTGCGGGGTTTGCGATTGCGACGGCTGTGGGTGCAGCGCGGAGTTTCAGCCTGCAACGGTTGCCAAGCCTGAGTGCTGCGCTAAGCCAAAGACAGCCACAGCCAGTTGTGGTTGCGGCGGCTGTGTTGAGACTGGTTGCGATTGCAGCGCCTGCGAGTGCGTAGGCTGCGATTGTTCAACATAGCTTCGGTATTCGCCGAGAGACTGCCACAGCCGGCGGTCTCTCGGCTGCTTTACCCATTGCGGCTCAGATTATGGTAGTCAGCGAGGCTTCAATTCCCCGCACGGATTGAATTCACTGCTGACGAGTTGCGCACGAACTCAATGGGCGCGTCAGCGGCGTAATAAGTCATTAACTGCGCACTTCCGATCTTTGCGCGGAGGAACATGGCGCGTTGATGATCGCTCGTTCCTCGATGTAGGACCGACAGCAGACGAACGTCAATCGCCGCTCACGCCAGCAGCTCTGCGACGATGTCGCCCTTGGCGACCAGGCGATGGGGCCGGGCGAACTGGTCGTGAACCCACTGGTCGTGGGCGATGCCGAGTTGATGATAGAGGGTGGCGATGATGTCGCCCGGCGAGAGAGGATTGCTGGCGGGGAACGCGCCGATCTTGTCGCTGGCCCCGTAGATGAAGCCCCCTTTCAGACCGCCGCCGACGAGCATCAGGCTGTAGCAGTAGTTCCAGTGATCGCGGCCGCCGTTGGCGTTGTTGATTTTGGGCGTGCGGCCGAAATCGCCCAGCACCGCAACTAAGGTGCGGTCGAGCAAGCCGCGTTCGGCCAGGTCGACAATCAGGCTGGTGCAAGCCGCGTCGAATTGCGGCAGCAGCGTGGTCTTGAGCTTCTCGAAGTTGCCGCCGTGCGTATCCCACGTGGCGTTGGCGTCGGGCGCCCAAGAGATGGTGACGGCGCGCGTGCCCGCCTCGATCAGCCGGCGGGCCAGCAACACGCTTTGACCGTAGATGTTCCGTCCGTACGACTCGCGCACCTTGCCGGCTTCTTCGCTGATGCGAAACGCGCGCTGCACCGCTGGGGACGAGAGCAAATCGAGGGCGCGCTCTTGAAAGCCGTTCATGGCGTCGGCCGCCGTCTTGGCCGAAGATTTCTCGAACTGCTGTTCCAGCGCCGAGAGCAGTCCGCGGCGGCCGCTAAGTCGGGCGTCGCTTACGTCGGCGGTCAGCGTCAGCTCAGGCACGGCGAAATCGGGCGCGTTAGGATCGCGCAAGACGAACAGCGGATCGTAAGCGCCGCCCAGGAATCCCCCGAAAAAGCCCGGCTGCGGCGGACCGCCCGCGCCTTCCTTGGTGATGTACGGCAGCGACACGTTCGACACCGTCGCGGCCGCGGGCGGTCGCAGCTTCGCCAGCGTCGAACCGATCGAAGGATAGTCGGAGGGCCCTTTGCCGACCGCCACGTTGCCATCGCCCCGATCGTGGCCGGTCAGACTCGTGTAAACGGCCAGTGCGTGCGCATTGTTCACGCTGTGGTGCATCGAGCGCACGACCGTAGCCCGATGCATCTGGCCGGCCAGCCGCGGCAAATGCTCGGAAACCTGCAAGCCGGGAACGCTGGTGGCGATCGGTTTGAACTCGCCGCGAATCCCATCCGGGGCCTCGGGCTTCATGTCCAACATATCGAGATGACTGGGACCACCATTGAGAAAGATCACAATGCACGCGTCGGCGCGCGGCGTGATGCCGGCGGCGCGGTTTTCCTGATCGGCCCGCAGCAACTTGGGCAGCGTCACGCCCATCAGGCCCAAGCTGCCGGCTTTTAACAAGCCGCGGCGCGAAATTGCTGCGCCTTCCGGGCAGCCGAATCGCAATGGTCGAGAGTCGTGGGCCACTCTCATTTCTCCCAGCACGAAGAGCGAAACTTACCCCTCGACGCACAAGGGACATTTTATGCGATCGACGATTGCGCAGCAACGCGACGCGCGGCTCTCGCCAAAAAGGGCGACGGCGAATCAGCGTTTCTGCGGAACCGATTTCGAGCGATTAGACGCTCTCTACTATGCCTGGCTCGACGAACAATAACCGCGCGAACACGCGCTCGCTTGGCAGGCCGGTCAAATGCGCGACTGCCCGGCGATAGGCGGCCAATTGCGGCCGGTAGCGGGCGACGGCGGCCTGGTAACGCTCGGAACCCTTCGCGCCTACGGAATCGGTTTTGAAGTCGAGCACCTCGGCGGCGATTAACTGCTCGCCACGGTAGATCAATACCAGGCGGTCGAGACTGCCGCTGAGGATCGCATCGGCGTCGCGCACGGCAAACCGCCGCTCATGCGACGTGCGAAAGTTCAACGACGCCCCCCACGCCTTCGCGACGCCCCCGTCGGTTGCCCAGGGGGCGTGGTGCGAATATTCACTGCGTGTGAGACACGCGCGGATGGCGGGCTGAGCGAGCATGGCGCGAAATTCCTGCCGCCACCGAGTCGCCTCGGCCTTCGTGGCGCCGAGTCGCGCCGCGATCTCGTCGAGCGCCGCATCGCGTGGCGGGCCGTCGTCGAGCCATTCAATCTGCTCGAACCAGGCATGGACCACCGTACCGCGCTCCAGGGCGCCGGCCGAATCGAGTCGCATCAGATACGCCAGATCGGCCACTTCCCCGCCCTCGAAGCCTGAAGGGCTTTGCCGCTCAAGGCCGCGTTTCCGCCGCTCGCGCGTCGGCGCCAGCAACGTCTTGAAGCTGGCAGCGGCAGCATCTTCGGCCAAGGCAGGCTCCGGTTTTGCCACCGCGCGCTTGCTCTTGGTTGGGCGCCGCTCATGCCAATCGGCGTCGCCATATTCATACAGCGTCTTCCCCGATTCGGCTCTACCGCCGTCGCTAAGCATCGAACGCAGCAACCCCGCGAAGGTGGCGGGCAAGTTCTTTTCGCTCGGCGTCGAAGGCGCGACGATCATGTACAGGCCGTGCACCGCGCGACTCAAGGCGACGTACAGCACGCACAGCGATTCGCGGATGGCCTGATCGGCCTGGCTTTCGAAGACCTGCTGAATCTCCAACGGCAGCAGGGCGCGTAGCTCCTTGCTGGCGTACCGGCAGACGAAGTCGACGGGCGCCGTAGGTTGGGGGCGGCCAACCACGACGGCCGGCGGCTGGCCGCTCAAGCGAACATCGAGTTGCGGCAGCACGACGATGTCGAACTCCAGACCTTTGGACTGATGGATCGTCATCACGCGAACCTGCGCGGCGGTTGGATCTTCGACCTTCTGGCGCTGGACGAAGTGTACGAAATCGCGGGTGCGGAGCGTCGCCTCGTTCTCGTAGCGGTAGGCCAGTTCGACGAGCTGCATCAGGCGCCGCGCATCGCGGCCGTCGCAGGTCTTCGCCAGCTCGCGCGCCCAGCCGTAAATCGTCGGCCCATAACCGTAGTTCAACAACCGCCGCCGGGCCGCCAGCGAAACCCGCGAGGCCGAGGCGTCGTCCGAGTGATTGCCAAGGCCGACAACCGGACCAAGCGGCGAGTTCGCCACGTGAAAACGCGCCACGGTATCGCCCGGATGATCG
>JAICIG010000246.1 GCA_025924495.1 Pirellulales bacterium | reverse complement strand
GCTTCGTTCTCGTTGGCCAACGCCTTGCTGGAACTCAAAGCATATCGTCAGGCCATTGCGCAGTGCGAGCTGTATGCCGAGCGGTACCCGAAGAGCGATTACCTGGACAGCTACTGGTATATCGTCGGCTTCAGCCATTTTGCCTTGGGTGAGCACGAGCAAGCCTTGGAAATGTGCCGCAAAGTGGCCGAGATGAATCGCGCCGAGTCGCAAACCGGCCGCGAGATCGAAAGCCGCAACAAGTGGCAGGCGATTTACATTCTCGGTCAGGTTTACCACAGCTTGGGCAAAGCGGCCGACGCGATCAAGGAATACGCGCGAGTCGCCGATCGCTTCGCCGACGCCAAACAGGCCATCGAATACTTCACGCGCAAGGAGATCTCTTTGCCCGAGGTCACCACCGTCGCGCCCGGCGAAAAGGCCGAGCTGGAACTGAAGTTTCGCAATGTGGCCAAGTGCGATACTCGCGTCTATAAGATCGACCTGATGAAGTTCAGCCTGCTCAAACACAATCTGGGCGGCATCACTGACATCAACCTGTCGGGCATTCGCCCTTATCACGAAGCGACGATCGACCTGGGCGATGGCAAGGATTACCGCGATCGCACGCGCAAGCTCGCCTTGCCTCTTAAGGACGAAGGCGCCTACCTGGTGGCTTGCCGCGGCGACGACCTTTATGCCAGCGGCCTGGTGCTGGTCACGCCGCTCAAGCTCGACGTGCAGGAAGAGAAATCGTCGGGCCGCGTGCGGGCGACGGTCAAAGACGTGACCAAAGACGGCTATGTGCCCGAGGTGCACGTCAAGGTGATCGGCAGCCGCAATGCCGATTTCGTCGCCGGCGAGACCGATCTGCGCGGCGTGTTCGTGGCCGACGCCATTCAGGGCGAGTCGACCGTCATCGCCCAGTTGGACCACAACCGCTACGCCTTCTTCCGCGGCGAGACCGATCTGGGACCGCCGCCGGCGGAGAAGCCCGCCGCTCAAGAGCCGGCCCAACCCGCCGCTCCAGCCGACGGTCAAAACGCCAACGAACAACAGTTGCTCGAAGGTTTGCAGTTCGGCAATGGCGTCATCCTTCGCCAGCAGGAGCAGAATCTGAAGAATCTCTACCAGCAGAACCGCAAAGGCGTGCAGGCTAAGGAGGCGTATTGATTCGCTTGCTGACAGTCACCGCTTGCTTCATTTCAAAGATGGTGGAGTTATGCTAATGGGCATAACTCCTGCCGCCTATGAAATGGGCCCGCCTGATGGCGTGCGAGAATCAAGAACCGCCCGTTGATTGCTACTCGGCGGCCGTTGTGCCGCATGGCCGCACGTGGCGGCGCTTCGCAATCAGCTGCAGGCGTGGTTCGCTTCTCGTTGCTCTGGCGTCGCTGTTGGCCGTTTTGTTTTGGCTGGCGACGTGGGAACGAAAGCCGACCTGGCACATCGGCTTTCTGCCGCAGGGAAACTTTCTGGCGACCGCGACCGGCTGGGTGGGACGACCCGATGCGGTGCGAGTATGGGACGTCGCCAGCGGGCGCGTCGCTTGGTCCGTTGCCTCTGACAAGCCGATCTGCAGCTTTGCCTTTTCGCCCGACGGCAAGACATTGGCGATCGGAGATGTGGACGGCGCCATCGAATGGTGGGATCTCGCAACCCGCGCCAAGCGTTTCGAAGTCTCGCCGTACCATTCGCCCGTCGGAATGCTGCGGTATTCTGACGACGGCAAAACGCTGGTTGCCATGTGGATGGCGCTGGGTGTGATCAAATCGTATGGCATAGCCCACGGAGCGGTCAGAGAACTGTTTACGGTTAATACAGGCACGCCGGGAAGCGTGGCGATTTCCCATGATGGCCAGCGGGCGGTATTCGCCGCTGCCAGCAGTCCAGAGACGCCAGATCACGTGACGATCTATCGTCTAAGTCGCGACTCGCGCGATAGCGCTCGTCTCCTGCCCTTTTCGGCGCGCGGCCTGGCATTCTCACACGACGACAAGCGACTGGCGCTGGCAGGCGAAGGAGAGTTGCGGATTTGGAGCCTGGAATCGGAAAAATTCGTCGACAAGGTTAAGACGCCGGGGAGTGAATTCCTGGACATCGCCTTCTCTCCCAACGATCGATTTCTGGCCGCGGCTGGCAGAGGCTGGGTTGCCCTTTGGGACGTGCGCAGCGGTAAGCGGCTCTGGCTGGCGTCCGCGACAAACGCCCAATCAAGAAACGACCAATTCTTCTTCTCGCCTGTTTTTTCGCCGGATGGCCGCATGCTGGCGGTCGGCGACCACGTTTTCCAGTGGTCCCTATGGCGTCACCCGACCAGCCAGGCTCTCGTCTACGATGTTGCCACGGGCAGGCAATTATCCGTGCTGCCTCCAAACAGACCGTTTGCGATGATCTTCGGCGGTTGGATTGTGGCGTTCGCAATCTGGGCGATCGCCTGGCTTCGCACGGGCCTCGAACGGCGGCGCATTCGTTCGGCATGTTTCGATGTGTTGTTGCTCGATGGCATCGTCATTTCTGCTGTTCTTGTGCGGCTCGAAAGCACCGGCGTCCGCGGAAACGCTTTGAGATTGCCTGCGGCCACTCTATTGGGCGCGTGGGCGGGCTTGTTCGGATTGCTGATCATCTGGGCCATGCTGGCCGATTCGCGCTGGCAATGGCGAGCGCCGGGGCTGATCGCGGGTTGGGGCGCCATGTGGGCCTCGCTGATCGCCGTCTGCAAGGCGCTCGCCTTCGGCGACGAAGGGATCTGGCGCATCACGGTCGGAGCGAGCGCTATGCTGGCCGCGCTGCTGTTCGTGCTGCATCTGCTCCAGAAGCGAGGCTTGCGCTTGGCGCATGCCTCGGACGAACTCTCTTTCTCTGCAACGAATACCGATCTGGCTCAAGTCCGCCAGTTCGAATTGCTTGACCTTATAGCCTGGACTTGCACTGCAGCTCTGCTGTTCGGCGCCGCGCGCCTAGTCGTACCGCAGGATCGGCCTGCCGTGCTCTGGCTCGAAGCGACGCTCGGCGCCGGTCAAGCGTTAACCTGCGCCGCAGCGGCCTGGGCCGTGTTCGGGCGCGGGCCGGCAATCATTCGCCTCACGGCCGTGTTCGTCGTCCCTTGGCTTTGCGCCTACCTCGCCGATCAGGCGCCTACACCGAGCGGACATTTGCCGCGGGAATGGTATATCGCCTTTCATGTCTCGGCCTGCCTGCTCGTCGCCGCTTCGCTCCTCGTGTTCCGTTTGCACGGCCTGCGGCTCGAGCGAGTCGTTCCGCGGGCCACAATTTGACAGCGCGGGTTGCTCGGCCGATGATGGTCGCAGCAGCGCCGCTCCTTGGCGGCGCTTTGCTGGCACCGTTTTGAGCAACCGCTGGGGAGAGCAACCGATGACGTGCGCTGGACGAGCGATTCTTGTGGCAGCGATCTGGTGGACGGTCGGCGAGCCGCTGAACGCCGCTGATGTCATTCGCGACGCGGTAGTCAAGATCTCGGTCACCCAGCGAGCGCCGAATTTCGGCCAACCGTGGACCAAGTCGGCCGCGCAGGAGGCCTCGGGCACCGGCTTTATCATCGAAGGGCGACGAATTCTCACCAACGCCCACGTCGTGCAATACGCCAGCCAAATTTACGTCCAGCCGCACCAGTCGGCCGACAAGCTGCCGGCGAAGGTGCTGGCGATCTCCCGCGCCATCGACCTGGCCGTGATCGGCCTGGTCGAGGACGAATCGTTTTTCGATAGCCGGCAGCCTCTCGTGCTGGCCGAAGGACTTCCGCCGATTAAAGGCACGGTGAACGTGTATGGATATCCGCTGGGAGGCGAGCAGATGTCGGTGACCGAAGGCATCATCTCGCGGATCGACTACGCTCCCTATTACTACCACACCGCGGGCTTGCGCGTGCAGATCGATGCCGCGCTTAATCCGGGCAATAGCGGCGGTCCGGCAGTCATCGATGGCCGCGTCGTGGGCGTGGCTTTCAGCGGCATCAAGACGGCCGAGAACATCGGCTATCTAATCCCTGTGGAAGAGATCAATGCGTTTCTGGCGGATGCGGCGGACGGCGTCTACGAAGGCAAACCGCGCCTGCGCGATGAGACTCAGACGCTGGAGAACGACGCCATTCGCGAGAAGCTGGGGCTGGCCAAAAATGTCGGCGGCGCCATGGTCACGCGAGCCTATTCGAACGGAGGCGATTATCCGCTCCGCCGGGGCGACGTCATTCTGAAAATCGGCGATCAGCCGCTGGACAATGCGGCGCGCGTTCAGGCGGCCGGCGAGTTGCAATTGTCGTTTCATTATCTGGTTCCGAGGCTGGCGAAAGACGGCAAGGTTCGTCTGACGATCCTGCGCGATGGGACCACGCAGGATGTCGATGTGCCCGTTTCTGCTCAGGATCGACATGTCATACCGTTCCTGAACGGCGACTATCCTCGCTACTTCATCTACGGACCACTTGTGTTTTCGCCGGCCAGTCAGGAGTTTCTCGTGTTGCTGAGCAAGGTGTATGGCCAGACGTTGCTCGAACGCGGCAGCCCGCTCATCCGTCGCTGGACCGACGCGCCGGCGTTCGAAGGAGAAGAGTTGGTCGTCGTGCCGTCGCCCATGTTTCCTCACAAACTGACTAAAGGCTATAGTGCGCCCGTCTTCTGCGTCGTGAGCCACGTGAACGGAATCCCCGTCAGGAACCTCAAGCACCTGGTCGAGGTGCTGCGATACAATGTCGCTCCGTATATTGAATTCCGCTTCGCCGGGCACGCAACGGAAACGCTAGTCTTCCGCCGTGAAGAAATCGTTGCGGCCACCGAGGAAATCTTGACCGACAACAGCATCCGCAAGCAATACTCAGACGATCTGGAAGCCGTGTGGACCGCGGCGAAATGAGCATTTCCCTAGCGTAACCGCCAACGGCTCGACGGGCGTAGGTTATGCTTCAGCCTAACGATTATTGAGATGCTCTGTCATGCTGAAGCATAACCTACGGCTACTGACAGAAGCATAACCAACGGGTGTCATGAAGATCGTCTCTCTTTTGCCCAGTGCAACGGAAATCATTTGCACGCTCGGGCTGCAAGACCAACTGGTGGGCGTAACGCACGAGTGCGACTATCCGCCCGCGGTGCGAACGCTGCCTAAGGTGACGCAAACGCTGATTCCAGCCGATGCCACGAGCGCCGAGATCGACGCCTTGGTGCGCGAACGTATGGCGACCAACCGCGCCTTGTATACGCTGGATATGCCCACGCTCGAGCGGCTGGCGCCCGAGTTGATCGTGACCCAGGCGCTGTGCGATGTTTGCGCAGTCGCAGAGGCGGAAGTGAAGGCCGCGGCCTGCACGTTGCCTGGTTCGCCCCGAGTGGTGAATCTTGAACCGCAGCGGATCGACCAGGTCTTGGAAAGCATTCCCATCGTCGCCGCCGCCGCTGGCGAGCCATCTCGCGCCGCGCCAGTCGTCGCGGCGCTGCGTGCTCGCATGGATGCGGTGATCGAGCGATCGCGACAACTGACCCGCCGTCCGCGCGTGATGGTTCTGGAATGGATCGATCCGCCGTTTTCATCCGGGCACTGGACCCCGGAATTGGTCGAGATGGCGGGCGGCATCGAAGGCCTCGGCCGCACGGGCCTGCCTTCGGAAACGACCGCCTGGGAGAACATTCTGGCTTGGCAGCCCGATGTGCTCGTGATTGCCTGTTGTGGGTATAGCGTTGAGCGCACGCTCGATGATTTGCCGATTCTCTTTGCTCGCCCCGGCTGGCAGGACTTGCCCTGCGTCAGCAACGACCGCGTGTACGTAGTCGATGGCTCGGCTTACTTCAGCCGACCCGGCCCGCGGCTCGTGGATAGTCTCGAGATTCTCGCGCACGCGTTGCATCCAGACGTTCATCCGCTGCCGCGAGGAGAGTTTAAGCTTCAAGGGGCAAAGTTTAAGGTGCAGAGTTATTTCTCCTGCTGATGCCACGACCTCCTTCGCCTCCAAAGAACTTTGGACCTTAAGCCTAAAACCACAGTGCTTCTCGCCTGGAGCTCCGGCAAAGACAGCGCCTGGGCGCTCCATATCCTGCGCCAGCAACCTGGAGTGGAAGTGGCAGGTTTGTTGACGACGTTCAACGAGGCCTTCGATCGCGTTGCGATGCACGCGGTGAAGCGAGAACTGGTTGAGGCTCAGGCCGCAGCCGCCGGTTTGCCCTTGTGGTCCGTGCCGATCCCTTGGCCTTGCTCGAATGACGAGTATGAATCTCGCATGCGGACTGCCGTCAGTGCGGCGCGAGAGCGAGGCGTCACGCACATCGCCTTTGGCGACTTGTTTCTCGAAGATGTGCGAGATTATCGCATTAAGTTGCTCGCCGGCAGCGGCATTGAACCTCTCTTCCCGATCTGGTGCTCGCCTGCCCAAACGCCCGGACTGGCCAGGCAGATGCTCGCGGCGGGCTTGGAAACGGTGCTGACCTGCGTCGATCCCAAGCAGCTTGACCCGAAATTTGTCGGCCGGCGGTTCGACGAGCAGTTGCTGGCCGAGTTGCCGCCGGAAGTCGACCCTTGTGGGGAACGCGGCGAATTTCACACGTTTTGCTATCAGGGGCCGATGTTTTCTCGTCGCTTGTCGATCCAAGTCGGCGAAAGCATTTGCCGCGACGGCTTCCATTTCGCCGATCTGGCATTGGCCTAGCCCCGCAAATTGCCCGAGGGTTATACTTTGCCGCTTTGGCGGCATAGTGCCACTTGGCGGCAAAGGATTGCCCGGCGATGGAATCTTCAAAAGCTACCTTCCGCTCGCGAGTGCTTGCGCGGGCTCGCGATGGTCGCAAGCGCCTTATCGATCCGGCGAGAACTTCTTGGCGGGCGCCGTCCGCCGCGAGTTTCGAGTTCGATCCCGCCTTGCAATCTCGGCTTATCTGGGCTTGCATCGCGCTGGCGGTCGTTGCACGGAGCGTACGCTTCTTGTTGCGGTTTCCGCTCTGGGAGGACGAATGCTTTCTGGCGGCAAATTTCATCGACGCTGGCTATCTCAATCTGCTTAAGCCGCTCAACTACCATCAGGTCGCGCCGCTGTTGTTTTTGTGGGTCGAGCTGACGGCGGTCAAGCTGTTTGGCTTTTCAGAGTGGTCGTTGCGGCTGTGGCCGTTGTTATGCAGCATCGGCAGCTTGCTGCTGTTTCGGCGTCTCGCCGGCCGTCTCATCGAGGGCATTCCACTGCTCCTGGCCGTCGCCGCGTTTACGCTCAACTACTCAGGAGTCCGTTATGCAGCCGAAGCGAAGCCGTATGGCCCCGATCAGTTTGTCGCGCTCGCGCTATTGACGCTGGCCGTCGAGTGGCGTCGGAATCCGCACCAGCGGCGCTGGCTCTGGCTGCTTATCGCGGCGACTCCGCTGGCGCTCGGGCTTTCTTATCCTGCTTTGTTCGTCGCCGGCGGCCTCAGCCTATTCATCGCCTATGGGCTGCGGACTACGAACGACCGGCGTGGCTGGATTGTCTGGATGGTTTACAACGTTGTGTTATTGAGCAGCTTTTCGTTCCTGTACGCGCTGGCTGCCCGGAACCAGACGGCGGCGGAACTGAGTTACATGCAGAACTATTGGAAGGACAACCTTCCTTCCCTCTTATCGCCCTTGCGATTCGCCGGCTGGCTGGTCGTGACCCACACCAGCGAATTGATGTCGTTTCCGGTAGGCGGCGAGCGGGGCGCGAGCACGCTGACGTTCCTCGTTTGGTCAGTCGGTCTTGTCGCGCTCTATCGTGCCAGACGCACCGAGCTGCTGCTCGTCTGTCTGGCGCCGGCAGCGCTCAACATTATCGCGGCAATCCTGGGCCGTTATCCCTACGGCGGGCATGTGAAATTCGCACAATATCTGGCTCCGGCCATCTGCATGGTCGTAGGCGTCGGGGCCGCGGCATTACTCCAGCGGCACGAGCAGCGCACCGGCCGCGGCCGCAAGGCGCTCGCGATTGCCTTGGGCATATTGTGCCTGGTGCCGCTGGGCACGATGGCGCGGGACTTTCTCAGCCCTTACAAGTCGAAGACTGACCGCCGCTACCGCGATTTCGCCCGCTGGTTTTACTTCAACATGGAATTCGAAGGGGAGGTCGCCTGCATGAAGACCGATCTCGATCAGGACTTCGCGCCGGGCACTTTTCGCGATCTCGGTTGGTCGGCCATGTACTTATGCAATCAGCGCATCTATTCGCCGCGGCATGCGCGCCGTGAGCCGCTACGGCTCGATCGCGTCAGCGAGAAACATCCGCTGCGCTGCGTGCAGTTCAAGGCCGAGGTCTATGAGTACGACCAGGCGGCCTTCGATCGCTGGCTGCAATCAATGGAAACTCGCTACGATCTCATCTCACGCGACACGTATCCATTTCCCTGCTTCGATCAGCGCGGGCGAAATCTGCTCTGTCTCGACGAAGTCGACGTCTTCAAGTTCGTGCCGAAACGCGAACCGGTGACTCGATCCGCGACTTCGAAGGAAAGCTCGCGCCGCTAGTGGTCACGCGCTCCGGCGCCGTACCTGCGTTCTAATTACAATAGGAACGCTACGTGCGGTTTTTGCATTCAATAGCGCGTCGGAGGCTTCTTCTGATGGCCGAGGATCCCAATGCTGCAATCAAAGAGCTGGTCGATCGCTGGTGTGAGCGTAGGGAGCTATGGGCGCTTGCCACCCTGTTGCCCGCATGGCTCGGAAATAACGGCTTGACCGATGGCTGGCAGACGCTGAGCGATGCACTCCGGCACACCTGCGCGACCGAGGGACAGCTTCCCCAGGACGAACGGGAAACGTTGAAGCGACTCTATGTCGCTGTCGACGAATCGCTAAGACACAGATAATCGTGTGCATGCCTTTGGCATCGCTCTTGCAGAAGCTAACTCGCTTCGGTCACCGTCATTCGCCAGCAACGGTGGATGCGCTCGTTGCGAAAATCCTCGGGCACGGTCTGTCGGCTGATCTCGCGAATGGCGAGCCTGCTTAGCTCGTTTTCCGCCAGTTTAAATCGGCGCGAATTGGTCGAGAAAAAAATGATGCCGCCGGGCGTCATCAGCTCGACAAGTCGATGGAGCAACTCCGCATGATCGCGCTGGATGTCCCAGACGTCGTCGGTCTTTTTGCTGTTGGAGAAGGTCGGCGGATCGACCACCGCGAGATCGTAGGCGGCGCCGGATGGATGGAATTTTAAAAAGCTCAAAGCGTCGTCGCGTACGAAGCGGTGTCGGCGGCTGAGCAAACCGTTGAGATGCAGGTTGTCCTGGGCCCATTGGAGATAGGTATTCGAGAGATCGACCGTCGTGGTCGTGGCCGCTTCTCCGGCCGCGGCGTAGACCGTAAACGAGCCGGTGTAGCCGAACAGGTTCAAGAACCGCTTACCGCCGGCAATGTCCCGGACCATGGATCGCGTGATGCGGTGGTCGAGAAACAGCCCGGTGTCAAGATAGTCGGAGAGGTTGACGCGGAATTTCAAACCGCCTTCGGAAACGTCAAGCGTGCGGCCGGCTTCGGCGAATCGTTCATATTGCGATGTGCCGCGCTGCCGCTCGCGGCGTTTCATGAATACGTTCGCCGGCGAGATGTCGAGCACTTTGGCCGCGGTGCGCGCCATCAGATCGAGCCAATCGGCATGCTCGCCAGGCGACCGATCGTGCGGACGTTCGTATTCGGCCATATGCAGGCAATCTTCATAGCGGTCGACGGCTAAGGGAACTTCGGGAATGTCCCGATCGTACAGCCGGTAACAGGTGATGCCGCGCTTTGGCCAGCGCCGCAAGTGTTTCGCCCTGGTCGTCAACCTTCGCCCGAACAATTCTCCCTGCTCTCGCGACTTTGCCGAGAGACCTCCGAACGCGGGGCGTGCGGTGGCCGAGCGCGGCTTCGCCGCATGTTGCTGCACGGCCACTTCGGTATTTTGCATGCCGTGATCGGGAATCAAATCAGGGGGCTGACGCCCCCCGCTCGCCAGGACTTCTTCCGCTCCGTGCTCTTCTTCGTCTCTAGGCTGTACCGCATCGGGCGCCAGATATGTCCCCGGTTTGGGTCCGTAAAACTGGTAGTAGGTGCACTCGATGCGCGCGTTGTAGAGTTTGCGGCGGCGATCGGCTTTGCGGCCGACCAATGCCTCGAAATCTGGATAGGCAGTCAGGATGTAATGCGACCAGGTTTTGAGTCGGCGCAGAACGGTTGGCATGGCGCGGTAGAGATCTTCCAACTCGCCGTGATCTCCCAGCCGCTCGCCGTAGGGCGGATTGCAGATCACGCAGCCATATTCCTTCTTGCTGGTCAGATCCAGGAAGTCCCGCTGTTGGAAATGGATCTGCTCGCTCACGCCCGCCTGCTCGGCATGGTAGCGTGCCAGACTCAGGGCTTCTTCGCTCTTGTCGGTGCCGATGATCCGCAGCGGCAAGTCGGGCAGCGCCAAGTCGCGGGCTTCCTGCCGCGCGTTCCGCCATAATTCGGGCGAGATATTCGGCCAACTTTCCGCCGCGAACGTGCGATTCAATCCAGGCGCCATGTTACGGCCAATCAAGGCCGCTTCGATCGGGATCGTGCCCGATCCGCAGAAGGGGTCGATCAGTTGCCGCTCGGGCCGCCAGAAACTCAGCAGCACCAGCGCCGCGGCCATGGTTTCTTTGAGCTGCGCCTCGCCGACCAAAGTACGATAGCCGCGTTTGTGCAACCCGGCGCCGCTGGTATCGAGGGTCAGCGTCGCCTGGTCATTGAGCAAGGCGACTTCGACCGTGTACTGCGGGCCGGTTTCCGGCAGCCAGGCGCCTCCATAGACCGCCTTCAGCTTTTCGACGATCGCCTTCTTGACGATCTTCTGGCAGGCGGGCACACTCGACAGTTGCGACTTGACCGAGCGGCCATTGACCGGAAAAGCTGCATCGGCGCCGAGCCACTCCTCCCAGGGCAGGGCATAGGTCTGGTCGAAGAGCTGCCCGAAATCGCCCGCCTCGAAGGCGCCGAGCCGCAGGAGCACGCGATCGGCCGCTCGCAGCCAGAGATTGGCTCGGCACAGGGCCGTCTCGTCGCCTTGGAACAAGATCCGGCCCGTTTGCAGCGTCTTGCTTTCATAGCCCAGCGCCTTGAGCTCCCGGGCCACAACCGCCTCGAGGCCGACGGCGGAAGTAGCAATCAAATCGAGTTGGGCCATGCGTTTATTCTATGAGGCAGGGGGGCAGGCGGTAGGTAGGGTTTTGCAGGGAGGCGTCATGCACGGCGGCGGTATGCCAAGATGACCCAGCGAAGTTGACCACCTTGGGCCGCTTACACGGCACTTTGGCCGAACCTGTGGCCAAGATGACCCTCCGAAGTTGGCCATCTTGGGCCGCGTGGGAGCCCCGGGCAGGTTTTTCTTGCTGGCGTTGCCCCAAGTTGGCCAACTTGGCTGGTCTGAGCTGGGCATCTTGGGACCTCGGCCAGCCATGCTGATCATTGCCTTTACGTTTGCCGGATCTGGCCAACTTGGCCAAGATGCCCCATCCAAGCTGGCCATCTTGGCTCTGGGCGAGACCCTTGCACGTTTTTCCGTCATCCTACCCCATACTTGGCCAAGATGACCCGCCGAAGTTGACCATCTTGGGAGACCGCGAATCGCCTCGCCCGGATTATTCACTAGCCCTCGCGCTAGCCCGATGGAGTGCGCTGACACTAACCCGAAGCGCTAGCGAGGGAGGGCAGTCGCCGGTAGGCGACCCTTCGAGGCCGTTCGCCCTCGCTGGCGCTTTTTGGTGTTGCGCGTTTTTTGAGTGCAGGCGGCGAGAAGTGATATTGGGAAAAATGGCGAGACTCCTCACAACGACCAGATCATTGACATCTCTCCAGCCGAGGAAGGAGCCTCGCCATGGTCATGGTCGCCGAT
>JAICIG010000245.1 GCA_025924495.1 Pirellulales bacterium | reverse complement strand
TGACGAAATGCCCGAATAAGTGATCGCCGCGCCGCTGCCGACTTGCAGCTTGCCGCCGCGGGCTTCACTCCGCCGATCTGCAACTGTATCGACGTTGTAGCCCATCACCGATAGCCCATCGTTGCCGCCGCCAACGTACGATAAGCCGCCTGAGGGCAACGGATCTCCCGCGGTGTAATCGACCGTCACGTTCACCGTCTGACCGGTGCTGTTAGCAAAAATCAACGAAGGGATGACGCTGACCGGCGAGCTAAAAACGACATGATTGCTCGGGTCGAGGATTTCCGTTTGCGTTTGGTCCGGCGAGGCGCCCGGCACGAGCTTGATCGTGTAGTTTCCGCTCATGCTCGCCGTAATGCGGCTCAGCTCAAACGCCCCGATATCAACCGTGCCGTTGACAATCCGGGGCAATCTTCGGTCGTCGGTCGCGGGCACGGCAAACGGCAGGGGTTGTCCGGCAGCGTCTGACGGGGGCGAGTCGTCTCCCGCGTCGATGGCGGGGCTGCCGGGCAGTAGCGCCATGGTGAGCGAGGGGCCGCCGTTGTCGGTCAGTGGTCCCAGCTTGGGATCAAGCGGGTGGTCCGCCGTTCCGATGAGGCTCGCGTAAGGGCCGCTCGTTGTAAAGCCGGTGGCATCGCCGACAATGCCGATCAGGTCATGATCGGAGGGACCGGCATACGAATAGCCGTATTGGCTCGAAAAGTCACCCGCCACGTCCGGATCGCTAGTGGCCGCGTGATTACCGGCGACAATGGTATTGGCGAGCAGCGAGAGACTGCCGCCGCTCCAACCATCGATGCCGCCGCCGCCGTCAGCCGAGTTGCCCGAAATCGTGCAGTCGTTCGCGACGAGCACGTCAGTGTTTTCAATGCCGCCGCCGTTGCCCGGGAGATAGGCGTTGTGCGCCGAATTCCCGGAAATCGTAGAGCCACTCACCACAAGCACGCCGTTATTTTCGATGCCGCCGCCGGAGCCATTCGCCGTGTTATGCGAAATCGTACTCTCGGTCACCGTGGCATTGCCGGAGAAATCGTTGTAGAGACCGCCGCCATTTCCCGCCTGTGCAAAGTTTTCTGAAAGGGTGCTCCCCTCAAGCGTCAGTCTGCCGTAATTGGCGATGCCGCCGCCCGGACCGTCCAACGTCTCCCGATTGGCTGAGATCAGGCTATCGACGATCGTGATTGTTGCGTTGGAGACGTTGTAAATGCCGCCGCCGCCGAGATCGTCACTGCCGGTGTTGTCTGAAATGAAACAATGTGTCGCGGTCGTGGCGCCTTGGTTGTAGATGCCGCCGCCCTTGCTAGCCGCGTTGTTGAAAAGCACTGAGTCTGCAACCGAAACGGCCCCGTAGTTATCAATGGCGCCGGTGTGGGCGTTGTCCAGGAAAGCGCTGCTGGTGATCGTTGCTGTGCCAGTAGGAAAGTTGTAGAAAGCTCCGAATGCGTTGTCCGAGAAGACGACGCCATCAAGCGAGAGGTTGCCCGCATTGTCAAACGCAGCAATCCCTGAATTGCCGGAGACGCTGTTCTGGTTTGCCGTGAATGTCATTCCTGATAGGGAGACATTGACCCGGTTGTTATTGGCGTCGGAGGCGTCAACCTGAAAAATGGGGCCGACGGACGCGGTGGTCTGTTCGATCGTGAGCAAGCTGGCGCCGGGACCTAGGATCGTGAGATTCTTGTTGATTTCGATCTGCCCTTGCGTAAGGGCGATTTGCGTTGTGCCGCTGGGCAAGGCTAATTCAATGATGTCGCCGGGATTTGCCGCGGCAATCACGTTGCGCAGGGTCGCGCCGACGCCATCGCCGGGATCAGTTACCAGATCGATCTGTCGGCCGCTCTGGCTCTGCATGGCGCCGATGTCGACAGCGCCGCCAGCGATCCGCGGCAAACGGCGTTGGTCGGTGCTTGGCAGTGCGAACAACGTCGGCGCTGCGTCGCCCGAGCCCAATGCGGGGCTGCCGGGCAGAGGAACCATTGTCTGCGTGGAGCCGCCGTTATTAGCCAAGGGGGCTAGCATCGCATTGACCGGGCTGCCGGCTGTGCCGACAAGATTGCCACTGATTGGGGCGCCGTTGCTGTCAGTAAAGCCTAGAGCATCGCCGACGATGCCAATCAGATCGTGATCGGAGATCGTCGAGGCATTGCTCAAGAAAACATCCGGATCGTTTGCGCCGTTACCGCTGACCGTGTTGCCCGCCACGATCGTGTTGCCGATCGCAGCATTGGCATTGACGGCGTAGACGCCGCCGCCAACGGTCGTGGAATTCCCGGAAATCGTGTTATCGAGCAATTGCAACGAGCCGCTCGCAAAGTAAATTCCGCCGCCACTCGTGCCTGCAGAGTTGTTCGCAATCGTGCTGTCGACCACTGCCAGAGACCCCGATGCCGAATAAATGCCGCCGCCGGCATCGCTGGCTCGATTGCCTGCAATCGTACTGAGCTTGACCGTCACCTCTCCGGACGAAGAGAAAATGCCGCCCCCGGAAGTGGCCCCAGATTGACCGTTGTCCGCAATCGTGGAACCCGTGACCGAGAGCACTGCCGACGAGGAGTAAATGCCCGTGAGCTCGTTCCCGGCGATGGTGCAGTCGTTGATCGAGTAGTCGGAGCCCGACAGCATGATGCCAATGCCGCCATTGTCGGTAATTGTACTGTTGTCGATCATGGGATGGTTTAGCCCATGATTGGCTTTAATGCCAAATTGCGTGTTGCCGCTGATCTTGCTTGCCGCCACCACGAAGCTCGAAAACCCCGAAATGTCGATGCCCGAGCCGTTGCCGGAAATCGTGCTCTGGCTGACGTTCAAGTTGACGTTGTGAAAGGCCGTGTCGATTGCGTCCGTGACGCCGCTAGCCTGGTTATTCGCGATCACGTCGTCGGCGATAAAGGCGGTTGAATCATCGCCCATAACGATGGCGTTGTTGCAACCGGTCATGGTGAATCGCCGTAGGGTCGCCAAACAAGAGGGGCCGATCGTCAAGCCATCTGAGCCGGCGCCATTAATCGTTGTGGTGTTCGCATCTGCCCCTTCCAACGTCAACGACTTAGAGATGGTCAGGTGTTCAAGATAAATCCCGGGATCGACCTCAATCGTATCGCCGTCGTGCGCCGCATTGATCGCCGTTTGGATACTCGTAAAGGCGCTAGTGCCGAAAACCGGCCCTAAGACGCCCCCCCCATAGCGCTGCGCGAACTGGCCTTGAGCCGGCCAGGTGACCAAATCGCCCGCTTGAGGATTGCCCGGGTTCGCCGGGTCGTCAAAAGCAGCGGCGGGGGCGACCCAAAACAACGCCAGCACGCGCCGCTCTTCCAACGATTCGATATCCGGCCGGCGGAATTTGCCCCGACGCCTGGTCGGAGTAGACGAATGCAGGCGCTTGCGCGACTTCAAATTGCGTTTGGGGCGCTTCATTGGCATCGGGCGCGGACCTTTCTTAGTAGTCCTTCTGCGGTCTTTGGCAGCGCGGCGGCAACGCGGTTTCGCTGCTCAAGGAGCTGGGAAGTTCTGGCGACAAGCCCTGACAGGTTCTTGTGCGCCGTCTTTCACGAGTCGAGAGATCTCGGCAAGAGGCGGGATTCAACCAGCCTCGGCAGGGCATCGGCTGGTCTGGCCAGTGAATTCCCTGGTAGCACGCTGCTGAGGCGGAAACAGCTCCTCATACGCCGCAAAGATGAAGAAGAAGCGTTGGCGCGTCCCCCCTGCAGCCTCCCTGGCACGGCGGATAAGCCACAGAGTACAATTTTCTATGTCATGAAAGATCCTGGACAAGATCTTAATAGTGCCGTTAGCGCCATGTCGGCGGCTTCGATGTCGTCCAGTTTGCTGGACCGGCTAAAGGCTGAAGATCCCGACGCCTGGAAGCGACTGGTCAGACTTTACTATCCGCTTGTGCGTAAATGGTGCCAGCGCAGCGGGTTGAAGCACGAAGACGCCGCCGACGTGGCCCAGGAGGTGTTTCGCGCGCTGGCGGGAAATGTCGCTCGTTTTCGCCGCGAGAAAGGTCAAACGTCGTTTCGAGGTTGGCTATACGGCATCACCAGCCGGCAGATCCTCGCACATTGGCGTCTGCTGAAGCAGCGACCTGTCGCGGCCGGCGGCAGCGAGGCGCAGGAACGACTCATGGAGACGGCTCTGTGGCAGGATGATGGGGCAAGCGAGGCCAGCGCGGTTTTGCCAGCGGACGAACGGCAGGAAGTCTTGCGGCGCGCTTTGCAAATGCTGCGAGATGGAGTTGAGAATCGGACTTGGGAGGCGTTTTGGCGCTCGGTCGTCGACGGGCAGGCGCCGGCCGATATCGCCGCCGACCTGGGCATCAGCGTCAATGCGGTGTACATCGCGAAGGCCCGCTTGTTGGGCCGGCTGCGAGAAGAGTTTGGCGAATTGATCAAATAGCCTGCTGTTTAAGGAATCGTCGATGACCGGTCCTGCCGCGATTGCAAGCTGCCCCTCGCACGACGAATTAGCCTGCTTTCAGCGAGGCGAGACTGCCAGCAGCAGAATCGAAGAACTGGCCGAACACCTGGAGACTTGCAGCGGTTGCCAGTCATCCCTCGCCAGCCTATCCTTCGCGGCCGACGATTTATTGGATGAGCTGCGCCGCGTGCGCGATCTTGACCGGCCCGACGAAGTTTCTCTGATCGACGAGATGGCCGCTCTCGAATCGGATTCGGGCACGATCTTCGGAGATACGCAGAAGCTGCGGATGACAGTGCACGCAGCTCGCGAGCTGCCGCTGCGCTGGGGCGAGTATTCGTTGCTCGAGTTGATTGGCCGCGGCGGCATGGGCACGGTGTATCGTGCGGTACATAACCGCCTTGATAAGGTGGTAGCGATCAAGGTGCTCGCGCCGTCGCGTCTGGGCGATGCCGGATCATTGGCTCGCTTCGAGCGCGAATTGAAAGCCATCGGCAAATTGAATCATCCGAATGTCGTGTTGGCCACCGACGCAGGCGAGGTTGACGGCGCTCCCTTCCTGGTCATGGAATATGTGGAAGGCATCGATCTCGCGCGACTGGTCAAACAGCGCGGCCGATTGGATGTAGCCGAAGCCTGCGAGGTCGTGCGCCAGGCGGCCGTTGGGCTACAGTGCGCCCACATGCGCGGTCTGGTGCATCGCGACCTTAAGCCGTCGAATCTACTGCTGACGTTAGCTCCCGACCAGCCTGCGTGCGGCGTCGTAAAAATAGCCGACCTTGGTTTGGCGCTGCTGCGCGAACAGGAAAGCGGCGTCGAAAGCGCCAGTTCGGCCGACCTGGTGATAGGCTCGCTGGATTACATGGCTCCCGAGCAGGCGGACAACGCCCATCAGGTTGATCAACGGGCCGACCTGTACAGTCTAGGTTGCACGCTCTACGAGTTACTGGCAGGCAAGCCGCCATTCGCCTCGCCGGGGCAGTCGCGTCTGCAGAAGCTGAAGGCGCATGCCAGCACTGCGGCGCCCTCGTTGATGAGCGTCTGTTCCAAGCTGCCCTCCGGCCTTGACCAGCTCGTGCGAAAGCTGTTGGCAAAGAATCCGGCCGATCGCTTTGCTAGCGCCGACGAGCTGGCGATCGCCTTGCAGCCGTTTGCCTCGGGAGCAAATCTGGCCCGTTTGTTGGACTCTGCGGCGCCATCTTATTCGTCGACCGGACTTCCGAACAGCGCTGCGCCCCCGGCGCGCAAGCAATGGATGCGAGGTCTTCTGGGAAGCTTTCTGGCGCTCGTCTTCGCGGGCGTTGTTTATGTCCAGACGGACCGCGGCACCCTGGAGATCAAAAGCGACGACGACGAAGTAAAAGTGCGCGTCGAGCAGGACGGCAAGTTGATTACGCTCGTCGACCTAAAGGCGAATAAGGAGATCCGCCTGCGGAGCGGAAGCTACGATGTAGCGCTTGGCGATGCCGACCAGGACTTGGCGCTCGATGCTGACGAGTTTACGCTACGACGCGGAGACAAGCAGGTGCTTCATATTCGCCGGCAGCCGCCCAACTTGCTTGGCGCGCCGTTCGATGCCGATGAGGCCAAGCGACATCAAGAGCGTTGGGCCCGCTTTCGCGGCGTTCCGGTCACCCTCAAAAACTCGTCGGGCATGACGCTAGCCCTGATTCCGCCAGGCAAATTCGAGATGCGCTCTGGCTATCACGTGACCATCACCAAGCCCTATTTTCTGGCTTCGCACGAAGTCACCCTCGCGCAATTTCGCCAGTTCGCCGAAGCGACGGGGCATAAAAGCGCGCTCGAACAGGAGGGACGCGGCATCATTGATATCGGAACTTTTAAAGAAGCGCCGGGCCTGAACTGGCGCAATCCAGCCATGGCAGCCGGAGATGACCATCCGGTCGCAGGCGTCACCTGGCATGATGCGGAGCGGTTTTGCGCCTGGTTGAGCGAGCGAGAGAAGAGGAAGTATCGCCTGCCGACCGAGGCCGAATGGGAATGGGCCGCGCGCGTGGGAAGCATGGCCATGTTTGCTTGGGGCGATGACTGGGAGGGGGGCGACGACCGCGAGTGGTCCAACCGTAATTCAGAAGGGCATTCGCATCCCGTCGGCCAAAAACTGCCGAACGCCTGGGGACTGTTCGACACCAACGGCAACGTCGTCGAATGGTGCGCGGACTGGCATCTCAATTCATTTCCCCAAGGCGAGGTGAGCGATCCGAACGGACCTATGCAGTCGGCGGGGGCGAAACTGTTGCGAGGCGGATCGTTTCAGGAGGCCCCGGCGCCTTACACCAACCGCGGATCCTTCGGTCCTGCCAGCTCAATGTATCATTGCGGCTTCCGCATTTGCCGCGAGTTGTAAGCCCGACCAACGCCAAAGGTACGACGCGCATCCACTCGCGCATCGCTAACGCCATCCGGCGGAATCCGCCGTCGGCAGATGGCTGGCTTTCTCTGCTCGTGCATGTGCAGCACGGGCGCCATCTCCTTCCTGCACGCCAGCCGCCCCTTGCATGCGACATCTGACCGCCGACTCGTCCTCGCCGCGCTCTATCCGAAAAAACATGAAAGAGCGCGCACAAGTACTTGGTAAGGCGCTTTGCCGGGAGGTTCCGAACCTAAGAAAGGCTGGGTAGTCGCATGTTAAGTCGTTCCTGGTTGCCGAATCTGCGTGCTCGTCTTCAGCCCCTTTCCCGCAGCCAACGCCGGCGACTTCACGGCCGCGTTCGCCGCCGCGGCTTTGAGCACTTGGAGGCCAGGGCGCTGCTGACGACTTATTCGACCAGCTTCGACGTCACAAATCACAGCCAATTTGGTTCGGGCAATGCCGCCGTGTCGAGCGGCACTTATTTTCTCGGCGCCCAGAACTTCGACACGGGGACGCAGACCATCGGCGGCTTCGTCCAGCCGCTGGGCGTTACTACGGGCGTGCAGGCATCGGTCGATCTCAACGGCACGGCCGGCCTCAATCTCGGCTACTTCGTCAATTCGGGATCTGTCAGCGCGGCGTACAACGGCAACTTGACGCAGAATTTCACCGATCCAACCCAGATCGGCAACGTCAGCGTCAACACGGGCGTCGCGTTAAGCAACGGTACGCTGTCGACGCAATCGCCCTCGTTCGGAGCTTACGCCGATGCCGACGTTCAATTGGGGGGCAGTCTCGATGTCAGCGCTGCCGGATTCGGAGAGAGTTATTCCAACAGCTTTCCTCTGAATGGAGGCATCAATCAAGAGCTGTTCTCCATCAATCGCAATAACGACCAGTCGCTCAACGTGCTAGGGCAACCGCAGACGTTCAACGGCACGGTAGGAGTTCAGGTCAGCGAGGCGCCGCCGGTGAGCATCAACGCTACCGTCTCGACGGCCAATAATCCGCTCGGCGCCAGGGAAACCATGAGCGTCGCCCTCGAACAAAACGATGGCGAAAATACAGGTACGGGCAAACGCCAGGGAGGCTCGGGCGACGAGAATGGCGGGGGCAACGGCGGCTCGGTCAGTTTTCAACTAGGCAGCGCCAGCCAGACTGTGCCGGTGGTGCAACTTAGCGCTAGCCAGACCGACGGCAGCGGAAATCTTTCGGCGAGCACCACTGACGGAAATTCCACGCAGTTGGCCAACATGCAACTGCAGATGGGCGTGCTGGCGGCCGCTGCGCTGAATCTGCCGCCCGCCTTTACCACGATGGAGTTCTCGGTCGGGCCGGCCACCGTTGACTTGACGCCGCTGAGTTTCACCATGGGGCCGACGATATACGCCCATCAGTCGGTGAATGCCACGCCCGTCAGCACGATCACGTATGTCTTCGATCATCCGGTGGATGTGGTCCTCAACGGCGTTTCGTCATCTCAGGTGGGTCAAATCACGTTCAATCCTGGCGACGCCCTGCAGATCAAGTTCGATGGGACGCCGATCCATGTGACTCCCTACTGGAACTTCGATCTGCAATTCCATAACAAGATCGATCTCGACGTCAGCATGAACGCCAAGCTCACGGTTGGCCAGATCACCGCGTTGTTAAACGGCGTGCCAGCAGCGATTCAGGACGCCCTCGGCTTGCCCGTTACGGCGGGTCCGCTCTATCAGCAGAACTTCAATCTGGCGAACCTGCCGGCGATTACGGCCTACGATCAGACATTCGACCTTCTGAACAAGTCGGTGCAGATGCCCGACTTTACGATCGGCGCCAATTTCCAGCCTTCGCTCAAGGTCACCACGACTCAGGACGACTCTTCCGCCACTCAGAACCTGGTCACGCTGCGCGACGCGGTCAATAGCGCCAACTTCCTGGCCCGTCAGAACGGAACGAATGAAGGGGCGGACGTCATTCTGCTCGGCCCGGGCACGTACAGCCTGACCGACATTGTCGGCCAAGGCCAGACCGACGACGGCACCGTCGGCAACCTGCTCGTCACCGATCCCAACCTGACGATCATCGGCGCCGGAGCCGGCCAGACATTCATCGACGCTTCGAATCTCGGCGACCGGGCTTTCCAAGTCATGTCGGGCGGCAACTTGCATCTCGAAGATCTGACAATCCAAGGGGGCAATGCATCGCACGGTACGCCGAGCGGCCAATCATCCGACACGTTCGGCGGCGGCATTTACAATGCGGGAACCCTCGTCCTGGACGACGTGAACCTCAGCGGAAACAAGGCGGACAGCGGGGGCGGCATTTACAACCAAGGCAATGAAACCATCAACCACTCGACCTTTGCGTCCAATCGGGCGAACAAAGGGGGCGGCGGCATCGACAGCCTGACCGGGCAGACGGCAATCAATGGTTCGACATTCTCCGGAAACAGTGCAGATCTCGGCGGCGGTTTACTGATCATCGGGTCGGCTCTCATCCAGGCCAGCGCCTTCAATAACAACCAGGCGACCTATGGCGGCGCAATCAACAACCAGGGCTCGGCGACCGTTGTCAGCTCGAGCTTTAGCGGCAACAGCGCCACTCTCGGCGGCGGAGCCATCGAGAATGACACCAACCTGACCGTCGTCGACGACTCGTTTGTGCAGAACAGCTCCAGCGCGAATGGCGGCGCCATCGACGGCAACACCGCTTCGACGACGACCATCACCGGTTCTACCTTCTCCGGCAATTTTGCGACTAGGCTGGGCGGAGCGCTCGATGAAGAGGAAGGCGCCAACCGGATGGACCTTACCAACTGCACTTTGGTCGGAAACCACGGTAGCGACGGCGGCGCCGTGTACAACAGCGCCCTGGTCACCATCGCAAGCAGCACGATCACCGCTAATTCGGCCGCCAACTCCGGGGGCGGCATCGTTGCTGCCGCCGGAATTCTGGATTTGCACAACGACATCGTTGCCAAGAATACACTCACCAGCCAGATTGCTTCCGATATTTCCGGCGCCGCGACATCCCAGGGACATAATCTAATCGGCGACGGTTCCGGCTCGAGTGGCCTGACGAACGGAGTGAACAGCGATCAGGTAGGCAGTGACAGCAATCTGATCGATCCCAAGCTTAGTTCATTGCAGGATAACGGCGGCGCGAGCCTGACGATGGCCCTGCAGTCGGGCAGCCCCGCGATCGATGCGGGCGACGATAACAACGCTCCGGCGACCGATCAGCGCGGTTTTGCACGACCGTCCGGCTCGCATGTCGATATCGGCGCCGTCGAGTTCATCCACAGTCCGCTCGTCATTCCGGACTTTGGCGATGACAACGTCACCGTCTCGGGCTCGACCGTAACGCAGAACATTACGCTGCGCGATGCCGTGAAGATGTTCAATGCTCAAGGCGGCACGAACGAGATCGATCTGTTGGCAGGCGAATACGATTTAACGCATACGCCTGGCGATCCGACGCCCAGCGGCGCTTTCGGCGATCTCATTGTGCAAAATGAAGACCTCACCATCGTCGGTCAAGGCGTCGGGCAGACGATCATTGATGTCAAGGCGCTCGGCTACCGCGCGTTTGATATTCTGGCGAGCGGTCACTTGCACCTCATCGGCGTCACGATTACCGGCGGCGAATCGCTGAATGACGGCCTGGCCGGCGGCGCCATTCTTAATGCGGGGACGTTGACCCTTGCTAATAGCTCCATCACCGACAGCATCGCCCATAGCGACGGGGGCGCGATCTACAGCACGAGCGGCTCGAGCCTCACGCTGAACGGCGCAACCATCTCGGGCAATTCCGCCCGGGATGGCGGCGGCATCTATGCGGCCGGTTCGCTTTCGATCACGAACAGCTCTATCACCGGCAACTCGGCGCTGAAGGGCGGCGCCGGCTTTGGCGGCGGGCTTGCAGTCATCAATGCAACGGGGGCGACAATCACAGGCAGCACGATCAGCGACAATTTCGCCGACGGCGATGGCGGCGGAATCGCCGACACCGGGGCGCTAACCATTAGCGGAAGCACGATCGACGGCAACACGGCGGGCGATCTGGGGGGCGGCATCGTAACGAATCCCACCAGCGGCACGCTGACCATTTCCCAAACTTCAATCTCGAGTAATACCGCTCAGTTCGGCGGCGGATTGTTCAGTAATGCCCCGGCGACCATCTCGGGCAGCACCTTCGCGAGCAACATCGCGCAAGGCGCGACAGGACAGGATGGCAGCGGTTCCGATCCCGCGTCGGGCGGCGGCGGCGGGGGAGGAGCCGGCATGGGAGCTGCCATCTTCAATCAAGCCAATCTTACCCTCGCCAATAGCACTCTGGTGGGCAATCAGGCCATCGGAGGCAATGGCGGACGAACCGAGAGTTCTGCGATCAACGTGGGCGGCGCCGGCGGCGGGCCGAACGGCGGCGCTGGAGGAACGACGACGGATGGCGCCGCGGGTCAGTTCGGCGGCGGCGGGGGCGGTGGCGGTTATGGAAGTCCGCCCGCGAATGGCGGCGCCGGCGGTTTTGGCGGCGGAGGCGGCGGAGCAGGCGGGCTTGCCACTAACGTCCTCCGCAATCCGCCAACTTCCGAGACAGGGGGAGTTGGAGGGCAATATGCCGGAGCGGGCGGAAATACGATCAATAATCGTGCGGGCGGCGGGGGAGGCGGAGCGGGCATTGGCGGCGCCCTCTTCAATCTGGCCGGGCAACTCACTCTTTCGGAAGACACGATTGTCGACAACGGGGCCAGCGGCGGGCTAGGCGGCCTCGCGCTCCACGGCGGCGCGTCGGGCGGCGCCGGTTCGGGTGTTGGTGGCGGCGTCTACGTTGCTGGCGGCGCCGTCACCAGCCAAAACACGGTTTTGGCGCGGAACACAGCCAACCAGAACCCTGACGTGAGCGGCGCCTTCAATAGCCTCGGCCACAACTTCATTGGCAACGTTGGCACGGCCAGCGGCTTTATCAATCAGACAGCAGGAGATCAGGTGGGCGGCGGCGCGAAACCGACGCTCGATCCCAAGCTCGGGCCCTTGCAGAACAATG
>JAICIG010000244.1 GCA_025924495.1 Pirellulales bacterium | reverse complement strand
TAGCGGCAAAGGGGTAGAGGTTGACGACCACCAACTCGAAGCTGGCAATGCCATGCGTCTTGAGCGCGGCCATATCTTGCGGATGATCGCGACGACAGAGAATGCCGCCGTGCACTTTGGGGTGCAGCGTTTTCACCCGACCGTCCATCATCTCGGGAAAGCCTGTGTAGGCGGCGACATCCTGCACGGCAAAGCCTTCGCTTTCAAGGAAACGACGCGTTCCCCCGGTGCTGTAGAGTTCGATTCCCGCCGCCGATAATCCGCGGGCCAAAGCGGCCAGACCCGACTTATCGCTTAGGCTAATTAAGGCTCGTTCGATCCGGGGAGATTCCATCTCGCTGGTCACACTCGCGTATCAAAATGAAAAGTTCTTTCGTCCGATCGAAGCTTCGTCTCAGCCAAAGATCGCCCGGCTACAAACTCGCGACTTGCACGCCCGACGCCGTGTAGAGCAGCCGTAGCGAAGGCAGGCGCTCGGTGGCAGCGCACTTCAGCGACGCGCTAATATAGCCACAGCAGTATGCGGCCAGAAGAGGCGCCGGGACCATGGGCAAGAGACAGATCCAAGCGATCAGCAGCCCTACCCTGCAGCGCCGCATTAATGCTACTGGTCTTTGTCTTCGTCGGCCATTTCTTCCGCCGGCGCGTCTTTGTCGTCGGCCGGCATTTCGGCATCGCCGTCTTTTCCGGGCGCGGCCGCGCCGAATGGATCGTTCGGATCTTCGGCCGGCATCTCCGCCTTATCGCCTTTGTCCTCAGCGCCTTCTACCGCCTGCTTGGCATCTTCAGGCGCGGGGGCAGGCAAACCGTGCATGAAGGGCTTGGCCAACTCCGGCTCGTGCAGGCATTGGATCATGCCCGCCGTGGTTCCCAGATAAATCCGGTCGGTCTCCGCATTAAAAACTTTCAGCGGCAGATGCTCTGTCGCTAGCGAACCCAAGCGGGCCCCCGTGCGCGCATTGAGAATCAGCAACCGACCCGTGGAATCAACGGCGTACAGTCGTGTGGGGCTGGCGGAAACGAATTTGAAGACGCCGGGAGAATACCATTCCTGTTCGCCGGTATCGGCGTTGATGCGGAACATGCCGCCCGTTTCAGGGATCGCGAACAGGGCGTCGCCGATCACCACTGGCCTCTCGGCGACTGGATTACCCGTGGAAAACTGCCAGCGAGAATCTCCGCGAGTCTCACGCAGGGCATAGATGTATCCGTCTCGCGAGGCGGCAAAGATCATCGGCGGGCGGTAGAAGAGCGGCGCGCTGATGGCATCGTGCGCCTTGAATCGCCACAAGGCCAACATCTGATCCGGCGTGCAAGAGTAAATGTTGCCGGCCGCCGTGCCCCAGATTACGCCGTTGGGAGTAACCACGGGCGCCGAGTCCGCCATGCCCTTGCCGCGGTAATTGAGCGCCGAATCTTTGAACTGCGCCTCCAACGGCGTTTCTTCGGCGTGCGGTCGCGGCAAACGGTACGTTGCAACGACGCCATTTACCATCGGCACATAGACGCGAACGTCGCTTAAGGCGGGACCCGCCGAGGGGACGCTCGCTAGATGCCGTTCCCACAGCACTCGGCCGGAGTGACGCTCGAAAAGATATAAATTTGGGCCGGTCGTCGAAGCGACAAACTTGTCGCTCGCGACGGGAGGCGTCGTGGGAGCGCCTGGACGGCCGACATGCGCCACCCACAGCGTGCGGCGCGTTTCCGCGTCGAGCACATGCAGCGCGGCTTGGTCGGTTTGCACGAGCAGCAAGCCGTCGTGTAAGGTGATATGGGCCACCCTGCCGCGTGCGCGGTCGATCTCGACCTGAGCGACCCAAGCGCGCTCCAAGCCTTGTTGCCGCGCCATCTGACTCGGAATTACGCCGCCGCGAACGCTTTGCGCTCGAGCAGGCGCCCCCCCCACCAGAATCGAAAACGCGGCCAGTGCCACTGCGGTTCGTGACATGAATCTCCTCGCGGCGGATAGCGGACCAAGACTTACATTTCTATCATAACCAGAACCCGATACGGGAAAACAAGAAATCTGCAGGCGGCAGCCAGCGTTCTGCGGGGTCGCGGAGTCTTTGCCCGATGGATGTGCGGAATCTGGGACCGGAAATTCAGGCAGCACTCGAAGAGATGCTGGGCTATCTGAATTTTTCCGCAGGCAAACCCGACCCTCGCTTTCAGCGCAACATCAATACTGTCTTTGGGTTAATAGAGGCCGAACCATGCGGCCGCGCACATGCATCGCGAATTCTGGCAGGGTTGCTGCGGGCGCGTCTGGAATGCTTGCGCGGCGCGGCCCACTCGGCCTTCCAGCACGTCGAGCAGGCGGAAGCACTCTTGTGTCTGGTTTTCGACAACCTGCTGCCGGCGTACCCAAAGCACCACCGAGATCTGCTTTACCACCAATCCGAAGCCTCCCTGCTGCGCCCTTTTTTCATCGCCAAGGCCTGCGAAGCCGTATTGGCACAAGGCCCGCCGTGGGAAGAAACGGGACGAATCGTCCCGGCGGCGCTCGAGCAACTCAACGACTTCATCGGCCATCGACCGGTGGCGGTGTTGCGCACATCGCAGCGAATTGAACCCTACGCGCACGAGTGGGTGCGGCCGATTCCGCTCTGCTTGTCAGGCGCCGGCGTGGCCGTCGGCCGCTACCATGATTTGATCGAAGCGGCCCTTAGAATCTTATCACGGTGCGATGGCGACGTGCTGGAGTCGGCCTACTTTGATCTCGACTTGCTCGATGAACTCGCGCTCGACCCGCGGGCCTACGATTTCGATCATCCGGTCAACAAGCGGCCCAATTATCAATTCGGCCAGTGGGACCCGCATCAGATCGATTCGCGCGGCAGGTATCGGCGCTTCGTGCTGCAGGAGGTTTCTCTCGACGCTCTCGTCGAACGCACGCTGACGCCGGGTGAATTGCCGGCTGAGGAAGTCTTGTTCGAAGCGGCCGCCGTGTTGGCCGGCACCATCCTCATGGCATCGGGAATCAGCGGCCGCGGCCCTGAGACGCACGATTCGGCAACCACGCTAGCTGTTCTGGTGCCGAAGATCGCCGCATATCGTGATGCCTTCTATGTACGACTATTGAGCAGCGTGCAGGGCGCTCACGGCGAACGCCTGCGCGCCGAGGCCGCTATGCTCCGCCAGCCCTTCGGCGGCGCGCGGCAACATTTGAACCAGCGGCTGGCCCGATTACGAGCCGTGCAGCTGCAGCACGTGCACTTGGCCCAGGTTTTTGCGCGAATGGGCTACGCGGAAGCGAGCAGCCGGCAAGCGCGGATTGTGCCTGTCGCTTCCGCTCGAATGCTCTGCGAGATTAACGGCCGATTGACGGCCGGACATCATTACGTTGATCGCAACGAATTGGAACATGCCGGCCGCATGCTGCCCGAAATCGACGATCTTTTGCATCGTGCAATCGAATGCGGCGCACTCGTCGATCCCTGGAATATTCTCGGCTTTCAGGGGCAATTCAGCTTGTTCCCCGCCATTGAGAACAGCGTCCGCGATCATCGGGTCGACGTGTTGATTCAGTTAATGTCGCAGATCTTTGGCTTATATGCCCGCTTGCAAGCGGAAGCCGCGGCGCATGGCGCCCAAGACCTTGCGGCCAATACTGCGGCGGGCTTGAAGAAGCTGGCGCAGTGGTGGGATCGCTTCGCCACGCTGGAAGTCGCTGGCGTGGCTCACGTCTCAGGACGCGTGGCGGTGGATTCGGCCTCCCACGTGGCCCACGCGCTGAGGGCCTGGCATGAGGCGGGCACGGCGGCTGGCGACATCGGTTTTTGGCGCAAGCACGTCGAACGGTTCAACTCTCCCAAAGCTTATGCCCTGGTCGTCGATGCTCTGCTCGAGCAGAAGGACTACATCGCCGCGCGCGGACTGCTGATTCAGTGGATCGGCCAGGCGGAGCACGTGCCGCTCGCCGACGGCGAATACTCGTTTCACGATCTGGCGGTCCGCTGGGTCTCGGCTCTGCGTGATGCCGCCGAAAATCAACCGGCCGAAGCGCCCGAACCCGAACAGTGTTGGAAGCTAATTGCCCGGTTCTTCGATTACCTCGAGGCTAACGCCGAGGAGTACTGGGACGTGCCGCGGTGCGATCTTGTAGCGGGACGTTCCAACGCGGCAGGCGACCCGGAGTTCTCGCTCGATGCGGACGAGGAAGGAGAGGACGAACAGAATCTGTTCGGCGCCGCCTACGACGAAGTGACCTATCGTGACAGCACGCGTGACGGCCATGAGGCCGATATGCTCGAAGGACAGGGCCCCTCGACCGAATTCGAGCTGGAATTCGAAGCGACGCGTCTGGGCCGGCGGTTGGCTTTCCTGTCGACCGTCGCCCGGTTGTGGAAGATCGCCGCGGCGTTCCCGCGGCAATTGGCGCCCGCCGGCCGCGATGAAACGCTGAAGGCGTGGTTTCAGCGCGCCGTCAGCAATCGCCATGGATTATTTGAGTTGCTCCGCAATGTGCATGGCTTTCGCGTGGCAGCGATCTCTGGATCACAGGAATCGCTGGTCGAATACGATCGCCGCCGGCTCATTAAAGAATCGTTGCTGGCGGACATCATCGACGCCTGCGTGGAAACGTCGAGTTCCGCCCGCTGGCTGCTGGGCGCCGGCGAGGATCTGGATGGCAGCGAGGATCTCGCCGATTGGGAACAGCAGGCCGTCGGCGTGTTGCGCGCCATGTTCCGCGGCGACGCGAGCCTGGTGCGATTGCTCGTCCCCGATATGCTGGCCTCGCTCAAGCGAGAACCGATTCTGTACATTCCGCTGGCACGGCACGGCGCACCCGGGCAAATCGTCGGCGCACGCACGCTCCAACAACTATTGCTGACCTTCCTCCGCGGCTTGCCGAGGCTCGGTTTGCTGGCCGAGACTTGTCAAACCATCGCCACCGCGCAGGCGATGGAACAGCACCGTCCGGCGCAAGAGGGCGCCGTAACCGAGTTCGATCATCTATTTGAAGTCGGGTACCGGGCCATTGTCCGCGCACTGGTCGGGGCCGCGGGCGACGAACCTGCCGACGATCCGGTCGATGCGAAGGGCGACTCGGCCTCCGATGGCGAATTGATCGACTGCCTGAAAGCATTAACTGAGTCGCTGCTCAAACGTTGGCTCGACCACAGCCGCTCGCTGCGCTTGTCGGTAATGGAGAAAGTGGCCGACAACGATCGTTGGCAAGCGCTGGTGGAATTCATCGAGCGCTACGGGCACGACCTGTTCACGCCGAGATTCCTCAATGTCGGCAACCTGCGCGGCATCCTGCATCAGGGAGTCGCCGCCTGGTTGCAAGCCAGACGCGACGAAGACGACCCGGAGCGTGAATTTCGCTTGCTGAGGGAACTCGATTGCGAGATCCCTATGGCGGCGGCAGTGGAAAAGTTGACGATCGTCATCGAAGCGATCGTGGAAAACTACGCCGAATTCAAGGACTTCAATAGCACGACCACGCAGTCCGATCGGGGCGAGTTGCTGTACGTCCTGCTCGATTTTCTCCGCCTTAAAGCCAGCTACGAGCGCGTCGTTTGGCACATCAAGCCGGTCGTGCTGACGCACGAGATTCTCGTCCGCCGCGGGCGCGTGGCTGCCGCAGAGTTGTGGCGCCGCAATGTCGCCGAGCGGACCAGCCAGGTGGCGGATTGGCATCTCAAGCGGCTCGCCGAGTTGACCAAGCAATACGGCGTACGGCTGCCGACCATCGCCGATCGCTTGGGCGAGCGCTTCGTTCGCACCCTGGCCATCGATCGCGTCAAGGGGCTGGTCAAACCGGCCGTCGAAGAGGCGCGGTGCGGCGAACCGGGTCATTCGTTTGACCTGTTGGAACAGGAACTCGTCGAGTTTACCGATTCGCCGTGTGGATCGGGACTCGATGTTCCCAATTGGCTGGCGGCTTTGGAGCACGAGGTTGAGGCAGCCAGCCGCCGCCGCAATCGCGCCGGGCCCGCCGAAGAAGCTCCGTCGCCCGTGCCGCGCGTGCCGTTGTCCTGGGAAGAAGTACAAGTTCAAATTCGGACAAGCGAGCTATAACTCGATAAGTTCTGGCCCACACCGGGCGACACGCCAATGATGCACGGAATTGCCAATATCCAAGGTTGATTAGCAATTTCTCATCAGGGCCTCTTCCGCGAACGGCGGATCAAATCGGAGCTGACGCCGTGGGCAAGGGAGGCGAGCGGCAGTGAAATTGGAGACAGCGACCTTGGACTCTGTGAAATCGAAGGCGACGTTCTGCTGGCCACGTTCACGAACGAGACGGCTGGTTGCCGCGGCGCTAATCGTTGCTTGTACGGGCTTGAACGTGCTGGCCTATCGGCATGCCTGGTCGATGACCCACTTTGTCCAAACAGGCATTCGACCGCCGCCGCCCGAGAAGATGACGCTCTGGCAAAAGACCAAAGCGGCAATCTGCGGCGTCGAGATTCCTAAGCCGCGCAATACCAAAACTCCTGACGACCTGCAGTTGCCATTCACCGTGCATCGCTTTGATAGCAGCGATGGCATACGTTGCGAGGCTTGGCACGTTCCCGGCGCTGATGCAACGCCCAAGGGGCTATGCCTGTTGTTTCACGGGTTTACCAATAGCAAGGCCAGCATGCTGCCCGCCGCGCAGTCCCTTCATGAATTGGGCTACGACGCGCTGTTGGTTGATTTTCGCGGCAGCGGCGGCTCCGACGGTCAGGCCACAACGATTGGTTATCGCGAAGCCGACGATGTGGCCGCGGCGTGCGCCTTTGCGGAGCGACAATGGCCCGGTTTGCCAATCTTGCTTTATGGGCGTTCGATGGGCGGCGCCGCCATTCTGCGAGCCGTAGCGGAATTGCAGGTGCGCCCGCAGGCCTTGATTCTGGAATGTCCGTTCGATCGACTGCTGGCTACCACCAAGAATCGTTTCAAGGCCGCGGGCTTGCCGACTTTTCCCGTCGCTGAACTGTTGGTGTTTTGGGGCGGCATTCAACACGGTTATTCCGGCTTTGCGCACAACCCGGTTGATTATGCAGCCGCGGTCGACTGTCCCACGTTGTTCTTACACGGCGCTCGCGATATTCGCGTCGCTCCGGCGGAAGCTCGCGAGGTCTTCGACGGATTGCAAGGCGAGAAGACCTGGAAGTTGCTCTCAGGAGCGGGGCACGAGAACCTATCCGTTGCGCGCCCGGACGAATGGCGCGAGGCCGTGGTGCGATTCTTGAACACGCTTGAAGCCCGTTGAGCCTTGCTGCGGCAAGGCGCTCGGCCGAGCGCGCGTCACGGTTCGGTCGACGGTTCCGGCTTCGGCGGCGGTTCGGGCAATTGGGGCAGGCCGAAGGCCGCTTCGATTTCCTCGGCCAGCGCCACCAGCCTGCCAAGCATTCGCACATACAACCGTGGAAAGCCTTCGACCAGTTCGTTCGCCGCGCCGAGCACCGCGTTCCAGTCGCGGTCATCAAACTGTTCCGAGACCAGATACTCCGCCAGCGTCGGATCGGCCTTGGCATGACCGAAAGGATAGCGGGCCATCGCCAATTCGTGCTGCATGTCTCGAACTGATCGGATGATGTGGCTCAAGCTCCTTTCGAGCATCCCCATCAAGGTGGCATTCTCCTGCTGGCCATGAAGACGAGAGGCCAGAGCCATGAATACCGCCAACTGATTGCGAAGCTCCAAGTAAGAGCTGATCTGCGCCGCCGCCAGCGAGCATGCCGGAAGAATCCGCTGGCATTCCTCGAGCCGTTCGCCAGCCGCTGGAATGCGCCCGGCGACTTTGGGCAACTGCAGCAAGACAAGGGCGGCAAGCAGTCGTTGCTCAGCCCACCGCTCCAATGGATCGAGTTGCGGCGAAAGTTGTTGCAGCCGATACATCGCTCCTTGGCGCAGTTGCAACACCAGCCGGGCGTTGACCATCGGCTGGCTGAAGTCGTCGGGCTTTACTTTCAACCGAGCATTAAGCATCGCATCGGCCTGATCGGCTTCGAGCTTTTGCGTGTCGGCCTTATCGTAGGCGGCGAAGGCGGCCGCATAGGCGGGCACAGCCAGCAGCAATTGCTCGCGCGCTTGCTTCAATTGCGCCAACGTCTGCCGCGGGTCGGCTGCTTCGTTCGGCAAAATTCCCGGCAGGCGGATAGGACGCAGCACGTTGAAAACGCCCTGGAAATAACGCGGGAGCGATTTGACTTCTTCCTGAGTTTTTTCCTGACGAGCCAGCAAGTGTTCGACCGGGTGCATATCGGTCAGTTTGAAATTCTTGCCGAATTCCTGGCGATAGAAGTCAAAGGTCGCCGTTTTGCACAAGGCGGAAAAATCGCTGAATAACAACGTCGCCGGCAACTCGACGTGAAAGATTCCCGGGGCCTGCAGCCGGCGAGCGAATTCGATCCGGTCGGCGTCGCAGGGATGCGTGTCAAAGATCCCTGCCTTCCTCTCGGCGATTAGCTTATCGATCTGCCCTCGCAGTTGTTGGGGAATCTGGCCGACATTGGCCGCGATCAGCCGCGGTAAGTCATCGCCCAAGCGCCCCTCGCGCCGGTACTCGGCCAGGTCGGCGTAGGCGCCGCGTGTGGCGATGCTCAACAGCGCTAGTTGCCGGACCGTGCCGGCGAAAGCTTCGCTGCCCGCGAGCCGTGCCTCGTAACGGTCGGCATCGAATTCCATCTGCCGCAGCAAGAAGCCGCTGACCAGATGCCCCAGCATCATCAGCAACCAGAGGATCTTACGCGTCAGCCAAATACAGCCTCGCGCCAGATAGACGATAAAGCCTAGCCGCAGGTCCAGTTCATTCGATAAGACGATTAACTGTTCATCCCAAGCGTCCCGCTCATACACGACGCGCGTGAACCAGAAGCTGATCCTGCGGATCAGGTAGCTCAACCGCATGCCGGTCCCTTGGCTGAAGTGGCCAAACTCATGGGCCAATACGCCGGCAAACTGCCGCAGATTGAACCCCGCAGCCAGCGGCAGGCCGATTGTTAAAACCAGGTCGTCGCTAAACAGGCTCCACAGACCGCGACGGAAGCTGGCCGAGGCATTCACCTCGCAATCGACGTCGATCCTGGTTGGGTACGGGGCGCCAACGACGTCGCAGACCCGCTCGACGAAAGCGAACAGCAGCGGTTCGCCGCGGCGGTCGAGCGATCGCGGCTGCTGCCGCTTCGCCGGTCTGGCAAAGAAAGGTTTGATCATGAAGAACACGAGAATGGCGCCGGCAGCCAAGGGCGCCAGATAAAGCAACAGCGCTCCGGTTGCCGAACGCCCGCCTCCCGCCGCGCTTAGCATGCCAGTGCTATACACCGAATGCAGGCCGACGATGCCGACGACCGCAAAGATCAACCCGGCGTAACATACCGGCAGCAGCATCATGACGAATAGCACCAGGACGATGCCCAGCCGATAACCGAAATGCACTGGCGCCGGTTCAATGGAACCTTGAAAGGCGTTTAGCAGGGCTTGCGGCGAAGCGGGCGCGATTGCCGACGCTGGTGCGCGCGGCGCCGCGACCGGCAGGGCCATAGCGACTGGCTTGGATGAGGCCCCGGCCGGAATGGCGCGGGCTACGGCGATTTTTTGTGGCGTCGACGATGGGGAATCTGAAGAGGCCATCGCGGCGGCACTCGCAGCCCGAGAGGTCGGCGCCTTGGCGGCAGCCGGCACGGCGGCGCCTTGGGCGACCGGGGCGGCTTGCAGCGCGACGCCGCGAGCAGAGGAAGCCGCGCCGGGAACCTGTATGACGTTGCGGCAGGTCGGGCAGCGGCCTTTCTTGCCGGCGTCCGCTTCTTTCGCCTGAAAGCTTGCCCCGCAATTGCCGCAATTAACGACGATGCCCACCGCTATGGCCCTAACCCGGATCTTGCCGATTGCCGCGGTCGTGTTCCGCATGTTTTCAGCGCCCCTAGGACGACCTCGATCTTGCCGTCTTTGGCGTGCGCGTGTTACCGAGTTTACCCGGCCGACAGCAGCGCCGCTATGAAAAATTGCGGATCGACCAATGCGGCTTCAGCCTGTCAAGTCCAGGCTTTGGCCGATGGTCGGCGCGCCGCCGGCCGACGCCGGCGCGCTGGCGCTCGAGCCGCCTTGCAAGTTGTCAACGACGCCCTGCAATAACTGCTGCGCCTGCTGGCGCACCTGGTTCCGCGAGGCGTTGCTGCCGAATAGCTGATCTAGTTGGCCCAACACCGAGTCCCGATCCGACTCGGAAAAGCCGTACTTGGCCAAAGTGTCGGAGACCTTCTGCCGCAACGTCTGGCCAATGTCGCTGAGCGATTTCCCCTGGTTGGCCTGTTGAAACGACTGCTCAATGTCTTGTTGCAATTTGCGGCGCAACTGGTCTAACTGGCTGGGCGACAGGGCGGCGCCGGGCTGGAGTTGGACTTCGTCGCCGTCGCTCTGTGGCGCGGACAACTGGGAAATGAGCGAAGCCGCGTAACTGCCCGCGGGACTGCCCAGGCCTTGGATTCCGGACATTGCGTTATTCCTCATCCGAGAGTTCGATTGGCGGCCGCAGAACACGGCCATGTGCCGCGGTCATCGAAGGATTCACGACGATGCGGCAGAGCTGAAATGGCGGGCTCATTATCGGCGCCTGCTGCGCCGCAATTCAGTCTTTTTCGCCGGATCCCCAACCGCCGATCAAGAATTCCTGGCTTCAACCGCCCCCAACCCGCACCACTACCTGCCATCTGCGCGTTTCCCTACAATGCCCCGCTGGCCTGATTCTGCGATTTCCACACGGCTCGTCTCGATGGCTCGAATCTTTCTCAAACCTCGCAAAGCGCGTCCCTTTTTGGGCCGGCATCCCTGGGTGCTCGATAGCGCCATCTATCGGATCGATGGCTCGCCCGTCGACGGCGCCATTGTGGATTTGTACACAGATCGCGCTCAGTGGCTGGCACGTGGGATTTACAACGGCCAAAGCCGCATTCGCGTTCGGCTCTATACCTGGAATGAGCGGCAACCGCTCGACGAGACCTTCTGGCGCCACAAGCTGGAAACTGCCGTGAGCTGGCGTCGGCAGTTGTACGCTGACGAACCGGCGGGCGCGGTGCGACTAATTTACAGTGAAGCGGACGGCTTGAGTGGACTCGTCGTCGATCGCTACGGCGAATACCTTGTCCTGCAGGTCACAGCTTTAGCCATCGCGCAGCGATTAGGCGAGATCGTCCCGCAACTGGCGGAGTTGGTCCGCCCGCGCGGAATGATCGTGCGGACGGACCGCGAGATGGTCCGCTTGGAACGGCTCTCCCTGGCAGACTCGGTTGTGTGGGGTGAAGCGCCTGAGGGGCCGGTGTTCATCGTTGAGCACGGCTTGCGGTATGGCGTCGATCTTGGCGCGGGCCAGAAGACAGGTTTTTTTCTCGACCAGCGCGACAACCGCCGAGCGGCGACCGCTTACTTCCGCGGCCGCAAGGTGCTTGACCTATTCTGTTACTCGGGTGGATTTGCATTGTGCTCTGCAGCGCTAGGCGGCGCGATGGAAATCTTGGGGATCGACTCCAGCCCCAAAGCGGTGGCGCTCGCCAAGGCCAATGCCGAACTCAATGGCCTGTCCAATGTGCGATTTGACGTGGGTGACGGTTTTAAGGTCCTGGAAAGCTTTGCGACCGAGAACCGACGATTCGGCGGTATCGTGCTCGATCCGCCAAAATTTGCGCGAAACCGCCAGGCCGTCGAAGAAGCCCTGCGCGCCTACCATCATCTCAACCGGCTCGCCGCCGAATTGCTCGAGCCGGATGGCATCCTTGTGACGTGCAGTTGTTCTGGCCACGTTACGCGCGAGGACTTCTTGCACATGCTGGCCGACGTGGCCCAGCGCACCGGTCGCGATATTCAGGTGCTCGAGCAGCGCGGCGCGGCCCCCGATCATCCGGTCAGCGCAAGTTGCCTGGAGAGCGAATACTTGAAGTGCTTTATCTGCCGGGTCGCATGACAGACCGCGGCGCCC
>JAICIG010000243.1 GCA_025924495.1 Pirellulales bacterium | reverse complement strand
GCTTTGCTTTGCCCGGAGACCCACAGCCGTTAGAGACGTATCGGGTCCGAATCGCAATTACTTTAGCATGCTTGTCTTGCGCCTACCGCGCGGTCTTGCATTCGTTGCCATCGGCATAAACCGACTCAGCCAGGTTTCTCGAAACGCCCCCTCAATTCCCACGCACCACCACATGCCGCAACCTGCAAAGCTTGCCTTGGAAGACGGAACCGTTTACACGGGCTCGTCGTTTGGCGCCGCCGGCGAAGTCGACGGCGAAGTTTGTTTCAACACGTCGATGACGGGTTACCAGGAAATCATCACGGATCCGAGCTACTGCGGACAGATCGTCACGATGACTTGTCCGGAGATTGGCAACTACGGCATCAATAGCGAGGACGTTGAAAGCGATCGGCCTCGCTTGTCGGCATTCGTTGTGCGCGAATTGAGCCGCCAGGTCAGCAATTTCCGCGCGTCGGGCGGGCTGCACGAATATCTGGCGGCCGCCGGCGTGATGGGGCTGGCCGGAATCGATACCCGAGCCCTCGTCAGGCGAATTCGCACTCGTGGCGCGATGAAGGGGGTGCTTTCAACTATCGATCTGGACGATGCAAGCCTGGTAGCCAAGGCTCAAAAGAGTCCGGGATTGGTCGGCCGCGATCTAGTGAGAGAAGTTGTCCCGGCGGAAGCGCGGGTTTGGCAAACCGAACTGAGTCCATGGACGACCCTGGCCCCCCAGTCGGCCGTCGATGCCAGCCGCGATGCGCAGTTGCCCCATGTGGTGGCGCTCGACTATGGAATGAAATGGAACATCGCTCGGCACTTGCGTTCGCTGGGCTGCCGAGTCACCATCCTGCCCGGTACTGCTACGGCGGAACAAGTACTAGATCAACAGCCCGACGGCGTGTTCCTTTCCAATGGTCCCGGCGATCCCGAACCGCTGACCTACGCCGCGGAAACCATCCGCGGCGTGCTAGGCAAGGCGCCGGTGTTCGGCATCTGTCTCGGTCATCAGCTCTTGTCGCTCGCCTGCGGGGCGAAGACGTTCAAGCTGAAATTCGGCCATCGCGGCGCTAACCAACCCGTGATGAACCATTTGACCGGCGATGTGGAAATCACTTCGCAGAATCATGGTTTTGCGGTCGATGAAGCGTCGCTACCGCCTGATCTCGAAATTACGCACCGCAATTTGAACGACGGTACGATCGAAGGAATTCGCCATCGCCTTCTGCCCGCGTTCAGCGTCCAGTACCATCCCGAAGCGTCGGCCGGTCCGCATGACAGCAATTATCTGTTCGGCCAATTTCGCGAGATGCTGAAGCGCAACGGATGAAAGCGGGCGGCTCGGACGCCGCGATCATTCGTTGAACAGCAGGCAGACCACGTCCATGGCGGCCACAGCCAGGGCGGGATTGCGGATCTGGTCTCCTTCGAGGCAATCTCTCCAGACGCGCAGCGCGTGTCGGACATACTGTTCGCGAGATTCTTCGATCAGATCGGGACCGAGCTTGGCCAGCACCTCAGGCCATAGCTTCCGCAGCTGGTCGAGGGCGCCGGGCTTTCCGGCGATCGCTTCGAACACCGTATCATCAAGTCGTTCGAGCTGTTCGAGGGCCGCCGGGCAGTGCGAGCCAAGAACCTGTGCTGGATCAGGTTCCAACTCGTCGCTTGGCGCTTGTTGGGCGAGCGCCTGGGCAGCCCGCTGAAAACGGCGGTGGGCGGCGTCTGCCCGCCGCTGGTCTTCCGCCGCTGCGGCTGCTTTGGGCGCGACGGGCGGTGGATCGTCTGCTTGTCCGGCGGCTTCGCTCGCCGGCGCGCCAACGGAGATTGGCTGCGCGCCCGGCGGGTCGGCATTGATATTGCGCGCCGGCTCACGAGCAGCCAGATTCTTGAGCAAATCGTTGCCCAACTGCTGCAAGTCGGGCAAGGCGAGTCCGGGGCGTGGTTTGGACAATTCCTGCGCTAAAAAATCGGTCTTACCTGAGGCAAGGCATCCGGCGACGAAGGCGCTCCAACCTTCGGCCGGAATAAATTGTTGAGGCGGCTTGCCGCAAAGCTCCAGCACAGTCGTCTGTTGCTGCCGCAACATCCTTCGTTGCTCGCCGGTATCGTTCCCCAGGTTGTGGATGCGAAAGGGGCGCCGCGGCGAGTGCTTCAAACCAGTGGAAAATGAGAACTCGGTGCGGCACTCGGGCGGTAAGCAGTTGATCAAGCCCGAGACCAGGCGGATGATATTCGCGCCGGCGGCCAGCGCCAGCGAGGTGCTCGTTAAGGCGGCGTGGACAATCGCGCCCAGCCACGCGGGGCCGGGCTCGCCCAACAACTGGCCCAACAATGATCGGTCGACCGCGGCCGTTTTGCCGGCCAGTCGGAATGGCTCGAGCTGCTCCGGCAAAGGATCATGCACTTTCAGCGAGCCTTGAGCGAAGGCCGCATTCAGTACGGCAAAGGGGTTGTTTGCGAATCGCGCCAGCACGCTGCGCGGCGTTATGAAGCACTGCGTATATATCTTGGCGCCGGAACGGCCGCTGTATTCGCTGCCGGCGGGCGTCGTCTTGGAAATGCAGAAGGCGCCGCTGGGCAACGGATGGAAATTAATGCTGACCGCATCGTCGCCAGTTTCCAACAGCGAATCGTGTGATGGCCCCCAGACGGCCAGTTCGCGCAGGTCGGCGGCGTCGATGCCGCGACTGCATGCGGCGATCTGGTACCCGTCGAGCCGGATCGACTGTGTCGAAGTGAAAATCGCTTGTTCGATGAGCACGCTCGAAGCCTTGTGCGAGTAAAAGATCGGCAAGACGCACGTCGAAACCGGCGTTAAGCGCTCGCCTGCCGCGCCATCAGCCTTGCTTCACCAACCATTCGAACGGTTCGATGAGGCCGCGCGGCTCGATCCTGAGCGGCACGCGAACTCTGCCTTCTCGCGAGTTGCGGTACGCGCAGCCGCCCGCCACGCCCACGGCAAAAAATCGATAGTTGCGAAACCGTTCTTGGCACTGTCGCCACAGCCCGGGCGCTCGCGATTGCGCGAATGCCGCGGGATCCGTGAAGCATTCTTCGCATTCATCCGCCTTAGTCAGCACGAAGCCGATCGGCCGATTTGTCCAGCCGCGCTTCGGGTTTTCGTCGAGTTCGGCCAGATAGCTGAGCAATTTCATCGTGAAGTAATCCTGGTCGAGCGAGCCGCTTTGCAGCTTGACGGTGTCGACCAGAATCAGCACGCCAAAACACTTCGACAACAGCGGATGAATGACGTCGTAGGTGTGCGGATGGTCGACTTCCTCCAAGAGCGCCTCGCCGGCCATGTCGGGCATGATCAGTTCCAGCGGGTGTTTGTGCCCGGTGATCCGCAGTTGCGCGTGCACCCAGTTCCAACGGTCGGGCTCGGTGGGCGTTTTATGGGGGAATTCGCCCTTGGCCAGCGCCGTGGCGGTGGCCTGCTGCAAACTGATCGAAAACGCGCCGCGAGCCAGCATTTGCAGCCGATCGGGCTGGCGCGAGAGCATGTCCATCAGCATGCCGAGATAGACCGTCTTGCCTACACTGCTGGCGCCGACCGCCGCCACCATCCGCGGACTGATTTTTTGCGTCTGGGCCTGATGGGCCAGCGCCATTGGCGCAAAGCATTGGCGGCAGAGTTCGGCGTCGTACGTATTGTCGACGCCGCAGATATAGCACGGTACCTGGACAGCGTACTGGGCCAGCCGATACGAGTCCATTGGCATAGCGCCTTCTTTGATCATACATGCACTCCTTCGGCCGAATTGATCTCGGCCTCTTCACCTTCGTTAGGCGCCGCGTCGACTTCATCGCGAGGTTCGGGCGAAGCGACATCGCACAGACTTAACGCGCAGCGAAAACCGATGTTGTGCTTGCGCGCCAGCGGGTTCTCGCCGCTTTGAAAATGGCAGGTGGCCTGGTTCTCGAAGTACGTGTCGAAGGCTCCGCCTCGGATGCTCTTCATCGGCACCGGCAGCGTCAGATCTCGCACAGGACAGTCCGGTCCGCCGAAGTTCCCGGTGGTCCATTCCCACACGTTGCCAATCAACTGGTACACCCCGCCGACGCTGACGCCCGAGGAGAATTCGCCGACTGCCACGACTTTGCCCGGCCCTGATCCCCACAGGTTGCAGCGCTCGCGATCCATCGTGTCGCCCCAGGGAAACTTGCGCTGCCATTGCCGGTTGTTTGAAAGCGGGACGGGCCAGCTTCCCGCCTTGACCCATTCGGCCTCGGTCGGCAAGCGTTTTCCCACCCAACGTGCATAGGCGCTGGCTTCGTACCAGCAGACGCCGACGACGGGAAAGTCATCTTCTCCCCGCGGGTATCGACCGTTCTTCCAGAATCGAGGCCCGGGATTTCCTGTCGAATCGACGAAATCGAACACGGCCGTCCAGATTTGCGGATCCCAGATCGACATCTGCTCGTAACCGCCGGCCGCCACGAACTCGCGATACTGGCGGTTCGTGACCGGATAGCGATCGAGGAACAAAGCATCGACGTGTCGCGTCAGAGTTGCGGCCTGATCCTCGGCCCCATCTTCTTCGTCAGATTTTCTGTCGGCCGGCGCCAACGACACGTTACCTGCCGGGACCAGCGCCATATTTTGCTCGAGGGCTTCGCGGGACTGTTCGAATTGTTCCGCGGTCAGATTGGAAACGAGTTGTTTCCGCAGCAAGAGCGCATATCGCTGGCGGCTGAGCATGTCTTCAACGAGCGATCCCAAATCGCCGGACGCGAGCGGGGCAGCGGGCGAGTCGCCCTCGGCAGCGTCATCGCCACCGTCAGCGGCAATCGCGAGAACTTTGCGATGCGTGCGCGAATGGTAAAGCTGCCAGAGGGCTCCGCCCGTGGCCAAGGCGCCGAGGATTGCCAGCAGCCAATTGCCGGAACGGCTGCCGATGCTCAACGCGGCCAGACCCACCAGGCCTGCCGGCAAGAGCCAACGGTGAATTGGATGTGCTTGCATGTTCTGTTCCGTCCTCTGATCAGGCCCTCTTTCAAGTTATCATTTGGACGGTTTTTTCGTGCCCGTCCGGCGTCGAGCGATGTCTTTTTGCAGCATGTCGAACTGAGCCATGACTGATTCCAGCATGGGATCCCCGCCTGCCGGTGCGGCAGCCGATACCGGTTCTCGCGGAGGCTCGGCAACCGGAGCGGCCGACGTTTTTACTTGCAGTTCGAGCAGCTTGCGCAATTGCTTGAACTCCTTCGACCATTCGGCGCGTTCTTGTGTGGTGCGCTGTTTCTCAGCCGTCGCCACCTCCGCCATTTCCACCACGCGGCGCCGGACCGTCTCTAATTCCGCCTCCAACAACTCGCGATCATGCTGCAATTCGCGAAGCTGGTCTCTTAGCGCCTGATCGTCAGATGAGCCGCTCGTGCGATCGGCCTGCTCAAGCAAGTCGGCCCGCGCGGCCGCGAGCTCGCCGCGCACCTGCGCCAGTTCGGCGGTGGCGTCGACCAGTCGATTGATCTGATTTCGCGAGGCGGTTAATTCCTGTTCGAGAGCGGAGCGCTCCTGTTCCAGGTCGGCCAGTTGATGGCACATTTCTTCCGCCGCACTGTCGGCTTCGTCATTGGAACGATCGGGCTTGCGCAACAGCTCCAGACGCGCTTCTTCCAACTCGGTACGGAGCTTGCCCAGTTCCGCGTTGGCGTCGGCTAATTTGCTGACCTGGCCGCGTGCTTCGGCCAGCTCTTGCGCGAGTTGGGCGCGTTGCTGCTCGAGTTGTTCTAGCTGTCGGCACATGTCCTGGGCGGCCGCTTCGGCCGCCGCCGCGGTGTGCTCGGGCTGTCGCAACAGTTCCGCGCGAACTTCGGCCAATTCCGCCCGGACTTCGGCCAACTCGATGGTTGCATCCGTCAGGCGGCGGATCTGGCTGCGCGCCGCGGTCAGCTCCTCTTCCATGCCGCCCCGCTGATTTTGCAGAATTTCGATCTGCTTCTCGAGCGCGGCGAGCTGCGCATTGGCCTCGGCGGCGAGCCGCTCGGGTTGACGCAACAGTTCGGCGCGAACCTCGGCGAGTTCGGCCGTCACGTCTGCCAGCCGACCAATCTGCGCGCGGGATGCGGCTAAGTCTTGTTCCAACCTCGCGCGTTCCTGTTCAACGCTTTCCAGTTGGCTGAGCAGAGCGGCCGAAGCAGTACCGGTTTCGCCGGCCTCTTGTTCACGCAGACGAGCGAATTGCGCTCGAGCTTCGTCAAATTCGGCCTGCGAACGGGCCAGTCGTTGCGAGTGCTCTTCGATTTGTTCAGCGTCGCGCTGCAGACAAACGCGTTGCTCTTCCAGGCTCTGACGCTCGGCGTTGAATTCGTTGCGGTCGGCGTCCAGCCGGCGGCGGTCCGCATTGAGCGTGCGCTCGCGCTGTTCCAGCACGGCGCGCAGCCGCTCCAGCTCTTCCAACTGGTCGACGACAAATTCTGAAAAGCTTTCCCCGCCCGCGCGGACTTTGGCCAGCGTCGCCTCGACGTTGGTGAGGTCCACGGCGTGTAAGAAGAGATCTGTGGACACGGTCTTCAAGAGAGTCGCTTCAATGCAGTCGCCCAGGCTCGCGTCCGACCGGCCGCGATGTCCGCTTCAACGTTGCTTCGCTTCTTGCTATCCGGGCGTCCGCCTGCACAGGCAAAGACAGGCCAAGAGGCAATGGGCGGCGCGCCGGCCCTCAGCGAGAGCCAACGATCGCCACTGGAACTCTAGGTCAGGCCGGCATGAGGTGCAAACGATTGCGAGCACATAGTTTGCGAAGAACAATGGCGGGCGGCGAGACTGCCGCCAGCTGCATTAAATCCGTTATCTCCCAGGAGTTTGGCGAAATTCGCGCCCTATCGAGAGGGCTCAGCGCTTGCACAATATGCTCGCTATGCCATCTTTATTAAGTCTGCATGCAAGCCTTCGGCCGGTTTGACGCCTGCTGGAGTGCGCTGGCGGAAAGCTGATAAGATCAATTACTCATGATTTGACACTTTTGAGGTTCTTGCGAGGAGTTCTCCATGTCAGCAAAGTTGTATACGAGTTGGCTGGCGGTCGCGGCGATCGTATTGCTTGCGTGTGGCGCGGCGCCGATTGAACAAGTCGAGGCGGCTGGCCGCCTGGCAGCGGCGCGCGCGGCAAGGGTCGCCAGCCTGGAAGCGGCGAGCGCTGCCAATGCTGCGCTGGTTAGCTCGGCGCTGCAGGTAAATCCGGCCTATCCGGCGCCGGCAGCTGCGTGTTGCCCGCAACCGTGCATTATCTATCGCCACCACGGCCCAAAGCTGTGCTGCGGCTGCGAACTCTCGATTCCGACGATCTTGACCGTCAACAATCCATGTACGTGCTGCCCGGTGGACATCTCGGTTTGCCTGCCCGCTTGCTGCACTGACGCCCCGCAGGTGTGCTCCGGCCAGGGGTTACTCGGTCGGACGGTGGTGACCTACGACTGGTGCTGCGGATTCCGCGTCACCGTTCGATTCCGACATAATGGCGACATCGTCGTCGTGACCCACGGCGTCTGAACTTCGACGGGGTCTCGTTCTCGATACATCATGCCCGGCGGTTCTGCGATTCGCCGGGCTTTTGATTGCGCCGCGAATGACGTAAAGTGAGTGCTGCGGCGCAGGCTTGCTCGTTGAACGCCTTCGTGTTGGCGGAGAAGCCGATGGCGAAATCAATCAAGAAACGATCCAGGCGGGGCGTCGAGCGGGCGGCACTACGAGAAAGCCGCAGTGCTGAGGTCTTAACGATTGGCTGGATGCTGATGGTGTTGACCGCACTGGTTTGTGAGCTCGGGTTCTTGCTTGCCCGGTGGCTGGCCGCAGGTCAAACCGAAGGGGCATGGGCCGTGTTGATGGCGTTGCTGTTGTTCGCTTCGACGGTGATCGGGTTGTTCATCCTATTATTGACGCCTGTGGTGGTTAAAAGCCGGCGCACGCCGCCGCCGCAACGGATTGTTGTGTTCGCCGTGGTCGTAGGCGCGGCGCCTTTGGCGATCATTGTAATGCAGTTGATGAGCGCCTGATGAGTTCCGACTACGCCCGCCACGAACATCACGAATTCATGATCGCTTCGGCCGCCGCGATGGCCGACCCCGATTTGCAGTCGGCCCTGTCCAAATTGGGCGACACGCTTGGCCAGCGCAATCGCGATGCTTTTGCCGCTCTGGATGAATCCGATTTGCTGCGTGAACGGGCGCGCGCGATCAAAGACGCTGCGCTGGCCAATCTCGGCGAACACCTCGAAACGCTCGAGGCAAGCATCCGCCGCCGCGGCGGCGAGGTGCACTTTGCAGACGACGGCGTCGAGGCCTGCCGGCAGGTGTTAGAGATTCTGCAGTCGCGCGGCGCCAGGCGGGTCGTTAAATCGAAGTCGATGACCAGCGAGGAGATCCACCTCAACGCCGCGCTCGAAGCCGAGCAGATCGAAACGATCGAGACGGATTTTGGCGAGTACATCATTCAGGTCGCCGGCCACCGCCCTTCACATTTGGTGGCGCCGGCCGTGCACTTGCGCATTCCGCAAGTGGCCGAGATTCTCAGCGGCGACGCCGGCGAAAAGTTGCCGGTAGATGCGGTCCAATTGGCGGCCTATGCGCGGCGGCGGTTGCGCTCGGCGTTTGCTGCGGCAGACGCCGGAATTACCGGCGCCAATTTCGCCGTTGCCGAAACCGGCACGGTGGTGCTTGTCTCCAACGAAGGCAACGCCCGTTTGACGACTTCGCTGCCGCGAATCCATATTGCCATCATGGGCATCGAAAAGGTGATCCCGCGCCTCGCCGACTTGCCCGTTTTTCTGAAAGTGTTGGCCCGCGCCGCGACTGGCCAGAAGCTTTCGGTTTATACCTCATTGATTACTGGTCCGCGTCAAGCAGGCGAATTGGACGGTCCCGACGAGTTTCATCTGATCTTGCTGGATAATGGTCGCTCACGCATTTTAGGTTCGCCGCTGCGCGAAAGCTTGTTCTGCATCCGGTGCGGCGCCTGCCTGAACGCTTGTCCGATTTATCGCAATGTCGGCGGACACGCCTACGGCGGCGTCTATGCCAGACCGATCGGCGCCGTGTTGACGCCGCTGTATGACGGCCTGGCAGCCAACCGGCATTTGCCGCATGCCTCCAGCTTGTGCGGCGCCTGTCAGGCGGCTTGCCCGGTAAAGATTGCGATTCCCCAGATGTTGATTCAGCTGCGTGAAAAACTGCATCATGAGCCGGGGCAGTTGGGCCGGTTGGAAAAGCTGGCGTATCGCCTCTGGGCTGCGTCGATGCGCCGCCCTCGGCTTTACCGGCTAGCGACATGGCTTGCCACGCGCACGCTCGGACGCTGGTCCAATTCCCGCTGGTTAAAGCGATTGCCAGGCGAATTGCATGGCTGGACGAAAAAGCGAGACTTTCCCGCCCCGGCGCCTGAGCGCTTCCGCGACTGGTGGCGCGACGAGGGACAAGTATGAGCCGCGAGACGTTTCTGGCCCGCGTGCGAAATGCGGCCGCGGCCGGCCGCGCACACCGTGTTCATGTCCGCGGCGATCTGCCCGAGCGAGTCGGCTACAACGGCGCGGGGAGCGACCCGATTGAGCGATTCATTCGTGAAATCGACGCTGTAGGCGGGCGGGCTCATCCGGCGAATGATCCGGCCGAGGTCCGGTCGATTCTGGGTGATCTGCTTGCCAGATATGTTGCGCGCACGGCGCTCTGTTGGCGGCACGACCTGTTAGAGCGGCTAGGACTGGAGGAACTGCTGCATTCTAAGAACATCTCGCGACTAGATTATCAGAGCCTGTCGCAGTTGGATCAGCCGGCGCAGCGCGAGCGAATGTTTCTGGCCGACATCGGCATATCGAGCGTGTCTTCGGCCATTGCCGAGACCGGCACGTTGGCGGTGCTCAGCCGTCCAGGGCAGGAACGATTGGCGAGCCTGTTGCCGCCCGTGCATATTGCGATTGTCGAAGCCGCGCAAGTCGTGCCCGACTTATTCGATTTCTTCGACGCGCTCCAGGCCGACGGCATCGACAATTTGCCGAGCAATTGCACGTTGATCACCGGTCCCAGCAAGACCGGCGACATCGAACTGACGCTGACCACCGGGGTTCACGGCCCGGGCGAGTGGCACGTGATTGTGATCAAGTAGCAAGAGCGGCATTGTGCGCATCGCGACCGGCATCGTCGGCGTCTCAAGTGCGCCGAGGTTCAACGAGACGTAATCTAGGCGAATTCACGTCTTTGTCGCCGGCGCCGTCATGATGGCGGCTTTTGCCGCGGTTGCAACTTCTTGGGCGTCGCGTTTGGCAAACACACGCTACAGGCTGTCGCCACCAATCTCGAACCGCTCGTCCTCGAGATCCGCATGCTGCATACGATGGTCGCCGATAGGGCGGACCATTGAGCCACAACGGGACGCCGCACAATCGCAGCCGGCCCCTGGTTGGGGCATCAGGTTGACAGCGGAAAAAAACCTCTTTATGGTCCTTTTTGCGACGGCGCGGCCCAGCGTCCCGGCGGGCGATTTGCTGACTTGTGGGGGCGCGGCGCATTTTTTCAAGTGGGGCCTGAACAATCGCGTTCAACTTTCTTGGGCCTTTCAAGCCAGCGTTGAAGAAGGATCGGCTGACGCCGACGGCGGATTTGCAGAGCAAGGCAGGAGGCTCTTCAGGCGTCCGCCAGCGCCAGGCAAATCCTTTGGGGGCTTTACAAGGCACGGAAAGGCTCAAGGTTTTTCCACGGGAACGATGAATTCAGGCGCTTGGCGGGCGCGCTTTGGACGATGGCCAACTCGTCCCAGGCGGAGCAGGGGCTGCGAAGTCACGAATCTTCTTCGGAGTGTTACAAGTACTTCAGATGCCTTCCCGTAGGGCGCGGCCTCAATGACTGTTCGTGTGAATTAATGGCAACCATCCTGTTTCGGGGCGGCAAATCTGCTCGAGCGCGGGCGACAGCTTCCAGAAAACGGACTCCCAACCCTTCGACGGCTCCGCCGAAGATCGAAGGAAAGTTCCTTTCGGTCGGCGGCCGGCGGTTTTGGGTGCGGGGCGTTACCTACGGCAGTTTTGGCGCCAACGACGAAGGGGAGCCGTTTCCCCCATTCGTCCAATTGAAGGACGACTTTGCGCAGATGCGCGAGGCCGGCATCAACACCGTGCGGCTTTATGCCCCGCCATCAGACCGCATCGCCGATGCCGCTGCCGATGCAGGGCTGTATCTGATTCCAGACATCTGTTGGGGGCCTCGGTACTGTCAGATCGACGAACCTGAAGTTCGCGATTTGTTCGAGTGGACTCGACAGCACGCTCGCCGTTTGGCCGGCCACCCTGCCATGCTGATGTACAGCATCGGCAACGAGATTCCGCCGCTCATGGTGCGTTGGTACGGACGCGCCCGCATCGAAGCGTTCCTGCGAACTCTCTACGAAATCGTCAAGGAAGAGGCGCCTGATGCGCTAGTCACCTACGCGAATCACCCGCCGACCGAGCACTTGAACCTCTCGTTTCTCGATGTGCTTTCTTACAACATCTATTTGGAGCGAGAAGTCGATTTCCGCAAGTACCTGGCTCGCCTTCAGACAATCGCTGGCGACCGGCCGCTTTTCCTGGCGGAATTGGGATTAGACAGTCGCCGCAACGGCGCGCAAAAGCAGGCGGACTTCCTGCGATGGCAATTGCAGGCCGTTTTCGAGCAGGGCCTGTGCGGCGCCGCCGTTTACAGTTGGACCGACGAATGGACGATTTTCGGCGAGCGCATCGATGGCTGGTCGTTTGGCCTCACCGACTCGGATCGGCGTGCGAAACCTGCGCTGCAAACGGTGCAAGATTCTTATAATGCGACGCTCTATGAATTGCGGGATCGCTCCTGGCCCAAGGTTTCGGTCGTCGTATGCAGCTACAACGGCGGTGAAACGCTCGACGAATGCCTGTCTTCCCTGGGACGGCTGAATTATCCCAATTACGAGGCGATCGTCATCGACGATGGCTCGAAGG
>JAICIG010000242.1 GCA_025924495.1 Pirellulales bacterium | reverse complement strand
TTGAAGCCGGCGCCGCCGTCATAGTGAATGCCGCCGGGAACGTTGATCAGACCATGAGAATCATCCACCGCCAACGTGTCGTTGCCGCCCAGGCCATTGACGTTGATTTGCTGGATATCGCCAAGCAGGAAAGGAGACGCGGAGTCTTCAATGCCGTTCACAAAGACATGGACATAAGCGGGGTTGTTGGAGTCTCGCTCCAACCGGAACACGTCGCTCTCGCCGGCATAATCCTGATCGCCCGTGATCTGCAGAATCCCTGGCGTGGTCAAGGAACTGGAAGCGCTCGGAATGGTCCAAACGCCGCGGCCGAAAGTCCCCAGAACCACGACATTGTCGGTCGAATCGTAAACCACATCGCGGCCAACGACGTCGGGCAGGCCCTGGCCGTATTGCGTCCATCGGCCGGGCTCGAGCGAACGGAACAGGCCCCCTTGTCCGCTGACCAGCGGCACGATCTGCCCGCCCGCGTCGACCGCGGTCACGCTGCGAAGTTGACTGGTGATATTGAGCAGATTATCGGCGGCGCCGCCGCCGATCACTTGGAAGGGGCTCGCTGCGAGGTTGGTGATATCCTGCGTGGCGAAGAGTTGGCCGCCCTTGACGACAAATACATGTCGCCAGTCCTGCGGATCAGCCGCGACGCTCCAGATTTTGCCCGAACCTCCGAGTTGTCCGGCGCCGCCCCCGTCGACGCGCGTAAATGCGGTACCGCTTTCGCCGCGAAAGTAGAGCTGGCCCGCAGTCGTGCCGACGAAGGCAACGTTGGCATAGCCTGTTCCGGCGCGCTGGCCGCCATAAGCTATAGCCGACGCAGTTCCCGAAAAGCCGGTCAGATTGCTGGTGATGTCGGTGATGACGTCGCCTGCGGCGCCGCCGCCGGCCACGCCCGCGCCGGCGTCTTCGTAAACTCCATTAAAGCCAATCAGCATTCTTGTCGCGTCTTGGCTGTCGAGGGCGAATGGTATCTGGCTGAATGCTCCCGAAGCGGCAAATGTCTGATCGGCTGCGTTCAAGCCAGTTAGATTTGCGGCGCCGATCGAACTGCGCAAGCCGACGCGAGTGACGGCGCCGACCTGAGCGTTCGTATTATCGAATTCGGTGCGGTTGAAGAACTTGAAGTTGTCCGACATCGAGTAGCGGTAAACATTGCCGCCGCCCAGCGACGTCGTATCGACTGCTTGGGATTGCCCATCGCCGCCCGAGAGATCGGTCCAATTCGCCGCGGCATTCGGAGTCGCCTGGCTGGGCGAGCCATTGTCTTGCGTGCCGCCGAAGATGACGTTGTTCGTCGAATCGTAGGCGACCGAATAGAATTCGAACGTCCGCAGGTTATTGTTGAGCGATATCCAGTCGTTCGTGCTCGCGTTCGTCGGCGTCGTCATGGCGAAAATGCCCCCGTCGTCGGCCTCCAAGAGCCAGCCATTGACGAATGCCATATCGCGCGAGTCGGCGTGCGGATTCGTATTGTTTTGGGCGCCTCCTTGATCAATCTGCACCCAGCTTCCTGCGCCCGCTGGGTTGTAGCGAAAAACCCCTGTGCCGCCCATGCCATCGATATAAACCACGCCCACGTCGCTCGGATCAGCGGTGATATTGAGTTTTTCCGCGAAAGCGCCCAAGCCGGGCTGCGGGAAGGAGGCGGGCACGGCGGCAAGTTGCGTCCAATTTCCGCCGCTATTGCCAGATGTGAATACCTCCACGTTATTGGTCGTATCATTCTCGATGCCGGCAAACAGAGTCGTGGCGGCTCCGATGTTCTGCGCGGTCAACTCAATGTCGGTCGTGGTGGCGGCAAGCGTGGTCAAGCCCGTATTCACCGGAGTCCAACTTCCCGCGGCGCCGAGGTTGTTGCTGCGGAACACGCCTTTCCCCGAGACGGCGGCATACACGGTTTGCGCATTGTTCGGGTCGAGCACCAGCGACGTCACGGCTCCGGCGGGCAAATCGTTCGCCCCGGCCCCGATGATTTTGAAGAATGTCGCGCCGCCGTCGGTGCTGCGATACAGTCCGCCCCCATTGCTCACGTAATCGCGGCTGCCGTTGATTCCGTTTCCGTCGATGGCGCCGGCGAGAATTGTTTGGCCGTCGGCAATCAGTGCTTTGATACGATGTCCATCGAGTTGCTGACCAGTGGTCGTCGATCCGTCAAGGACGGTCCAGGTGCTTCCGCCGTCGGTGGTGCGATAGATGCCGACGGCCGAACCGCCGCTGTCGAAGCCATTGCTGAAGAGTCCTGTGCCCGCATAGAAGGTGTTGCCCGATGCATCTGTCGAATCAAAGGCGACGGCGCCGATCGCCAGTGAAGGCAGCTTGTCGGTAAGGGGCGTCCAGACGGGAAGGCCGTTGGCGACGAGAAGTGGAGTGGTAGTGCTCCACACGCCGCCATCTACCGTTCCAACGACTACCTTGGCCGGGCCGACAGCGATGCTCTGTATGGCGCCGCTGACCGCGTTGGTCTGCGGAAACGTGACTTGCGATCCGGAGTTGATTTCGGGGCCCGGCCCCTGTTCGACCCAGCTCGGCACGCCGCTCAGCGACACGCCCGACAACATCGTGCGTGGCTCTAGCGACTCAAGGAATCGCTCGTGGTGAAATCGGGGGCGGCGGGACGTTACGACGAGGGGCTTATTGCGTCGGGGATAGTTGGATCGTCGGCGCCGGGTCATCGCTCTGAGCCTCTTGGGTGCTACTCATGGCTGGTAGGCGCCTCCCCTCGCCGTGGCAAGAAGTCTGGGAGTATAGTTAGGACAAGCGCGGTTGCAAGCAGAAAAAACCGCTTTCGGCGATTCTCCCCGGAATTCCTGGCCAGGATCGGCAGTCCACCGGCCGACTGGCGCCCGCTGTCGCTGATCCTACAATGTCGGCATGCCAACAAGACGGAGACCGGAGAACAATGACGGGCCGCATGGCTGGCGTTTTGGAACTAGCGCCGTTTTACGTTGCCGAGAGCACGCCTGAGGCGACCTTCTGTACCTGAGACGCCAAGGCCTGGATCGCGATCGTGCTGCGAAATGGCTGACGCGCTCCCGCGGCGTGGCGGCATACTTTTTCGAGAGAAAGTCTGAAGCAGTGCAAGAAAGATCGATCAGCCGGCCGGCGCCTTCGCATCCGTGGAGATGGCTGCCCGAGTTTTGGAACCTTAGCCGTAAAAGGTTGCGATCTCAGGCTCGGTTGATGCTGTACTCGATGCTCGTGGGCGTGATCGCCGGCATTGGCGCCATCGCCTTCTTTGCGGCTTGCCAGGTCGTCTCGCACTACGCGCTCGACGAAATCGCCGGGTATCGTCCTCATGCTCCAGGCGGGGAGCCGCCGGTGCTGAAAGAATCGAGGCAACCGTTCCGCCCTTGGTTATTACTGATTGTGCCCGCAGTCGGCGGCATCTTGAGCGGCGTGCTAGTGTATACCATGGCGCCCGAAGCGGAAGGGCACGGCACCGACGCTGCAATTGACGCCTATCACCACCACCAGGGTTATATTCGGCCGCGAGTTCCCTTGGTCAAAATCGTCGCCAGCGCTTTGACGTTGGGAACCGGAGGCTCGGGAGGCCGCGAAGGACCGATCGCCCAGATCGGCGCCGGCTTCGCTTCTTATCTGGGGAGCAAGTTGCGGTTGCGGCCCATTGATCGGCGCACGCTCATGGCGGCCGGCATGGGCGCCGGCGTGGCCGCAATCTTTCGCGCGCCTTTGGCTGGGGCGTTGTTCGCCGCCGAGGTGCTGTACAGCTCGCCCGACTTTGAATCGGAGGTCATTATTCCGGCCGGTATGGCCAGCGTGTTGGCCTATTCCACCTTCGGCCTGGCATTCGGATGGCAGCCCCTGTTTTCGCTGCCGCCTGAAATCCTTGCCGAATTGTCATTTCACAACCCATTGTCTCTGGTCCCCTACTCGCTGTTGGCCGCGTTCATGATCTTGCTGGCGGCCGTATACACTCGCACGTTTTACGGCCTCACACACTTGTTCCATCAGCTTAAGATTCTGCCGCACTTCAAACCGGCAATCGGCGCGTTTCTGAGTGCGGCGTTGGGTCTGTTGCTCTACTACGCCCTGCAACAAGATCAGCAGGTGCTGAGCGTCTTGTCGTTCGGTTACGGCGTGTTGCAGGATGCCATGACTGCACAACTCGATGCGCCGCCGAGTTGGTTCCTGGCGGCGGTACTAATGGCCGTGGCGATTGGCAAGATTCTAACCACGTCGCTGACGATTGGCAGCGGCGGCTCAGGCGGCGTATTCGGACCATCGATGGTCATCGGCGGTTGCGGCGGCGGTTCGATGGGGATCGTCCTTTATCGCCTATGGCCGGAATTGGCGCCGCATCCCGCCAGCTTCGTGATTGTGGGCATGGCAGGTTTCTTTGCGGCGGCAGCCAAGACTCCCTTCTCTACGTTGGTCATGGTCAGCGAACTCACCGGCAATTACAACCTGCTATTGCCGACGTTATGGGTCTGCACGCTAGCTTTCGTGTTCAGCGATGAACAATCGATTTACAGCTCTCAGGTCAAAAACCGCTCGCTGTCTCCGGCGCATCAAGGCGATTACGTTCGCGAGGTGCTTACGGGGCTAAAAGTCGGCCAGTTCGTGAAACCCAGTCAGGACGTTCCGTCAGTGCGGCCCAACGCCCATCTGGGCGAAATTTTGAGCGTTTTCAGCAACACTTCTTATCAGGCCCTGCCGGTCACCGATGCCGTTGGCCGCCTGCTGGGCGTCGTTACGTTGGAAGAAATCCATCTCGCCTCGCAATCGCCCCACCTGCAGTCGTTTGTGCTCGCCGTCGACTTGATGCGCAGCGACGTTACGCCACTCCGCGTTGATGATCGTCTCGACCATGCGCTAGAGTTGTTCGTCGAAAACGATCAACCCGAATTGCCGCTGGTCGACGAAGAAACCGCGCCGCGGCTGATCGGCATCGTTCGTCGATCTGAAATCTCCGCACTTTACCTGCGGTATGTCCATGGCGACAGCGCCAATGTCGCCGAGGTCTGAGCCGTCGACAAGTCGGCGCCACGTGCTTCGCGATGAGGAATCAAGCGCAGCGCTTCAGCGTCCGCCGCCAGGCGAGGCGATGATTGACCGCTCGATGCCCTCGTGCCAAGAAGCGACGCAAGCGGCCGGCGGCGGGGGGAGCGGCGACCGTTCGCTCGATCGCCGCAATGCACAGTTCGGCCGTCTTCTCCCAGGAGAACTGCCGAGCTTGCCGAGGGCCGGCCAATCGTAGACTTTGGGAAAACGTTGCGTCTTCCAAGACTTTCTGCAGGCTTGCCGTCACCTCCTCGGGCCGATCAATGTCGGCCAGCAAGCCCGCGCCGCCCACGACTTCGATCTGCGACGAATTCCTTCCCGCGACGACCGGCGCGCCACATTGCATTGCCTCCAGAATTGGCAGCCCGAAACCTTCATACCGCGAAGGGAAGAGGAAAACTGCGCAATGCTGGTATAACAGTCGCAGTTCGTCGTCGTCGAGAGGACCCGTCAAGATAACACGACGGGCAATTGGCGATTGAGCGACAAGGCTGCTCACCCGAGCGTAGTCATCTTTCGAACTCATGGCACAAGTCAGCACGAGTTGATGCGATTCTTGCAGTATGCGAGGAAGCAATTCGTAGGCCGCCAGTACGCCCCGCAGGTTTTTCCGATGGTCGAGCGCCGTCAGGCTGAATATAAAAGGGGCGCTGATGCCATGCCGCTCGAGCAACTGCCTGGTATCCGCAGAGGCGTTCCGACTTGTGCGCAGAGTAAATTGGGCGGGATCGCTGGCCGCGCCGATGTTCGCAACTCGCTCTGGCGCGCCGCCGATTAGGCGGAGCCAGTCCCGGCGGCCTGCCTCAGAAATCGTCAGCAGCAAGTCATACCGCGACAGCGCGTCGAGCGCCTGCCCGTAAGCTCTCGCGATGCCCGGATGTTGCAGGTACTGCTCGGGAAAGATTGCGGGAATCAGGTCGTAGACGATCGCCCCCATACGCAGACCGCTTGCCGGCGGCAGCGGGGGTTGATAACCGCAAAAATTCTCGAGCGGATTAGTCAAGAGCAACGCATCGAGACGGTCGAAATTTTGATCCGCCAGCCGCCGTGCGGTGCGATACAGGCCGCCTTGCGCGTCATCGCGCGGCATGGCTTTGACGCACGCTGCGCCAGGGAAGGCCTCATCAGCGCCGGGATGTCCGGCATAAAAATAGAGCACAAACTCGCTCTGAGGCCGACGGGCGATCAGTTCGCTGACCAAACGTCGCGTGAAGCGTCCGACGCCGCGCGTTCGGCCCGCCGATTGAATGCCCAGCATATCGACGCCGATACGCATAGCCGCTGTCGCCCAAGAGGAAATGAAACCGCTCAGGCAGCCAACTGGCTGCCGCCATGCACGGCGCGCGTGTAGGAGCCAATCACCGCCGAGGCAGGGCCAATCTCGCGCACAGTTCCATGCTCCATCCAGATGACCTGGTCGCATAGTTTCTTGATTGAACTCAGGTCATGACTCACCATCACGATGATCTTGGCCTTGGACATCATTTCGTACATGCGGCGACGAGCCTTGTCCTGGAAGGCCATGTCTCCGACGGAGAGCACTTCGTCCACGAGCAAGATTTCCGGCTCGATCGCCGTGGCGATCGAGAATGCCAGTCGCACTGCCATCCCGGCGGAATAGTAACGCACGGGCATCTTCAAGAAGTCGCCCAATTCACTGAACTCAGCGATCGGTTGGATCTTATCCTTGATCGTTGTCGGCGTTTCCCCTTGCAGGTAGCTGCGAAACCCGATGTTTTCCCAGCCGCTGGCCTCCCCCTCGAAGCCTAGCGCAATATCGAACAATGAACTGATATGCCCTTCGACGAGCCGCTCGCCAGAAGACGGAGGATAAATGCCCGCCAGCAAACGCAGCAGCGTGCTTTTGCCGGCGCCGTTGTGTCCGATGATGCCGACGCGCTGACCTTCGTCGATCTTGAAGCTGACGTTTTGCAAGGCGCGAACCTGCATCCGTTCGCGGCCTACTCGGCGGAACATGCGCTGCACTACGAATTCCTTAAGCGTAATCTTGGAATTCTGGCGGACGTCGAAGGTCAAACTGACGTCGTCCAATGTAATCTTGGCCATAGCGTGCGAGTTCCTAAACGACGGGCGTCTATGAGGTACTTTGCGTTGGCGACGCTCATGTGCGCGACTACGGAGCGTCGGCAATTTCTTCAGGTTCATACCAGGAGGCTGGTTCGCTCTCGCGGGACAGGTTTTGAGCGCACAACTGCGACAACGCCAACATTTGTGACTGCAATCTTGCCACTTCGCGTACGAGCCCTTCAACAAAGACGTTCATTTCGCGGACTGTATTCAAGTGACACTCATTCGATTGCAGGACCTGGGTCGAAAGGCAATTCATCTGCTCGGATAGGGCCCGGAAGTCGGCCCCCATCAAATCGACGATGCGGCGGTCGAACCTGGCCACCAAGGGACGCCGAATCGGCCGCGTCAACTGCCATAGCAGCCTTAATGGGGCCACGCATAGGAACCTGAGCGTCGATCGAACGGCCGACGCTCTTGCGCCGTCCGAACGCGGTTGTTCCGCCCGCATCGCCTCGCCTGTTTTCGTCGCAACGGTCATGATTCAGTTCCTGCTTTGGCGATTGCTGACATCGAGCCCGCCTGCGTCTAGTGCCATTTGTCGTCCGGATTTCAACGCAAAGCCGTCAACGCGATGGACTCGCTGCACGGTCATGCCGCCGCGTGCTTGTTTGCCTCGAGTGATCGCTCTGCCGCCAGGCGCCGCTCGGCGCATTCGCGCTCGTACGCATGTTCGATCGATTCAACATATAATTCCGCTGCGTGCGACCAGCTGTGGTTCTGACGTACGTAGTTCAAAGCAGTGCGTCCCAACTGAGCCCGCCGGTCGATATGGCCCGCCAGTTCGAGCATTGCGCGCTCAATCGCGGGCGTCGGATCCGCGCTCCAGGACACCTTGCGCACGACATCATCCGGATAACTGGAGAAAGTATCAACGTCAATCACGATGGTGGGCGTACCCGCACTTAGCAATGTGAGCAGAGCCCCGGAGGTCTCGCCGTTCGTAGGGGGGCGGCGCAGGTTGATGCCAATGTCCGCTGCGGCCGCCAACTCACGAAAAGTACTGATCGGGGCATGACCGAAAAATCGCACGCGCTCCTGCAGCCCCAAACTTGCCGATTTTGCCTGCGCTTCGCCTTCTCCGAGGTCTTGCCCCACAAAGACCAAGACTGCCTTGGGATGCCGCGATGCAACGGCGGCAAACGCCTGGATGGCCTCGACATTGCATTTTGAGCGGTGCAAGATGCCGAAACATCCAAATAGCAACGCATCGTCTGGAAGCCCAAACCGATGCCGGATTTCGGCCCGACGCTCGTAGGGAAGTTGTTGAATCTCGGCGCCGTGTGGAACAACGGCGGTCAAGTCTGCGAGGTGTGGAGAGCGCTGACGGATTTGCTGAGCCCCCCAGACATCGTGGACAATAACGCCGGCGGCCTGCGCCAATACCTCGCCGCTGAGCCTCGCTCCGCGCCGATTACAGGCGCCGATCACGCCGCCCGGCTCGAGTCCCCATTGCTCTCGGTTCATCAAATACTCGGCGGCAAGTGCGGGATTTTCCCGTCCCAGTTCCGCCGCAAAGTGGTCAGGGTCTGCTTGCGGTTGCAACCCGTACCAGTAGTGAAAACCCGTGAGCACCAGGTCGTGCAAGACGATGACGCCCGGCCGACGCAGCAGCGTTTCATAGACGAAGCCATGGTACTTGGAATTGCCCATCTGGTAGACGACGCCGCGATAGCTCAAGGCGCGATCGTAACGGGCGAAAAGCCGATAGTCGTGGCAGGCGAAATCGGGTGAAGCCAGGCTCAAATGCGGAACATAACCGGGCTCGTGATACAGGTCGACGACGTAGTGTCGGCGCAATTCGGCCAGCAATGCTTGCGAATAATCTGAAATGCCTGAGCGTTTGGGAGGCAAAGGAGAGAAGTAGGCGATGCGCCGCTTAGGTTCCATCACGCGGGCCTTTTTGCGCCAAAGCGTTGTGCCGATGCGAACGGTTCGCTCCAGCGCTTCAACCGCGCGATCCGCCGTTGATTCCCAGGAAAACTCCTGGGCTCGCCGCGGTCCGAGCACGCGCAGCGATTCGGCGAGTTCTGTATCTTCGAGCAACCGCGTCAGCTTGGCGCAAATGTCGGTCGGCGATTCGGCCTCGATCAACAGACCGGCTTCGCCGACAACCTCCTCTTGCGAAGAGTTTCGTCCGGCCGCGACAGGGGCGCCGCAATGCATGGCTTCCAGAATCGGCAGCCCGAAGCCCTCATACAGCGATGGAAATACGAATGCCGAGCAGCGCTGGTAAAGAATCCGAATGACCTCGTCCGGGATGAAATTCGTCAGCACCAGCCGATCCTGGATACCGAGCTTGCGCCCCTGCTCATGCCAATGAACATGCTCATCCGCGCTCATCGAGCAGGTAATAACCAGCTGGTAACGCTGGCGCAGCTCGGTTTTCAACAGGGCGAATGCCTGCATCAATCCCAACAGATTCTTGCGCGCGTCGAGGCCGCTCAAGCAATAAACGAACTCGCCGCCAATCCCGAACCTGCGCAAAACCTGGTGCGTCGCTGCTGGGACGGGCTGTGAGCGATCCGGGAAGAAGAACTCCCGGTTGCTCGCCGCTCCGATGTTCACGACTTGTTCGGCAGACATTTCTAACACGCGCATCCCGTCGCGGCGACTGGCTTCAGAAATGGCCAGCAACACATCGTATTGTCGCAGCTGCCGGATAGCTTGGTAATAATGCTGCGAATACCGCACCTCGCGGAGATACAGATCCTGAAACAGCATTGGAATCAGGTCGTAAAGTATTGCTGCAAGCTTCGGGCTGCCGAGCGTTTTTGCCGGCGGCATATGTCCCCGGTAGCATTCCAGAGGCGTCGTTTGCAGTAGCACGTCGATACGATCGCGCCGGTTGGCCGCGATGTGCTCGGCGCACTCGCGGAGCGTCCCGTCGACGGCATCGCAACAAACTAACCGCAGTTCCGGGTTTCCTGGCCAGGCGTCATCCATGCCCGGCAGTCCTTCGTAGTGATACAGCACATACTCGTGCTGTGGATGGCGCGCAAGCAACTGGCTGACGAGGTTGCGCGTGTAGCGACCGATGCCTCGATTGCGGCTCGAGGACTGGTTGCCCAACATATCAATGCCAATTCGCATAGCTGCCCCATCGTCTACAGATAGAAGATCAGCTGACGCTGCAATCTCGATAAGGTCAGAACTGCAGCCGCCGCCACGAACGCCGCCGTCCCCCCGGCGATCAGGTAATTGTTCAGAGTCGGAAAACTTCCGTTTAAGAGCGGATGGCGGAACAAATCGAGCCAAGCGACCACGGGGTTATACTTCATCAGCCAAGTTAGCCCCTTGTCCTTCATGGCGTCGGCCGGATACATGATCGGCGTAGCGTAAAAGACGATTTGCATACCGATGTCGAGCAAGTGCTTCATGTCGGGAAAGATCACGCTGACCGAGCCCGATAGCACGGCCAGCGACCAGCCAAACACCAGCAGCAGCAGGAACGATGGAACCAGGCTGATGAGCACGGGAACGTTGCCGAAGCCTCTGAAGCCCCAGGTCAACGCAATCACTACGCACAAGGCAACCAAAAAATGAAACGCCGCGCCTAACACGGTGCGCAGCGGATAGATTGCCATCGGCGCCGGGAACTGACGGATGTAATTTTCGCCGTTGTAGAAACAATCGCAACCTTGGGTGACCGAAGCCGTAATGAAGCCCCAAAGCGTCAGGCCGGAAAGTAGAAAGGGTCCATAGTCGGCGACGTCCATCTTGAACAGGCCATGAAAGACCGTGCAAAGCACGGTTGTCATGGCGATAGGGTGCAATAACGACCAGCCTAGCCCCAGGATCGAGCGACGATAGCGGGTGCGCAGGTCCATTTTGACCAGCGACAACCAGAAGTGGCGGCAGCGCCAAACCGCCGCAATATAGCCCTGCATCGATTCACCTGCTTTCAGGATTCCATTCAAACTCGAACGTCTCAGCGAAGGCTTACTAGCTTTTTGCCGCCGCGGGCAGCCATCACAATGTCGAAAGTGCGCCTGCAAGTTTCGGCCATACGCTTTCGGCGCTCGCTAAGGCATTCATGCGTTCGCGGCCGCAAGCGGCCATTTGACGATAGCGCCTGGCGTCATCTTTGACTGTTTCATAGCTGGCCCGCAGTTGCCGTTCGAGCGATGGACGTAGCACTCGATTCCACACGGTGGCCGGACGTCGTTCTGGGTCCCACGGCCAGTGCGTCGGTTCGCTGCGTGAATCGACGACAAACGCCAATTCGCCGTCGATGTATTCCGACATCGCCGTGTGGGCGGGAGCAATGCCAGGCCGGCCCGCTGCCAGAAAGTCTTGTAGCGGAAGACAGGCGCCTTCGGCCAGTGATGTATTCAGATAGAAGGAACTCGCCTCGGCAAGCTCCAGCATCTGGTCGTCGGAGAGGTACGACGCAATGACAACTACCTTCGCGCGATGCCTGATTCTCAATCGCTGGTAATGACAGAAGAGGTTGTATAGCCCTTCGCGGGCCATTGTCTTGCTCACGGCCAGCTTGAGCACCAACGTGGCGTCTTCTTTATCTCCCAGAGCCTTAAGGAAAGCGGCGAGCAAATCCTGCCAGTTCTTCCGCAGATCGAAAGGATTGAAAATGCTCGTATAGACGATGCCCGACAGTTCAACTCCGTTTGTTTCCTGGAAGGGGAGCGGGAAGCGTTCCGGCGCCGCCGGCTCGTTGCGGGCGACTACCGGCCGGCTACCGACTGCCAGGCAGCGATGTACGGCGGCAGGAAGGTAAGGCCGCACGCGGTTCCGGTATACCCCCCGCGCCCGTTCTCGGAGAGTTCGCCGGGGAAGCGAACTCAGGGCGTGCGGCGT
>JAICIG010000241.1 GCA_025924495.1 Pirellulales bacterium | reverse complement strand
TACGGCCATCTGGCGGTCGGCCACGAAGGGCACGATCTGGGCGAATTCTTCAAGTCGCTCGGCGTGACGGCGTTCGTGCTGAAATACCGCATCGCTCCTCGTTACAAGCACCCGGCGCCACTGAACGACGCGCAACGGGCGATTCGCCTTGTCCGCACTCGCGCGGCGGAGTGGAAGCTCAATCCGAATCGAATCGGCATCATGGGCTTTTCGGCCGGGGGCCATCTGGCTTCGACCGCCGGAACCCATTTCGACGCCGGCAATCCCCAAGCGAAAGATCCGATCGATCGCGTCAGCTGCCGTCCCGACTTCTTGATCCTCTGCTATCCGGTGATTTCGCTGAACAGCGAGTATGCCCACGTCGGTTCGCGCAACAACCTGCTGGGCAAAGACGCCGACGCGAAGTTGGTCGAAAGCCTTTCCAATGACACGCAGGTAACCGATCAGACGCCCCCGACGTTTTTGTTCCACACCGATGCCGACACGGGCGTGCGTCCGGAAAACAGCGCGCTCTTCTACCTGGCTCTGAAGAAGCACAAGATTCCCGCCGAGTTGCATATCTACGAAAAAGGACCGCATGGCGTCGGGCTGGCAGCGAAAGATCCGATCTTGTCGACCTGGTCGGCCCGACTGGCGGATTGGATGAAAGGCCGCGGGCTGCTGGGCGAGTAGGCGTCAGGCGTCAGGCGTCGGGATTCAGGCGTCAGGAGCTCGTGAAAAAACAGGTTATCAGATGAAGCTGGCGAGTGGTTGGGCGGCGATTGTTGCGCTTGCCTTGTTGGGGCAGGCGAATGGGGAGGAGCCGTTTTATTTAAACGGGGGCGAGACGATCGTCTTCTTCGGCGACAGCATCACGCAAAACGGGCAGTACGTGAACTACGTCGAGGCTTTCTTGCTGACTCGCTTCCCCGAGAAACAGTTTCGGGTGATCAATCACGGCATCAGCAGCGAGACGGTCTCGGGCACAAGCGAGCCGGATCACGATCCGCGGCGGCCCGACGCTCATCCGCGCTTCGCGCGCGATGTAGCCGCCTGGAAACCGGACGTGGTCGTGGCCTGTTTTGGCATGAACGACGGCAACTACCACCCGTTCGATGAAGAGCGATTCGCCAAATACCAGGCCGGCGTGCAGAAGCTGATCGACCGGGTGCGAGATGAAGCACGGGCGAAGAAGCTCACGATCCTCACTCCGCCGCCGTACGATCCCTACCGGCGCACCGTGCTCGATCCGATGGCCAAAAGCTTCGGCTACAAATTCGCATACATCGGCTACGACGACACGCTCCGGCGCTATAGCGACTGGCTGACGACACTGCATCAGCCCAACGTCCTTGTCGCCGACGATCATGCGGCAATCGGCGCACACGTGCTCAAGCGGCGCGAAAACCTAGTCAGCTTTTCCGTGTCGCCCGATGCGATTCATCCCGACGCGACAGGGCATTGGCTGATGGCTCAGACGCTGCTCTTGGCCTGGCAGGCGCCCGCCGTCGCGGCCGAAGCGGCGATCGATGCCAAGAGCTTGCAGGTCCGCTTAGGCGAAGTGCGAGAGCTGAAACGCGACGCAGGGTCGATCGAATTCGCCTGGCGCAGCACGTTGCCGCTACCGGTGGATCCGCAGTGGGACCGCAAGTCGATTGAACTGGAACGCATCAGCGAACGGCTGAATCGCTATCGCCTGGTTGTGGCCGGCCTGGCGCCCGGCCGCTACCAATTGACTGCCGATGGCAAAAAAGTCGGCGAGGCGTCGCACGACGAACTGGCCGCTGGGCTCGATCTGAATCGCTATCCGGAATTCCCGACGGTCGCGCAAGCTCGCGACGTCCTCAAGCGACTCGCCGCACGCAATGGGGCCATTTACTCTGCCTGGCGCAAAGCGATCGCCGCCGGGGCCGATGGTCAGCCCAGCGAGGCGGAAGCAACCGCCTTTGCAGCGCAAACGGCAGAACTGCGTAAGGCGTGTCAGCCTCGCGACGTGAGGGTGCGAATCGTCCCCCTCGCAGCGAAGTAGCGGCAAGCGATCCGCGTTGCCTGGCATGCTAGTGGCGCGGCGGCAGCGAAAAAAAAGCCCGGCGCGCCAATCAGTTGGCGCACCGGGCTGGGAATAAGCAATCGACGTGGCCTGATCGCTTTAGACCATCGACTTCAGGTTCTTCAGCGGCAGAACCTTGATTTTCTTCGAAGCCGGCTTGGCGGGGCGATCCATGAATTCGCCCGGCTTGAACGGATTCGGCACGTTCTTCTGTGCGGGACGGGCCGGAACCTGCTTGCGGGCAATCTTGACCAGGCCCGGAATGGTGAACACGCCGGGACCTCGGCCGCTGACGGCCTTCTTGATCTCGGCAGCCAACGCGTCGAGGACGGCGGCCACTTCCTTCCTCGACAAATCGGTGGCGCTGGCAATGTTGTTGAGAACTTCGCTCTTGGTGGGAGCCTTGGCTTTCTTCGCTGAAGCTGCTGCGGCTTTCGCCATAGTGTCCTTACCCTCCCTGCGGGTTTAGAGAAAGTGAAACGTATATCCGTCCGAAGTTATGGACGCGATGATTAAAATCGACAGAATCGAAAAAGCAACCCACAAAACCCCAGAAACCTGTGAAAAAATACGCCTAAAACCGCATTTGTCCAGCGAAACTGCGAGACGCGAGCGAGATTTACCGCATTTTTCGGCCGTTTTCCGCTCGTTTGGAGGTCGAACGTACGACCTGTTCCGGCGGAAACGCCATTTCCGGCCAAATCCTCAGGTGAATTCTGGGTTCGAAGCTGGTTTGTCATCTCATGGGGGAAGCGCCGACAATCGCTGCCGCCAGACTTTCTTGCCGATCCCCATTGTCTCGTGTAAGATATTACTTGAACTAAGGTTATGGCTCGTTGTCGATTCTCGGTTTCATGCTTTTGAGCCGGTTGCCCGCCGTCCCGCGATGCCATGTTCGGAAGCCGACGGCAGCCGTTGCCCGGGCCGGCAATGTTTGATTTTTGGGCTTGAACTCTACGGTTCTCTGCGGCGTCCAAGGCGTCGGGGAGAACTTGGCCGACGAACAGGAGTGGCGGCATGATGGAACCTGGACGGAGCCCGGCTTCCCGAGCGCTCGTGGCTGGGGTCGTCTCGTTGATCGTTTTGTTCGCCGAGCAGAGCCGATCTAGCGCTCAGGCCCAGAACGTTGTTCCGCCAAACGGCCCGGGCCGCCGCGCGGCGCCGGGCAACCGGGCCAATATGCTCCGCCTTGCACTGCAACGAGGCAATGGCGAGACGGGGCTCAACGAAGGCGCGGAGAGCGTCTTTTACCCGCCCGATCGCGCTACGATGCAGCGGTTTTCGGCGGCGCAAGAACGGCTTGGTGAAAAGCGCTTCAGCGAGGCCGTGCGGCTGCTGGGCAGCATCCTCGAAAAACCGGAAGATTACTTTTTTCAGCCCGACCGCGGCGCGCCCGTCTATCGCAGTTTGAAGGGCGAAGCTCGGCGCCTGATTGGCATGATGCCGGCCGAAGGCAAGGAGTCGTACGAGTTGCAATACGGCGCGCAGGCGCGGCAACTGCTCGCCGATGCGATCGCCACAGGCGACGTCGACAAACTGGCCGAAGTCAGCCGCCAATTCTTCCACACGCAATCGGGCTACGAGGCCACCTATTTGCTGGGCATTTCCGAGATGGATCATGGCCGTCCGTTGGCCGCCGCGCTGTGCTTGCGTCGGTTGCAGGAAACGCCGCGCGCCGCAGCGCCATTCGAGCCATCGTTGTCGTTGCGCATCGCCGTCTGCTGGTTGCGAGCCGGCATGAATTCGCAAGCGGCCGCGGCGCTCGTCAAGCTCAAACACGATTATCCCACCGCCGAATTCACGATCGACGGCAAACTCCACAAGCTGTTCAGCGCCGACGGCCAGGCGCTCGCCTGGTTGTCCGGCGCCATAGGCGGAGCAGGGCCAGGCGAGGGCGGCGAGGGCGCAGAACAATGGACCATGTACCGCGGCGGGCCGAATCGGAACTCGGCCAGTTCGGGAAGCAGCCCGCTCCTCAATCGCCGCTGGGCCGTGCCTGCCGCCAACGATCCGCAATTGGAAAGGCAACTTGCGGAAATGCAGCAAGAGCACCTCGAACAGGGCGGCCGCTTGACGCCTGGATTTCACCCGTTGGCTGTCAATGGCTACGTCTTCATGCGCTCGGTGACTTGCGTGGAGGCGATCGACTTTAGCAGCGGCAAGCGGATTTGGAATGGTGCGGTTGAAAAACAAGTGGAGGAGTTGCTGCGTCAGGGGGGCACGGCCGCTGCGGGGCAACAGGCTTCGTCGTTCGCTAATTGGCTAGAGCAGCGGGTGTGGGACGACGCGCCCTATGGCACGCTCAGCAGCGACGGCCAGCGCGTGTATTGCGTCGAAGATCTCGCAGGCAATATGCGCGAGGGCTCGCCGGGCCTGGCTCGGCAAGGCCAACGGATGATCGTGAACAACGGACAAATCGTGTCGCCCAACACGATCTTCTACAATCGCCTGGCCGCGTACGAAATTGAATCTGAAGGCAAGCTGAAATGGGATCTAGGCGGCGAACCCAAAGAAGACGGGGCTCCGCTGGCGGGCGCTTTCTTTCTTGGACCGCCGCTGCCCCTCGCAGGGCGGCTGTATGTGCTGGCCGAACTCAAGGGCGAAATTCGTTTGTTGGCGCTCGAAGCGCGCAGCGGCGATGTGCTGTGGTCGCAACAAATCGCTCTGGTCGAGCGGAACATTCTCGAAGATCCGCTTCGCCGCATCGCCGGCGCCTCCCCCTCGTATTCGGACGGCGTGTTGATTTGCCCCACATCCTCGGGGGCCGTCGTAGCGCTCGATTTGACCACCCGCTCATTGCTTTGGGGATATCAATACCCTCGCGCCGTCGATCCGAACTATCAAAACCGGATGATGCAGTTCCGCTTCGGCGGCCTGCCGATCAATGAAGCGACCGAAAACGATCGCTGGGCCGATGGCAGCGTTACCGTCGCCGAAGGCCGCGTGCTGCTGACGCCCGTCGAGTCGCCGAACATCCACTGCCTGAACCTGCTCGACGGCACGCTGCAATGGCAGAAGCCGCGCGAAACGGGCATTTACATGGCCTGCATCCATGCCGGCAAGGCAATCATCGTCGATAGTCGCGACGTGCGCGCCTTGAAACTGGCCGATGGAGAACCGGCCTGGGGCGAGGCTAGCGTGCCGTTGCCCTCGGGCAGCATGCCCAGCGGGCGAGGCTTCTTCGACGGCGAACGTTACTTTCTGCCGTTGACTTCGGCCGAGGTGGCGGCCCTGGATATCGAAACCGGCAAGATCGTCGGCCGGAGCCGTTCTCGCAATGGCGCCGTGCCTGGTAATTTGATCTGCTACGAAGGCGCCGTGATCTCGCAAGGCATCGATCAGTTGGAATGCTTCTATCAACTCGAAGATCTGCGCAAGCAGGTCGCCGCCACGCTGGCCGAGCATCCTGACGATCCGCAAGCCATGGCGCGACAGGGCGAGTTGCTGCTCGATGAGGGCAAACTAGATGAGGCCGCTGAGCAGTTGCGCGGCAGTTATGAGCGTCAGGCAGATCCGCGCACGCGCGAGTTGCTGGTCGATGCGCTGCTGGAAGGGCTGCAGCGAGATTTTGCGGCCCATCGTAAAAACGCCGAAGAAATCGCCAGCCTTGCCGATCAGCCCGCACAGCGATCGCGATTCGAGCGCCTGATGGCCGCAGGCTTGCAGGATGCGGGCGAAACGAACGAGGCTTTCGAAAGCTTGCTGCGGATGGCCGATTTCAAGGCCCTGCCTGATGAGCCGGAACGAGTCGAGCAGACGTTGAACGTTCGTCGCGACCGTTGGGTTACCGCTCGGTTCGATAAGCTGTGGCGCCGCGCGCAGCCGGATGAAAAAGAGAAAATCGAGCAAACTCTCCAGTCGCAGCTCGAGCAGGTGAAGGCCGACGGCAATGTCGACGGGTTGCGGGCGTTCATTGGCTTCTTCGGCGGCAGCCCGCAGGCGGATGAAGCCCGCGAACTGCTGGCGACGCGGTTGATCAGCGACGAACGGTTGCTCGAGGCCGAGCAATTGCTCCGTCGACTGGAATACTCGGATCGTCCCGAGCGATCGCGCGCTGCGGTCGCCCGTTTGGCCCAGATGTTGCTAAAGGCAGGGCGTCCGGCTGATGCCGCCGATTACTGTCGCAAGCTGCAACAGCGCTGGGCAGACATTGCTTGCCTCGACGGCAAAACCGGCCGGCAACTCGTCGAAGAGTTCTCGAAAGCTGACGAGCTGAAGCGGCAACTAGCCGGGCCACCCGTCTGGCCTGAAGGAGAAGTAGAGCAACATGTCGAGCAGCCGGCCTCGCCCGCAGGGTATCGCAACGTATCCATTGAGTTTCGCGGTTCGCCGGCGCCATTTTTCGAGCACATGACGTTGGAATCGGATCAGCAGCAAGGCGCCATGCTGGCCCGCGACAGCTTGGGCCGCGAGGTGTGGCGCGTCGCGCTGCACGAACGTGGCAGCATGAACACTTTGGGCTTCAATCCGGCGGTCAACTACGTCCGCGCGGACGGTCATTTCTTGTTGGCGTCGCTCGGCTACCAGGTAGTGGCGATCGATACGCTCGGCGCGCCCGGCAAAGGGGGCCCGCGCGTGCTGTGGCGCCAGGATCTGAGCGACGTGACCGGCGCTACGCGGCAAACGCTGCAGATTCGGCAAGTCAATATGCCCTGGGGCGGCATGCCGCGCGTGCAAGCGATCGACGCTCATGGCCGGCCACTCGGCAACACGGGGCCGGTCAGCGGCGATTTCGCCTGTTACCAGCGGCTGCGAAACCTGACGGTGGCCGATCCGCTGACGGGCGAGGCGTTATGGGTTCGCAGCGACGTGCCTGCGGGCAGCGATTTGTTCGGCGATCAAGAGCTGCTGTTCGCGGCGCCCCCCAACGCGCACGAGGCGTTGGTCTACCGAGCCGTCGATGGCGCGGAGTTGGGGCGCAGGCAATTGCCGGCGGCCGATCAGCGCGTGACGACGTTGGGCCGCCTCGTGCTGTCCTGGAGCGTCGGGGAGGTGAATGGCAAGGCCGTCTTGAAGCTGGTCGATCCTTGGGAGCAGAAGGAATTGTGGCGAAAACAGTTCCAGGCCGACGCCAAGTTCTACTGCCTGGGCGAAGAAGTCCTGGGAGTCATGGAACGCGGCGGGCGGTTCGTCCTGCTATCGTTGCCTGGCGGCGAGACGCAAATCGAGGCGGAGGTGGATGCCGAGCCGTCGCTCAACGAGATCTACGTGATTCGTTCCGCAACGCGCGATCTGCTGGTGACCAATCGCCCCTGGCGGCAGCAGAACAATCTCAACGTGATGCCTGCGCCCGGCCCGGGCAGCGTGGTGATTGATGGCATGGTTCACGGTTTCGATCGGGCGACCGGGAAAAAGGTCTTTTCGACCCGCGTGGAACACAAAGGCCTGGCATTCCAGCAGGCCTACGATTTGCCCATTCTGATCTTCGCCGCCAATATCCAGTCGCAGATGCGCAACATGCCAACGCCCCACGGCAACGTGATGTGCCTCGACAAACGCAACGGCCGAGTGGTGTATGAAGAGGATTTACCGGGCCCGATCAATCCCGTCGATGTAACCAGCGACGTCGATAAGCACGAAGTGCTGATTCGCACGATGCGCTCCAGCAAGCGACTGGTGTTCACCGACCGGCCCGTGGCGGCGCCGCCCGCCGAAGAGAAGAAGAGCAAGCCCAAGTCAACCGACTCCACTTCGCAGCGCGCCGGTCGGGCGGTGCTCCGCGGTTTGCGCAAGATGGCTTCCGAACTTCCCAAGCCGCTGCCGCTGGAACTGCCTCAAGAAGAGGTCGAAACCGGTGCGCCGAAATGACGCCGTCCGCGCCCCTGGTCGCAAGAAGCTATCCTGTCGAACGAATCGTGAAGTCGCGGAGTGCCGCTCAATGCCATCCAAGCTGTTCTGCATGCTGACATTGGCCGCCTGCCTCCTGCCGCGCGCCGGCCTGGCGGGATCGCGGCAGCGCGAGCCGAAAGTCGATCGCGCGATTGCACGCGGCCTCGATTGGCTGGCGAACACCCAATCGCGCATCGGCCACTGGAGCGCCAACGAAGGGCGCTATCCAACCGCCATGACGGCGCTGGCCGGCACGGCGATGCTGGCCGAAGGCTCGACCACCACGCAGGGCAAGTACGCGCCGAACATTCGTCGCGCGGTCGATTATCTCGTCAGCCGCAGCCGCGCTAATGGCCTGATCGGCGACCCGAAGAGCGACGACCGATACACCTATGGTCACGGCTACTCGATGTTGTTCTTATCGCAGGTGCTGGGCGAAGAGGAAGACGCCGAACGCCGCGAGACCTTGATCGAAGTGCTGACCAAGGCGGTGCAGTTCACCGGCGAGGCGCAGACCGAGGCAGGCGGCTGGGGCTATGTCAGCGCCAAGGACGGACACGGTTTCGATGAAGGCTCGACGACCATCACCCAGGTGCAAGGGTTGCGCGGTTGCCGCAACGCGGGCATTCCGGTGCCCAAGGAGATTATCGACAAGGCCGTCAAATACATCCGTGATTGCACGCTGCCGGACGGGGGCGTGCAGTATAGTTCCAAGGGCGGCGGCGGCCGGCCGGCCATCTCGGCGGCGGCCATCGCTTGCCTGTTCAACGCCGGCGAGTACGACGACCAGTACGTGCCCAAGCTGTTGAACTACTGCCGCACGAACTTGGACAACATTCAGAATGAAAGTTTTGGGCATTGGCATTACGCGCACTACTACTACTCCCAGGTTTGCTATCGTGAGGGAGAAAAGGAGTGGACGCAGTACCGCGACAAAGTCTTCGCCAAACTCGTCGTGGAGGCCGGACCGAACGGATCCTGGAGCCAAGGCTACATCGGCCCCGTCTACACCACGGCGATCAATCTCACGATTTTGCAATTGGAAAACGGCACGCTGCCGATTTATCAGAGGTGAGGAGGAGTCAGGAGTAAGAAGACGGCAAATAACCTGAATCGCTCACCGCCGACCTCCAACCGATTGACATAAACTACCAACCACCAAGCCCTACGCACGCACCATGACAAACGACGGACTGAGCACGCACGATTCCGCGGCGATTCGCAAGCTAGGCGAGGCGCGGGAAAAGATTCTTGAACAATTGGCCCAGGTGATCGTCGGCCAGAATCCGGTGATCGAAGAATTGCTGATCTCGCTGTTCAGCCGAGGGCACTGCATGCTGGAAGGCGTGCCGGGCCTGGCCAAGACCTTGATGATCAGCACTTTGGCGCGCACGCTGAACTTGTCGTTCAGCCGCATTCAGTTCACGCCCGACCTGATGCCCGCAGACATCACCGGCACGGAAGTCATCGAAGAAAACCGCAGCACGGGCAATCGCGAGTTCCGCTTCCTCGAGGGGCCGCTGTTCGCCAACGTCGTCTTGGCCGACGAGATCAATCGCACGCCGCCCAAGACGCAAGCGGCGCTGTTGGAGGCCATGCAAGAGCGGCAAGTGACGGTCGGCCGGGTGCGGCATCCGCTGGCCGATCCGTTCTTTGTGCTGGCCACGCAGAACCCGATCGAACAGGAAGGGACCTATCCGCTGCCCGAGGCGCAGCAGGACCGTTTCATGTTCAAGGTCTTCGTAAAATATCCGAACTTCGAAGAAGAGTTCGAGATCGCGCGGCGGACTACCACGACGCTGTCCGACCACATTATGCCGGTGTTGTCGGCTCAGGAAATCATCGAGCTGCAACACATCGTCCGCGAGGTTCCGGTTTCGGACCACGTGGTGCGGTACGCTCTCTCGCTCGTGCGACAGACTCGCGTCGGCGAGCCCGGTTCGCCGGACTTCGTCAACGAACAATTGAACTGGGGCGCCGGACCTCGCGCGGTACAGAACTTGATTCTCGGCGGAAAGGCGCGGGCCTTGCTGCACGGTCGCACCCACGTTTCGACGGACGACATCCAGATCCTAGCCAAGCCGGTGCTGCGGCATCGCCTGGTCGTCAACTTTGCCGCCGAAAGCGAAGGCATCAGCACCGACCAGGTGATCGATCAGTTGATCGCCGTGACTCCCACCAAAGAAGACGAACTGACCAAAGATGCCCGATTCCAAAAGATTTTTGCATCCTGAGGCGATCAAGCGCATCGCACGCATGGACCTGCGAGCGCGCCACATCGTCGAGGGATTTCTGTCGGGCTCGCATCGCAGTCCCTACTTCGGGCAGTCGATCGAGTTCTTGCAGCACCGCGAGTACGTGACCGGCGACGATATGCGGCACATCGACTGGAAGGTCTGGGCCAAGCAGAATCGCTACTACGTCAAGCAGTACGAAGAAGACACCAATCTTCGCTGCACGCTGCTGGTCGACGTGTCGGGCAGCATGCGCTACGGCTCGGGGCCGCTGAATAAGTACGAGTACGCCTCGACCGTGGCGGTTAGCCTGGCCTACTTGCTGTTGCGCCAGCAAGACGCCGTGGGCTGCGTGCCGTTCGACGAAGGCGTTCGCACGACGGTGCCGCTGCGCAGCAAGCGCAACCATCTCGATTCAATCATCGCCGCCTTGGACGTGAGCGAGCCGAAGCAGAAGACCGATATTTACCGCATCCTGCGCCATGTGGCCGAAAGCTATCCGCGCCGCGGCATGGTGCTGCTGGTCTCTGACCTGCTCGTCGACCGGCCCGGCTTGCTCAAGGGCTTGCAACTGCTCCGCAAGCAAGGGCATGACGTGATGGTGATTCACGTGATGGACGACGACGAGCTCGATTTCCCGTTCAGCGGCCCGACCCGCTTCGAAGGATTGGAGATTCCCGAACGGCTGAGTTGCAACCCGCGCGCCTTGCGCGAAGGCTACTTGAAAGCGGTCGGCGAATTCCTCGAAGAGGTGCGCCGCGGCTGCGCACGGCACACGGTCGACTACGCTTTGGTCCGCACCAGCGAGTCGCTCGATGCGGCGCTGGCGTCTTATCTCAGCCGCCGATTGGGCATGCACCACCGCAACTGAACAGCAAGGTCACTGATAAGCATTGCGTCGATGTTAACGTTTTCCAATCCAGCGCTGCTCTACGGTCTGCTGCTCGTCGGCGTGCCGGTGTTGATCCATCTGATCAACTTGCTGCGCCACCGGCGCGTGCAGTGGGCGGCCATGGAGTTCCTGCTAGCCAGCCAGAAGAAAAACAGCAGTTGGATTCGCTTCAAGGAATTGTTGTTGCTGCTGCTGCGCATGGCGGCCGTTGCGGCGGTGGCGTTAATCGTGGCCCAGCCGCGCGTGTGGGACGAACTGGGTCGCTTCTTCGGCGGCGGCAAGACGCAGCACATTGTGCTCTTGGACGACAGCTTTTCGATGGCCGACCGTTGGGGCGATACCAGCGCGTTTCAAGAGGCCAAGCAGGTGATCCAGCGGCTCGGGCAGACGCTGGCCGATGAGCCGCTGGCGCAGACGTTCACGTTGCTGCGTTTCTCGCGCGCGGGTCGCGGCCGCGACGGCTCGCCCCCCGATTTGCTCAAGGCTCAAGTCACGACCGAGTTCGGCCGGCAGTTGGAAGACCTGCTGCGTTCGATGCATCCTTCGCAACTGGCGGCCGGTCCTGCCCCGGCGCTGGAGGCGATCGAGCAGTTATTGGGCGAAGCCAGCGACGAAGATCGCGTCGTCTACCTGGTCTCCGATTTCCGTGCGAACGAATGGCACGATTCCGAAGAACTTGCTTCCATTCTCCAAAGTCTGGATCAGGCGCGGGTCCATCTGCGTTTGATCAATTGCGTCGATACGGCCCATCCGAACCTGGGCATCGTCGATCTGCAGCCGGCCGGCGGCACTCAGGCGGCCGGGGTGCCCTTGTATTTTGACGTGACGGTGAAGAATTTTGGCAGCAGCAAGGTCGAGGGAGTTTCGGTGTTGTTGCAAGAAGATGGCCAGCCTCGGCCGGCAATCGCGATCGACCAACTCGGTCCGGGCGAAAGCGAAACGC
>JAICIG010000240.1 GCA_025924495.1 Pirellulales bacterium | reverse complement strand
CTGGGCCCCGACGAAATGCCCGCCGACTTTCTGGCTGTAGAAAGTCTGCCCGCACGATATAGCAATCCGCTTGAAACCACGTTAGATGCCACGGTTCCTGCAGGCGGCAAGCAATTCGAGTTCAAGTTGACTGCGCCTTAAAGTGATGCAGCTCCCAAGACGTTGCCGACGTGATGCCATGCCTTGCCATTTCTTGATGTTTATGTGCCTGGCCGTTGCAGCGCAGATCGAAGCGCCGGCCCGGGCCGAACACGATCACCGTCAGCTCGCCACGTATTTCGACGATTGCGGCGCCGAACATCCAATCGACAGCCCAGAAGCCTGGCAAAAGCGCCGCGCGCAGATTCTGGCTGGCATGCAGGCCGCGATGGGGCCGTTGCCCAGTAGAGACGATTTGCCGCCGCTTGACGTGCAAATTCTGGAGACCGTCTCCGGCGATGGTTTCACTCGGCTTAAAATCTCATTTGTCGCTGAAGAGGGGGATCGCGTACCGGCCTATTTGTTCGTGCCGGACAGGGCAAAGACCAAGCCGGCCGCGGCGATGCTGGCGCTGCACCAGACGACATCGATCGGCAAGGATGAGCCCGCGGGTCTCGGGGGGCTGCCGAATTTGCACTACGGCTTGGAACTTGCCCAGCGTGGCTACGTCGTCCTGGCGCCCGACTATCCGTCGTTCGGCGACTACAAATACGACTTCAAAGCCAGCCGCTACGCCTCAGGCACGATGAAAGGCATTTTCAACCACATGCGCTGCGTTGATTTGCTGCGGAGCCGAAGCGAAGTCGATCCTGAACGGATCGGCGTCATCGGCCACTCGCTCGGCGGCCATAACGCCATGTTCGTTGCCGCCTTCGACGAGCGCCTGAAAGTCGTGGTTTCCAGTTGCGGCTGGACGCCGTTTCATGATTATTACGAGGGCAAGATCGCCGGTTGGACGAGCGATCGCTATATGCCGCGATTGCGCGATGCGTATGGGCTGGACGCCAACCGGGTGCCTTTCGATTTTTATGAAGTGGTCGCCAGTTTTGCCCCGCGAGGCTTCTTTTCGAACTCGCCCGTTGCCGACAGCAACTTCGCAGTGGCGGGGGTAAAGAAAGCCATCGCCGAAGCAAAGCCCATCTACGAATTGTTTGGCGCGGCCGACGAATTGCAGGTCCGCTATCCTGAATGCGGGCACGATTTTCCGCCGGACGTGCGGCAAGAGGCCTACAAGTTTATTGACCGGGTGCTTGCAGGGCCTTAGCCCGAAAAGCGTCGGTGTCGCCAGGCATTTCTGCTTAACGCCCAACGGCGGGGCGCTGGCGGGTTGGCCGGCCTTCTTGTTGAGTTGGGCCGCCCCTGTTTCGACGCCTGGACCGCGGCGCCATGAACGGCAAACCGGCGGAATTGCTCTTCTCGCGTTGACGGCGTTTTGGTATGTACCGCCGACCGGAAACTGGCGGAGCTTTGTCTTCAACCGAAGATCGCCCTCGACGCAGGCCTGCGGCGGCGCCGCAGACCATCGCGCCGATCACGTCTGATCCGCCCGCACAGTTCCGGCTCACTTCCTAGTGGTTGATGGAGAAGAGCGATGAAGCGGCTTCTTATCCGCTTGTCTGCCTTGGTTGGCGTGCTGACCGTAGGCGCTTTTGCGGTTGTCCAGGCGCAACGCACGATCTCCCGCGCCGAAGCGCGCGAACAAAACGCGTCGGCAGACAGCCCCGCAGCAAAATTATCGACGAAAGCGAAATCGAAAAACGCCCTGCGTTCCGACGCTCAGACAGATGGCGCCAGGCAGCCACAATCGGCCAAGGACCCATTCGCTTCACGGCCCGCGAACGACCGCTATGCCGATCGATACCCAACGAATAATGTGGCCGAAATTGAAGCGGGCGGACAATTGATCGAGCCGCCAGAGGCCTTGCCTGACGCCGCTGAGATCCGGGCGCTCAACCCCGCCAAAGCTTCGACGCCGAATCGCCGCGCCGAAATGTTTGCTGACGACCGCGCCGCGCCGGGCGGCCCTTCCTTTGGCGATGCGCCGACTGAAACGCAGCTCGCTGCCAATGAAGAGCCGCAGCCCGCCACGGGCGGCCGGTATGCGCCGGGCTCAATTCGAAGCGAGCCATTCCCCGTGCCGGAAAAGACGGCGCGCAAAAAGTCAGCGAAGCAGGCCGCTGCGCTTACGCCTCGCTTTTCCGAATCGCCGGCAGCCGTTGCGGCCGAAGACAACTTTGGCCGCGCCCCCGACGAGCCTTCGGCCGCCCCGGCGGCGGAAGAAGGTTCATTCGACGCGCTGCAATCGGCGAACGGCCAAGACGCTGCGCCGCCGCGAGACGGGTTTCGCGATTTCCAGCCCCCGGCTGGCGACCAGCAACCCCAGGGGGACGAGGGGACGGGCAAACCTGCTGGCAAACAGCTTGAGGGACTTCAGTCGCCTCGCTTGACGCTCGAGAAAATTGCGCCAAAGGAAATTCAGGTGGGCAAACCCGCGACGTTTGAAATCCGCGTTCGCAACGTCGGCGACGTAGCGGCTCACGGGGTCGAAATCCTGGAAGAGACGCCGCAGGGAACTCGCCTGTTGGGCGCCAATCCGCAAGCATCGCAGGCGGCGCCGGGGCAGGTGGCGTGGTCGATTGGAACGCTGCAGCCGGGAGATGAATCAAAAGTGTCGATCGAGGTCATGCCACTGACCGAAGGCGAGATTGGCAGCGTGGCGACGGTCCGCTTCGCCGGCGAAGCTTCGGCCCGCACGATCTGCACGCGTCCGCAATTGACCTTAGAGGTCCGTAGTCCGCGTGAAGTTCTGCTGGGGGAGAACGCGACGCTGTCGATCAAGATTTCGAACCCGGGCACTGGCGTGGCGAGCGGCGTGGTCTTGTCGGAAAGCATTCCAGAGGCGTTCTCGCATTCCGCAGGTCCGGAACTGGAATATGAGATTGGAGATCTGAAGCCGAACGAAACGCGGCAGATCGAGCTGACGCTCAAGGCCGTCAAAGCGGGCCAGGTCGCCAATCGGCTCATGGCGCGCGGCGAAGCTCAATTGATGGCCGAGCAACAAACGGAAATCATGGTTGTAGCGCCGCAGCTCGAAGTGGCCGTTCAAGGGCCCAAACGCCGCTACCTGGAAAGCCGCGCGACCTACACGATGATGGTCAGCAATCCAGGCACGGCGCCTGCCAAAGAAGTGGAGCTGGTTACCTATCTGCCCAAGGGCCTGAAATTCGTCGAGGCCAACAATGCCGGCCAGTACGATCCCCAAACCAATTCGGTGCATTGGCTGCTGGAGGAGCTGCCGCCGAACGAAACGGGCCAGGTGACGCTCACGGCGCTGCCTGTCGAGCCGGGCGAACAGATGCTGCGGTTGCAAGGCACCGCGGAACGCGGCTTGTCGGCCGAGCAGGAAGAGACGATCAAGATCGAAGGCATCGCGGCGATCCTGTTCCAGGTCGTCGACGCAGCCGACCCGATCGAAGTGGGCGGCGAGACGACCTATGAGATTCGCGTCGTGAATCAGGGCTCAAAAGCCGCCACCAATCTCCAGCTTATCGCTCAGTTGCCGGCCGAGCTCAAACCGGTCGACGCCCAAGGCCCGACGCGCTACCAGGTCGATGGTTCTTCAGTGACCTTTGAGCCGCTTGAGCGGCTGGCCCCCAAGGCCGACACGACGTACCGTTTGCGTGTGCAAGGTCTGCGCGCCGGCGATCTGCGCGTGCAGGTGCAGTTGAAGACCGACGAGATGCAAACGCCGGTTACCAAAGAAGAAAGCACCCACGTCTACGCCGACGAGTAGGCGGGTAGACAGCAGACGGTAGACAGCAATCAGGGCGGCTGCGGCCAGGCCGCTCTATCCCCTGTACCGGCGCCCGCGGAGCGGGTAGGCTAAAGGCCCTGAGTGGCTTCCTGGTCCGCTGCATCGAGCCTGCCGCCTGCACGGCGCCCCGTCAGACAAACCTCCCTGTCTCCTGTCTACCGTCTACTGCCTACTGTTTCCTTCCCATGCTCCTTCCCGTCCGTCAGCCCGCATTACCGCTGTTGATTACCGGCATCGCCGGGGTGGCAGGCTACAACGCCCTGGCTTATTTCCAAAGGCGCTTTCCCGGCGAGGTGGTCGGCATCCGGCAACGCGATAATTTTCGCCTCGTTGGCGAGGGGATTGTGGCTTGCGATGCGGAAGATCACGAGGGGCTGAAACGTCTGTTCGATCAATATGCCTTCCGCAGCGTGCTCGATTGTGCCGGCAATTGCGCGCTGCGCGCTTGCGAACTTGATGCGGAGCTGGCCTGGCGGATCAACGTCGAAGGGGTCCGCAATCTGTTGTCCGTGATCGGATCGGCCGACGTGCGACTCGTGCATCTGTCGGTCGACCTCGTCTTCTCGGGCAGGGGCGAAGGAGGGCATCTCGAAGACGATCCGACCGATCCGGTCACCATCTATGGCAAGACGATGGTCGCTGCAGAGCAATTGCTACTGGCCGAGAGTCCTCAGGCTTGCATTTTGCGAATTTCGCTGCCGATGGGCGTCAGCTTCAATGGGCATGCTGGCGCCATCGATTGGATTCAGTCTCGCTTCAAAAAGCACAAACCCGCCACCTTGTACTTCGACGAAATTCGTACGCCCACGTACACCGATTGCATGAACGAACTGTACGAGGCGGTGCTGGCGAGTTCGCTGGCCGGATTGTTCCACGCCGGTGCGCCGAGGCGATTGAGCTTGTATGAAACGGCCCAGGTCATCAATCGCGTCGGCGGTTACGACCCTCAGCTCTTGATGGGCTGCCCGCGGCACGCCGCCGGGCCGATCCCGCCGCGGGCCGGCAATGTCTCCATGGACTCGAGCAAGTTGACGGCTGCGCTCGGTTATCAGCCGTTCGATCCGTGGCCGTTCCCGCCCGAATTCGTGCCGACGCACCGCGAATGGCACTATGAACGGCGCGCCGGCGAACGTGGTTCTCGCGAGTTGCTGGCGGAGATCTTGTATCGTAATCCCGGCCGGCAGCGCTGACCTGACGCCGTCATCGTATCGCACGCAGCAGGAATGCATGGGCTATACTCGTATGCGTTGCATTTCACGCAGGTTGATCGCGGCGGATAGCGAGCGGTCTTGATGGCGAGCACGGCAGACCTGGTCGGAAAGATTCACGAGTCGGCGCGGCCCTTGGTGGTGGCCGTGACGGGCGGCGGCAGCCGAGCGATCTCGGCGCTGTTGGAAGTCCCCGGCGCTTCGCGCACGGTGCTCGAGGCGATCGTTCCTTACTCGGCGGCCGCCTTGAGCGACTGGCTTGGCGCGCAGCCCGAACACTTTTGCTGCGAGCGCACCGCCCGGGCCATGGCGATGGCGGCCTATCAAAGAGCGCGCAAGCTTGCTCAGTCCGAACCGCCTGCTGCACAGCCGCTCGCGCTAACCGGAGTAGCCTGTACTGCCAGCCTAGCGAGCGATCGGCCCAAACGCGGCGCGCATCGATTGTATGCGGCAGTGCAGACCGAACGCGCAACGATGGCGCAGTCGCTCGAACTCGTCAAAGGCCGGCGGAGCCGGTTCGAAGAAGAACAGTTGGCGGCGAAAGTAATCCTGAATTTGATTGCCGAGACGTGCGACATCCGGGAGCGAATCGAGATCAACCTTGCGCCCGAGGAACAGATCATTGAGACTCGCACCCAGGCGCTGCAGGCGTGGCAAGACTTGCTTGCCGGTCGAATTGCGTGCGCAGGCGCTCAAGGGCAACCCGCCACGGCAATCCGCACTGCCGCAATCGCTACGCGCCGCGCCCTTTTCGCGGGCGCCTTCAATCCTCGCCACGAGGGGCATCTGCGCATGGCGCAAGTCGCGGCCGGGCTCTCGGGCGTCCCCGTTGAATTCGAAATCTCCATACTCAACGTTGATAAGCCGCCGCTCGATTTCACGGAAATGCACCAGCGCGCGGCGCAATTCGAGCCTGGCGAAACGCTTTGGTTCACGCGGGCGGCGACTTTTCTGGAGAAAGCAGCGATCTTCGCTCCCGCCACCTTTCTGGTCGGCGCCGACACCGTCGCACGCATCGCCGATGCCAAGTACTATGCCAGCGAGCAAGGCCGCCAGGACGCAATCGCACAGCTCGCCGCCTCGGGCTGCCGATTTCTCGTCTTCGGCCGCCATCTCGCGGGCCGCTTTGTATCGCTTGCCCAACTGGAGCTGCCCGCGTCGCTACGCCAGATTTGCGATGAAGTTCCGGAGCGATTTTTTCGGCTGGACGTTTCTTCTACTGCTTTGAGGCGAAGCGGTCGCAGCGACGATTGATCCGCCGCTGCAACGCCTCGCGTACGGCCTCAATCTTCGTGCGCCCGATTCCTCGCGTGTTGACCTACTTGCTGAAGCAGAACTTAGATTGCCATTGGGCCTACACAGCGTGCTGCGTATGGTGTCATTAACTAATTAATTTATCTATTTGCTTTGTGACGCCTTAACACTGTTATCGCGAGAGAACTTCTTTGACGTTAACTTATGCTACTGGCCCAGTTGGGCTGGCGATGGTTGTGGGGCGACTTGGCATTCCTGACGATTGCGAACTGGAGAGGGTGGTCCTGAAAGAATAATTGGCTGCGCGGCAATTTTTCGAAGGCGCGTTCTCCAAGTCAGCATGGCATTGTCTATCTTGACTACCGGCGAGGCCAGCAGTACGGTACGTGACGCTTGAACTGATCGCCGACTTGCACGCCGCCTTCAATTGCCTGAACTCGTGGACGTTTTGTGCAATGATGTCGTCCATCCGGTTCTTATTCTTTGCGGCGTACATGTCCGCGTGGTTTTGAATGCCTATTGCACAGCGAAACGCATCGGGGGCGGCGCGACTCGGCGCACTGCAGGCGTTTGTGAAATGTCGCGAAGCTCATCGAAGCTGTTAAGGGCTGCCGCTCATGGGCAAGCGGTTGGTACTAATGGTTGGGGCGTTTTCATCCGTCCTTAGGCCAGATCATCTTTAGGAGGAGTCGCCATGTTACGCGAAGCGCGGCGCATTAGAACGTTACGCCAAGGCTTTACCCTGGTTGAATTGCTGGTCGTGATCGCCATTATTGGCATCTTGATCGCCTTGTTGTTGCCGGCCGTTCAGGCAGCGCGCGAATCGGCCCGTCGATCGCAATGCGTCAACAACGAGAAGCAGATTGGCGTTGCCTTGCAGAATTACCATGACGTCATGAAGGTATTTCCCTCGAGCTATGGCGGCAATGCCGTTTACAATAACACCAATACAGGCCGAAGTTGGATGTTCGCGATTCTCCCCTACATCGAACAGGCCAACCTGCAGAGCCAGAACACCTACTTCGCGCCGGTAGGCAGTGGAGTCGCGCCTGCGGCCACTTACAATGCCAACACGCAGATTTCCTACACGGTCATTACGACGTTTTTGTGCCCCACCGACCAGAACGAAGGCGGCACCATGGGTAGCCGCGCCAATACTAACGACACTCGCGCCATCAACAATTACAAAGGGGTCGCGGGCAGCAACTGGGCTTGGGGAGATCCGATCTGCTTGAACACCTTCCCCAGCGGAGGCGTCTGGCCGGGCAGTAACAACGGTCTCGATCAGGGAAACGGAATCCTAATGCGAAATGCGGGAAACGATCCTCGCGGCTGGGTGAAGATGGCTGAGGTCTTTGACGGTACGGCAAATACCTTTATCCTCGGGGAGGCGGTGCCGCGCTGGTGCATTCACACCTGGTGGTGGTGGTTCAACGGTTCGACCGCCACCTGCGCAATTCCATTAAATTACAAGTCCATCGCCATTCAAACGAATCCGTCGACGCAGACCCTCGAGACCAATTGGGGCGATTGGCCGAACAATTATTCTTTCTACAGCCGGCACTCCGGCGGTGGGGCGAACTTCCTGTACGCCGACGGCCACGTCGTTTTCATTAACGACAATATCAATTTGGCCACCTATCGATTTCTCGCCAATCGCGGCGATGGCATCACCGTGACTGCCAATGTCGCGCCTTAGCGCGGCGGCGATCGTGCATTACCCGCGTTGTTTTGACGGCCGTAGTAGTTGATTGGGTGCGCCAATGAAGTTGACGAGTGGACAGATGCTTTTCTGCGCGATTATTTCGTGCTTGCTGGCAGGCTGCGGCGGAAACAAGAATCCGGCAACTTACCCCGTTAAGGGCACGGTCAAGTTTAACGGACAGCCACTGCCCGACGTGATTGTGACATTCTTCCCGACCGAGGGTCGTCCGGCTTCGGGCATGACCGATGCCCAGGGGAACTACACGCTCACGACCTTCGATCCCGGGGATGGCGCGCTGCCAGGGTCGCATAAGGTGACGGTTGCCGAGCCTGCCCCAAAAATGGCCGAGGGAGACTATTCGGTTCCCGTGCCAAAGCCGCCCCGCTTTCCCGTCAAGTACACCGATCAGATCCAGACCGATCTGAAAGCCGAAGTGAAAGCAGGTGAGAATGATATTCCCATTGAGCTGAAAGAGTGATAAGCGTTTCGGGTAGCGACCGCCTGTCGTTGCCAGCCCAAGGCTGATTTGCCTCGCATGCGTCAGGGAATTTGCCGGTCAGACGATTGTTCGCAGTCGCCTGGCCGGCTTTGTTTTGGCGAGTCTCGCCTCTCCGGTAATTCATAAGTTCACCGTGTGTGCAAAGCGACGCGGTTTCCCTCGCTGTCCAGGACGACAGCGCGAAATCCATGCGGACCGATCTGATGTTTGCCTTGCAAGACCTTGCCGCCGTTGGGGGCGACGGCGGCGATCGCCTCGTCGAGTCGGCCCTGGACATTCAAATAGATCATGATCCCTTGGTCCGATGGTTTGACTTCTGTGCTGGCGTACAAGCATCCCCCGACCTCTTCGCTTTGATGAGGCAACAGACCGAGAGCCGTCCCTCCGAATTCTTGCTTGTGCACTTCGGCGCCCAACACGGCCGAATAAAAGCAAATCGCCCGATCAAGATCGAGAACGGGGATGTCGACCCAGACGACTTGATTAGCCATCACGTTGCTCCTGGTTAGAGGTCGATCGTGGAAACGGCAAGGATTTGAAATGGTCGTTGCAATTCAAGCAGAACGCGGAGCGATCGCAGCTTCCGAAAGATTGCTAAGGTCGCGGTTCGGCGTCCTCAGGCTGTTTGATCTCCGCCGCCATCTCCAGCAGGTTGGCAAGCAGCTTGTCCGAGCCCTCCGCCTCAAGACGGTTGGTTCCCAGCCAGGTCTCATAGCCGCCTAGCCGATGCTGCCGCGGCGTAGGCAGGTAGCCGAAGTAGCCATGGTTGAGCGACACCATGAACGCGGGTTGCAGCGGGCTGCGGCTCTTGAATTCCAGGCCGATCTCGCAAAATACTTCACATGGCATTGTGCCCAGGCAGACATCGCCAATCCGCAGCACCTGCAGCGGCACGGCGGCCGTCTCCGGATACTCCGCCATGCGTTGGGTGCGCTCAGCGTAAATGACGGACAGATCCGTCTTGCCGGGTGTTTTCGCTTGCTCGGCCAGCGTTTTCGCGGCCCATTGCAGTTGCTCGTCGGTCGGATGCCGCCACTTTAACATCGGCTCTCGATATCGCGCGTCGAGCCGCGCATCGGCGCGGTACTCGAGCTTGGCCATCGCCGCGTGAACTTTGGCAGCGACATCATGGGCGACGAATCGCATCTGCGCATAAGGTTCTTGTTTGGGACGTGGCTCGACAAAATTGATATTGTTGATGTCCCCGCTTGTGCCGTTGGCCAGCAGCGCGACAAACGGCGGATCTTGATCTCGCGCGTCGAGCAACCGCGACAGCTCTTCGCAGAACATTCCGAAGTAATCGGCCGAGATGTGACCGTTGCCGACGCCGCCCACGTAGTGTAGGCCGTACGCCGCGAACACCGAAATCGGACGTCCGCCGGGTTCGCGCACCGCCAGGAAAGAAATCGTGGGATCGGTCGGCCCCGCCGGCTCCAACAAGTTCGGACTGCCGGCGGGCGGATTCATCTTGACCATGTCGACCAGGCCAAAAGGATTCGGCGGAACCGTGCCGGGCTTCATATGCCAGCGGCGATTGAACACGTGCTCCGGCGCTTCGGCCGTGCCGAAGGCGATCTCCGCAGGCCGCAGGTTATTCACGGCTCGCCGCACGCCGTCGGCGATCCGCCGCGCGACAAATTGCTGGTAGTCGTCGAGCTTCTGCTCGTGCTGAAAGCGGTTCTGCCCCAGAGCACTGCATGCCGAATGCGTGTGCGTGGCGCTGATCAGCACCTGTTCCGGCGGCAGGCCGATGCTTTCTCGAATCAGCTTCCTCGCCTCATCGCTGACCGCCCGATGAATGCCTAACAAATCGCACACCACCAGCGCCAATCGCTTCTGGCCATTGTCAAGTACCAGGCACCGCGCGTTGAGTTCGTCGTGCACGTGCGTGGCCGGAAACGGCGTAAAGCCGCCGACGATATCGCTGCCCAACGGCGGCGTGATGTTGCTCGTGGCCGCGCCCGCTCGAAATGGTTCGGCAAACGCCGGCTGGGCCAACACGGCCAAAGCGCCTAGAGCGATCAACCGCATGACGGGTTCAAGCTTCATCGTTACTCCGTGCTTCGAATGAGGATGATTATCGAACGTTGGTCGGAATGCGTCTGCTGTTAGCGGTCAGGGCGGCGAACGTCGAGACAGACTATTTCTGCATCATCCCGCAGATAGAGCAGCCCAGCAGCCAAGGCCGGCGCTTGTCGCGTCGGACCGATAACGACCGCACGGCCGACTTCGTCGAATTTCTCGGGCGCGGCATGCACCACCACCAGCTCGCCGTTCATGGTGGAGATGAACAGTTTGCCGTCGGCCGCGATCAAGTTGCCCTTGCCGAAGCGGGGTTTTTGCCACGTTCGTTCGCCCGTAGCGGCGTGGATGCAAGTCAAATGCGTGATCGGGCCGGCGCCGCCGACGTTGTCCATGCCGTACAGATACCCGTCGACGAGCAACGGCGTCTGCCACTCGCTGCGCAACACGCTTTTGGAGCCCAGCGATGACCAGACTTCTTCGATGTCGAACCGATCGCCGTCGGGTTTCAAGGCGAGGAGCACGCTGCCGTGGTCTTCGCCGGAGGAGATCAATACTTGCTCGCCGATCGCAACCGGCAAGGCGATGTTGCAATGGAAGTTCGTCGCGAAAGGATAGCGCCACAGCACAGCGCCGCTGTTGGGCGCCAGCCCCAACACCGAGTTGCCGGTCGTGGCCACGATCTGCTCGCGCCCGGCGATGTTTATCACGACGGGCGATGAATATCCGGCAGGATCGGTCCCTGCCTTCCAGGCCAGCTTGCCGCTGCGCGCCTTGAGTGCCACGATGGTGGCTGCGGGAGCGCCGACGGCGACGACGACCTGATCTCCGACCGCGAGCGGGGAACACGCCATGCCATACTCGGCGGGCTTGGCGCCGAGTTCCGCGATCAGGTCGTGCGACCAGAGCAATTTGCCGTCGGCAAAATTCACCGCGGCCAGAATTCCCTCGCCCGTGAATGCAAATACGCGTTGGCCGGCGATCGCCGGCGTGCCGCGAGGGCCGTCCCCCATCGCGTTGCGATACTCCGGCGCCAGTTCGGTCTGCCAGAGCGCGGTTCCCTGTTTCGCATCGTGCGCCACGAGCCATTGCTTGCCCTCGCGCTGAACCAGCGTCACCATCCGTCCGTCTTGGATCGCCGGGCCCGACATCCCTACGCCGCCGGCGACTCTCCAAACTTCTTTAGGCCCGTTCTCCGGCCAGCGATCGATCAGACCTGTTTCCGCTGAGATGCCATTGCGGTTCGGTCCAAGGAACTGCGGCCACTGGCCGGCGCCGCCACTTTTCTTGGCGGGCTCCGCGGCTTGGATTGCCGCGCAGGCAATGAAACCTGCCAGCAGCAGAAAAAGACAAGACCGCATGGCACTGTGTTTATCGCCGCGCCGCCTCGAGGCCCGCATCCATCGCTCCATCGCAGTCATCCTTGTTGCCTGAGGGACAAACTATCGAAGGCAATTGGCACTAAT
>JAICIG010000239.1 GCA_025924495.1 Pirellulales bacterium | reverse complement strand
TGCGCGGCAAAGACCCGCGCGGCAAAGTGCGAGACATAGATTTTTCCGCCTCGGGCGAGATTCTCGAAATCGAGTAAGCCGACGCGCCTGGCTGCCGGATCCGGCGGTTCGCTTGGATTTGCGCGGCGGCGCGGGTCAATGGGTTTGTGTTTGACCAGCGAGGCCGAATTCAACGCACTGGAAGCACCAAGGCGACCACTCGCCTGGGGATTTTGCGTCGCGAGCCAACCGCTGTAGAAATTGGCGCCAAATGGTCGCAGGCGCCAACGCTGAACGCACTCTACGCGTTCGTTTGTGAGCAGGGGTTTCACACCCTGTCGCGAACAATTGACGTTGCGCGCGCAAGCGGCACACGCCAGTGGCCAGATGGCCGCTAACTAGTCCCGTAGCGGCATACGGTTTGCAATCGCAATCCGAATCTCAAAGGTCGGCGGCTGCCCAGGCCGCAATCGGTGCGCAGGAGCCCGACGCGATGCCGCAAGTTTTCCCGCGAGCAATGAATTTCCTGTCCACTGCGAGCATCGCGGGATCGCTGGCATGTCTGGCAGGGCTGATTTGGACCTCGCTCATTTATACGCGCTCATCGTACGGTACGAATGCGGGGGTCGTGCGAGAACAACCCGTTCCGTTCAGCCATCAGCATCATGTCGGCGTGCTGGGAATCGATTGCCGCTACTGCCACGACTCGGTTGAACACTCGGCGTTTGCAGGCATGCCCGCCACGAAGACGTGCATGAATTGTCACTCGCAAATATGGGTTGGCAGCTCGATGCTCGCCCCCGTCCGCGACAGCTATAAGACAAGCGAGCCGCTGCGCTGGCGCCGCGTGTACAACCTGCCGGGCTTCGTCTACTTCGACCACAGCATTCACGTACACAAGGGGATCGGCTGCTCGTCATGTCACGATCGGATCGACGAGATGCCGTTTACCTACCGGGCGCCGTCGCTATTGATGGAATGGTGCCTCGATTGCCACCGCCATCCCCAAGAGCACATTCGCCCGCGCAAGGATGTGTTCGACATGAAATACCAAAAGCCCGAGGACCAGTTGTCGCTGGGCAAGCGACTGTGCCAGGAATACGACGTCGACGATCCAACCGCCCTCACTAGCTGCACGATCTGCCATCGATGAGTCGCCGACACGATCTCTCCGCCGGACTCGCTTTGTTGCAACAGCGCTGCGCTACGCCGAGGGCGCGTCGTTTCTGGCGCAGCCTCGAGGAACTCAGCGAGACGGCCGAGTTTCAGGAATTGATGCGGCAGGAGTTTCCCGAGCAGGCCGACGTCTGGCCCGACAGCCTCAACCGTCGCAAGTTTCTGACATTGATGGGCGCCTCGCTGGCCTTGGCGGGGATCAATGGGTGCTCGGTGCGCCCGGCGCCTTCGGATGAAATCGTGCCGTATGTGCAGCCCCCTGAAGACGGCGTTCCCGGTAAACCGCTCTTTTACGCAACGGCAATGACGCATGGCGGCGCGGCAATCGGTCTACTCGTGGAAAGCCACGCCGGGCGGCCGACAAAGATCGAAGGCAATCCAGATCATCCCGCCAGTCTCGGGGCGACCGACATCTTCTGCCAGGCTTCGGTTCTTACGCTGTATGATCCTGACCGGTCTCAGGCCGTCACGCATTTGGGCAAGACGCGCACCTGGGAACGAGCGGGGGCGGCGATAAACAACGCAGCGCGAGCGCAAGACAAACATGGCGGCGCGGGCGTGCGGCTCCTGAGCGGCAGCATTGTTTCGCCCACGCTCGAGCGACAAATCAACCAGTTGCTCAAAACCTGGCCTGAAGCCAAGTGGTGCGTGTACGAGCCGATTGATCGCAGCGCCGCCGAGCAGGCGAGCAAGGCGGCCTTTGGCGAAGTGCTCGACGCGACGTACGATTTCTCCAAAGCGGACATCGTGGTATCGCTCGACGCCGATTTCTTGACCTTCGGCCCGGCCTCGCTCCGCTATGCCCGCGACTTCATGGATCGACGCCGCGTACGGAGGGCGGCCGATGATGCCGGCAAAGCGGAAATGAACCGCCTGTATGTGGCTGAAACGGCGGTCAGTTGTACGGGCGCCAAGGCCGACCACCGATTGGCTCTTAAGTCTCGCGGTCTTCAGCAACTGGCCCGCGCGCTGGCCGCCCGGCTTGGCGCATTACAAAACGACGAAGAATGGAAAGGGGATGATGCAACCGAGGCCTGGTTAGCCGCCGCAGTCGCCGATCTGAAGGCGCATCGCGGCAAGTCGCTCGTGTTAGCCGGCGAACGTCAGCCCGCGAGCGTGCATCTGCTGGCTCACGCCATCAACTCGTTGCTAGGTAACGTCGGCGAGACCGTCAAATTCATTGAGCCGGTCGCAATGCGGCGGGAAAAGCAGCAACAGTCGCTGGCCGACCTGGTCGACGACGCGCAACAGAACAAGATCAAGTTGCTTGTGATCTTGGACGCCAATCCTGTGCTCACCGCGCCGGTAGAGCTCAATTTTGCTGAACAGCTCAAGCATGTTCCGCTACGCGTTCACTTCGGCCTGCATCAGGATGAGACCGCCGAGCATTGTCATTGGCATTTGCCGGCGGCGCATTATCTCGAATGCTGGTCCGACGCGCGGGCATTCGACGGCACGGCGACGATCGTGCAACCGCTGATCGAGCCGCTCTACGAAGGCCGCTCGATCCATGAGGTCATCTCGCTCATCGCCAACGGCCTGTCGACGCCAGGTCGTGAGATTGTGCGAGACGCCTGGCGACAGCATTGGAAAGAGAATGTTGCGAAAAGCGGAGATGACGATAACGAGGAGAGCGCGCCGGCAAATGATTTTGAGGTTTATTGGCAAACAGCCGTCCATGACGGGATTGTCCCCGACACGGCGGCTCGCGAAAAAAAGGTCTCGCTCGTCGACGACTGGCAAGACCGCCTGCGCTCCTTCAATGAGATGGCAGACGGAAGCCTAACGCAGGCGAAAGGCGAGCCCGCGGGCGCCGCAGACGAGCTCGAGCTTCTCTTCCTGCCGGATCCGACGATCTTCGACGGCCGTTATGCGAATAACGGTTGGTTGCAAGAACTGCCCAAGCCGTTGACCAAGCTGGCCTGGGGCAACGCCGCGATGATGAGCCCGCAGACTGCCTCGCGGCTCGGTCTTGAGATGGGCGGCTATGCCCATGGCGGCGAGCATGGCGGCCACCATCAGCCGGTGATCGAACTCCGGCTCGGCGAGCGCATGATCTATGCGCCGCTGTGGATTATGCCTGGCCACGTCGACGGCACGGTGGCCCTATATCTGGGCCACGGCCGGCAGCGCGCCGGAAGAATTGGCGGCGACGGGAGCAATGCCGTCGGCTGCAATGCCTACGCATTGCGTACGGCGGACGCGCCGTGGTTTGCTCGCGGTCTCAAGGTCGTCAAGACTGATGCGACGCAGCTCGTAGCTTGCGTGCAACAGCATCATTCGCTGGAAGACCGTGATGTCGTGCGCGCCGCCACGCTGGCGAAATACCAGAAAGACCCGCGCAGCGCTGCAGAACCGAGCGAGCATCTGATCGAAGAAGTGCGACTGCCGTCGCACGAACCGTTGAATCTGTATGAGCCGTTCGATTACAAGACGCCAAAGCACAAGTGGGGCATGTCGATCGACCTGACCGCCTGCATCGGCTGCGAGGCGTGTATGGTCGCATGCCAGGCCGAGAACAACATTCCGGTGGTCGGCCTTGAGCAGGTCGCCGCCGGGCGAGAGATGCACTGGTTGCGCGTCGATCGTTACATGCACGGCGCCGCCGATGCGCCGGACGGCTTTTACTTTCAACCGGTCCCTTGCATGCACTGCGAGAATGCTCCATGCGAGTATGTCTGTCCGGTCGCCGCGACGGTGCATAGCAGCGAGGGGCTTAACGAAATGATCTACAACCGCTGCGTCGGCACGCGTTTCTGTTCGAACAACTGCCCTTACAAGGTGCGACGATTCAATTTCCTGGCCTTTGCTGACTTCGAGACGCCGACCACTCGCATGCAATACAACCCCGACGTGACGGTTCGCTCGCGCGGGGTGATGGAAAAGTGCAGCTATTGCGTGCAGCGGATTCGCCAAGGAGAGATCGGCGCTCAACTGGAAGATCGCCGCATCGTTGACGGCGATGTGCTGACGGCCTGCCAGGCGGTTTGCCCGACGCGAGCCATCAGCTTCGGCGACATGAACGACGAGCAGGCGGAGGTGACGCAGTGGAAGGACTCGCCCCTGCACTATTCCTTGCTTGAAGACTTGAACACCGAGCCGCGCACGACGTACCTGGCGGCGCTAAAGAATCCGCATCCAGATCTCGAGGAGGGTGCGGAATGAGCGCGGCCTCCATGCCAATCCGCGAGCAGCTTCAAGCGGCCGATGCGCCGGCGGTCCGGCCCGATTACGCACCGCAGGGGGAAACGTTGCAGTCCGTCACCGCGCACATTAGCGGCATCGTGCTCGAGCGGCCGACAGGTCTGGGGTGGCTGTTATCATTTCTCGCCAGCAATGCCTTACTGGGCGTGTTCCTCGTCGTCGTGGTTTACTTGCTCGTTGTCGGGGTTGGCATCTGGGGTATCGATATCCCGGTCGCTTTGGGTTTTGCGATCACCGATTTTGTCTGGTGGATTGGAATCGGGCACGCCGGGACGCTGATCTCCGCCATCTTGTTGCTGTTGCACCAGCGCTGGCGGACCTCGATCAATCGCATTGCCGAGGCCATGACAATCTTTGCCGTAATGTGCGCGGGCCTGTTTCCGCTGCTGCACCTGGGGCGGCCCTGGTACTTCTATTGGCTGCTTCCCTATCCGAACACCATGCGGCTCTGGCCGCAGTTCCGCAGCGCGCTGGTCTGGGACGTATTCGCCGTCAGCACGTACTTCACCGTTTCATTGATCTTCTGGTACATGGGCATGATCCCCGACCTGGCGACGCTGCGCGACCGAGCGAAGACGCGACGCCAGCAAATCGCCTACGGCCTGCTGGCTCTCGGTTGGCGCAATTCGGCCAGGCATTGGCATCGCTATGAGTCGGCTTATCTGCTGTTGGGCGGACTGGCGACTCCGCTGGTAGTCTCAGTCCATTCGGTCGTCAGCTCCGATTTCGCGATGTCGAACGTGCCCGGCTGGCACGAGACGGTTTTCCCGCCTTACTTCGTGGCTGGCGCCATTTTTTCCGGCTTCGCGATGGTGCTGCTGCTTTGCATCCCGATTCGCTACATCTATGGGCTGAAGAACTATATCACCATTGCGCACCTGGAGGTGATGGCCAGAATTCTGCTGGCGACCAGCCTGCTCACTTCCTACGGCTATCTCAGCGAGCAGTCCCTTTCGTGGTTCGGCCATGAAAAGACTGAGCATTACGTTTATCTGAATCGGTTAATCGGCTGGGGGCAGTACGCCTCGATCACCTGGTGCATTGTGTTTTGCAACACAGTCGCTCCGCAGATCCTATGGATTCCCCGGCTGCGGCGCAACCAAGGCGTGCTGGTCATCGTTTCAATGCTTGTGCTGATCGGCATGTGGCTGGAACGCTACATGATCATTACGACCAGCCTGCATCGCGATTATTTGCCGTCCTCCTGGGGCATGTTTCGGCCGACGATCTACGACTACCTGACGTTCTTCGGGTCGATGGGCCTGTTCCTCATCACATTCCTCTTGTTCGCACGCCTGCTGCCGATGCTCTCGATGGCCGAGTTGCGCGCCTTGCTGCCTGGTTCTCACGGGCATGAGGAGGGGCGATGAACCAACCGAAGCTTTACGGCCTGATGGCCGAATTCGACTCTGCCCAGGCGATCTTGCATGCTACGCGCAGCGCGTGGCAGGCAGGCTACCGAGACCTGGACGCCTACGCTCCGTATCCAGTCGAAGGTCTTGCTCGTGCGCTGGGAATGCAGCAGAGCCGTATTCCTTCCATCGTGCTAATTGGCGGCTTGGCCGGCGGCGCCGTCGGGTTTTTCATGCAGTATTGGGCAATGGCGTTCGACTATCCGCTAAATGTTGGCGGTCGTCCCTGTAACAGTTGGCCGGTGTTCGTGCCGATCGCGTTCGAACTGCTGGTGCTCGTGGCATCGTTCGCGGCCTTTCTCGGCATGCTGTTTCTCAACGGGCTGCCGAAACTGCATCATCCGGTGTTCAATGTGCCGGGCTTTGAGCGGGCCAGTCAGGACCGCTTTTTCCTCTGCATTGAAGCCACCGATCCGCAGTTCGATCGCGACACGACGGCGGCGTTTCTCTCCGGATTGAATCCTCTTGGCGCCATCATTGAGGCGCCCGACGAACCGCCGTCGGTTCCCCCGCCGAGACATCCGGATGACGCCAAAATTGGCAAGACGCCGCCCGACGAGGTTTTCGCAGGAGCAAATGCCCAATGACCTGCGCGCCGCGACGGACCTCAGTATGTTGCCATTGCCGACTGCTGCTAGCGGCATTGGTGCTCGCCGGCTGTCAGCAAAAAATGGCGGTGCAACCAAGTCTCAAGCCTATGGCTGCCTGCGATTTCGGCCCACACGGATCGGCGTCGCGGTTGCCAGTCGCGGGCACGATCGCCCGAGGGCATCTGCACTTGGATAGCGAGTTTTACCGCGGTCGGGCGCGGTCCGACGGCCGCGGCGCTCGAGATGCTGATGAGCGCGTGCAGGCCGCCGAGCCGAGCGCACAGCCGACGATCTCAGCGGAAGCGGAACAAAATGCCAACGTGGCGACCGAGTTTCCCTTGCCGGTCACGCGCGAACTGGTGGAGCATGGCCGCAATCGATACATGATTTATTGCGTCGTTTGCCACGACGCCTTGGGGACGGGCCATGGCAAGATCGTGGAGCGCGGTTATACGCGTCCCCCGTCATACCATATCAAGCGGTTGCGAGAGGCGCCGGTTGGACATCTGTTCGTCGTCGCCAGCGAAGGGTATGGATCAATGCCGTCCTACGCCGGGCAAATCCCCGCTCGCGATCGCTGGGCGATCGTCGCCTACGTGCGCGCTCTGCAACTTAGCCAGCGCTTCCCCGAAGGGGACCTCAGCGAAGAAATGCGCCGCGAGCGCGACGAGACAAAAGAAACAGCTTCCGCCGAGGAGGGGCGCCAATGAACGACTCGCGCGAAGCAATTCAGACCGAGCACGAGCCGCGCGAAGCGAAGCCGGCGGCGCCGCTGTGGGTCCCGCTGCTGGTTGGCTTCGCAACGTTTGCCGTCTGCGCCGTCGGCGGCTGGTTCGATCCGCAGCAGTTTTTTCGAGCTTACCTGGCGACTTTTCAGTTCTATCTCGGGCTGGGGCTCGGCAGCCTGGTGCTCTTGATGATTTACGCGCTGACCGGCGGCGCCTGGGGCTTCGTCCTCCGGCCCATTCTGGAAAGCGGCGTTCGGACGCTCCCCTTGTTGGCGATTGGCTTTTTGCCGATCGCCTTCGGGCTCAGCTACATCTATCCTTGGACTCATCCCGACCTCGTTGAGAGCAGCGCCAAACTGCAAGAGCAGCAAGGCTACTTGAATGCGCCGTTCTTCCTGGCTCGTGCAGTTGCGTACTTCTTTGTCTGGCTTGTGACGGCATGGTTCTTGATCAGCTGGTCGCGCTCGCATCAGCGCACGGGCGACCACCGCTACTGGTTCCGTTGCGTTAACCTTGCGGGGCCCGGCCTGGTGTTGTACGGGCTGACGATTCACTTTGCATCGATCGACTGGTTGATGTCGTTGCAGTCCGACTTTCATTCGACGATTTTCGGGCCACTGACGGCCTCGGGACACCTGCTGTCGGCCTTCGCCGTGGCGGTCTGCGTACTGCCCGGCATGGCGCGGCGCTCCACCCTGGCGGAGGTGTTGTCGCCCAAATCGCTGATTGACATCGGCAATCTACTGCTCAGCTTCGTCGTGATCTGGATGTATATGGAGTGGTTCCAGTTCATGCTGGTGTGGATTGCCAACGTGCGCGTCGACGTCGTGTGGTACGGTCCCCGCATGCGCGGCGGATGGCAGTGGGTCTTTCTTGCACTCGTGCTATTGCACTTCGCCGCGCCGTTTTGCGCACTATTGCTGCGGCGCGTCAAGCAGAACCCGGCAGCATTAAGGGCCGTCGCCGCGATTGTTCTCGTAATGCACCTGGTCTTTTCGTATTACCAGGTGGCGCCCGCCTACGCCGCCAATTCTTTCAGCCGGCACTGGATCGACTTCCTGCTGCCGATCGGCTGGGGCTGCGTCTGGGGCGCTTTGTTCGCGTATCGTTTGCGCAGCGCCACCGCGCTTTCCGACCACGACCCCAATGCTGGCGATGCACTTCATTTGCGCAAACTGGACGAAGAAGAAGCTCACTGGGATAGGCAGTTGCAGCATGTCTGAGCATCAACGGACAAATCGCGATCGAGCCCAGCGGGAAGCCGAATCCCGCCGTCGCCGTACCGCGGAGGCGGCTTGGCCTTGGACGATTTTCATTGCTGTCGGAGTGTTCCTGGGACTGCGCAGGTTACTCGGCGAAGCACGCAATGCTGATGCCAAGCAACCGATAATAACGCCGCCAGCGCAGCTGCATCCACAGGCCTTGCAACCAATTTACATGGCGGCCGAACCCGTCGAAGGCACGCACCTGGTGTCGGGCCAAGAAGTCGCTGCGGAACGCGAGGAAGAATCGCTGCCGCCCGAAGAGGTGTATCTGGATGGCGGCCGGATCGAACATCCGCGCATCAGTTATGAGCCGAACAATATTCGGCTGGGCGTAGTGCTGGGCATCATGGCGTTTGTCATTTGTTTCGCCTGCTTCCATTACTGGGCTGCGTGGGAGTTCTTCGGCAGCCTCAAAGTACAGGAAGACCAGGCAAAAAGATCACAGCTCGCCCCTGAGTTGCGGCCTGATCCGGCGCTGCCCGCAAAACCGCGGCTTGAGCAACTAGATCGTGTTGCCGGCATCGAGACGCCGAACATCAATCGCCGCGTGTCTGGCAATGAGGCGACGCTCGACAGCTATGGACCGGCCGACGAAGAAGGCTTTGTCCGCGTGCCGATCGATCGAGCGATCGAACATCTCGTCGGCCGCTTACCGGCTCGCAAACAGCAGCCTCACGAACAAGGACACGACAATAAGGCGAGAGATCAGGGATTGGTCGGCGCCGGCGATTCGAACTCGGGACGCATGTTTCGGGGGCGCCAATGATTCGACGTTTTTTATTCATCGCTAGCCTGCTGTTGGCGGCGTGCCGGCCGGCTGGTCACGCGCGCGCCGACGCGTCGCTGCCCGATGCACTTCGCGACGTCCGCTTCGATCAGCGGCTCAACGAACAAGTTCCGCTCGACATTCCGCTGGTTGACGAACGTGGCCGGCCGGTGAGGCTCCGCGATTATTTCGGCGACAAGCCGGTGATTCTGGTACTGGCGTACTACCGTTGCCCCATGCTGTGCACGATGGTGCTGAACGGCCTCGTCCGCGGGTTGCTTGACGTGCCGTTCGAGCCGAATCGCGATTTCCAGATTGTCACCGTCAGCTTCGACGCCCGGGAGACGCCGCGGCAGGCGGCCGCCAAGAAGAAAACTTATATCGATCGCTACGGGCGGAGCGGCGCCGCCGCGGGCTGGCATTTTCTGACCGGTCCGCAAAGTTCCATCGACCGGCTGACCGAATCGGTCGGCTTTCGCTACAAGTACGATCCGCAGCGCGACGAGTTCGCCCACGCCAGCGGCATCATGGTGCTGACCCCGCATGGCAAGATTTCGCACTACTTCTACGACGTTCAATACTCCGGTCGCGATCTGCGGCTGTCACTGGTCGAAGCATCGGAAGGCAAAATCGGCTCGCCCGTCGATCAGGTGCTGCTCTATTGCTTTCATTACGACCCGAATCAGGGCAAGTACGGCCCAACGATTATGGCGCTCGTCCGTGCGGGAGGCGTGTTGACGCTCCTCGGTATCGGCGTGCTAATTGCGTGGGTGTCGCGGCGCACCCGGTTTCAACCACGGGGCGACGACGCCTTTAACGATTCAACGGAGGATTCTCTCCAGGCGGAGGTCGAGCCGCTCTTTGCTCGCGGCAATTATTCGGCGAGCGCCGCGGAGGAGCGGTCGCCATGAAAGAAATCGCCCTGTTCCCGGCGCAAGCCTCGACGACGGCTCATCAGGTCGATCGGCTGTTTTACTTTTTGATGGCGGTCTGCGGCGCGATGGGAGTGCTCATCGCATGCCTATTGATTTACTTCGCGGTGCGATACCGGCGGCGCATCGATCAGCAAGATCCGCCCCCTGAAACCAAAGCGTCGCATGTGCTCGAATGGTTCTGGACCCTTTCGCCCCTTGCGGTATTCCTCGTCATGTTCGTCTGGGGGGCAGAACTCTATATGGGCGCATTTCGTGCACCGGAAGACTCCACGACGATCTACTGCGTCGCCAAGCAGTGGATGTGGAAGTTTCAGCATCCCGACGGGCAACGGGAAATCAACACGCTGCACGTTCCCGTGGGCAGGCCGATCAAGATTTTGCTTACCTCCGAAGATGTGATCCATAGCTTTTTCGTGCCGACCTTCCGGGTCCACATGGACGTCCTGCCTGATCGGTACACGAGCGCGTGGTTCCAGGCGTCACAGCCGGGCCGCTACCATCTGTTCTGTTCGCAGTATTGCGGCACGAGCCACGCGAACATGATCGGCACGGTCGTCGTGCTGCCCGCGGCCGATTATCAGGTCTGGCTCGAGGAGCATGCCGAAGGATCGCTGGCCTTGGAGGGGCGAAAAACGTTTCTCAAATACCGCTGTTTGAGCTGTCACAGCGCCGACGAGAAGGCTCGCGCGCCGGTGCTCGAGGGACTCTACGGGCGCACTGTGCCGCTTCGCGACGGCAGCACGGCCCTGGCGGACGAAGCGTATATTCGCGAATCGATCGTCCATCCTGCGGCCAAAGTCGTGGCCGGCTACCAGGCAATCATGCCGACCTTTCAAGGGCAAATCAGCGAACAAGAAATTGTCTCGCTGATCGCCTTCTTTAAGTCGCTCAAGCCGGGGGAGACGCCGCAGCGGGTCGAAGATTATCCGCCGCCAGCCAGTACTCCGCCGATTAATAACGAGGAGTCGCAAGAATGAGTGGCGCTACGCTTCGGCGCGTGCCGACGACGACCATCCCTTTGCCGCCTGTACGGCAGAACTATCTGAACATTACGCGCGGCGCGACTTCGTGGCTGCTGACGAAGGACCACAAGCGGATTGCGCTCTTGTATCTCATTTCGGTCACCGTGATGTTCTTCATCGGCGGCTTTGCCATCGGCATCGCCCGCCTGAACTTGCTGACGCCCGACGGCGGGTTGGTGCAAGCCGACACCTACAACCGGCTGTTCACGTTGCATGGCGTGATCATGGTGTTCTTCTTTCTCGTGCCGGTAGTCCCGGCGGGACTTGGCAACTTCGTGCTGCCGATGATGATCGGCGCCAAGGACCTGGCATTTCCGCGATTGAATCTGCTGAGCTGGTATTTGTACATGATCGGCGCGGCTTGGACGCTGTACGCCATGCTGGCCGGCGGCGTCGATACGGGCTGGACATTCTACACGCCCTACAGTTCCGAGGCCTCGCACTACAACGTCGTGGCGACGATGATCGGCGTCGTGATCGCAGGCTTTTCGTCGCTGCTTACCGGGCTCAACTTCATTGTCACCACGCACTGGCTGCGGGCGCCTGGCATGCATTGGTTTCGCCTGCCGATCTTCGTTTGGACGCTCTACGCCACCAGCCTGATCTTTTTACTGGCCGTGCCCGTGTTGGCCATGTCGCTGATCCTGGTGGTGATCGAGCGGCTCTGGCAGATCGGCATTTTCGATCCGTCGCTCGGCGGCGACCCTGTGCTGTTTCAGCACCTGTTCTGGTTCTACTCGCATCCGGCTGTGTACATCATGATTCTGCCGGGCATGGGAGTCGTCAGCGAACTGATTCCCTGTTTCGCTCGCAAGCAACTGTATGGATATAACTTTGTCGCTTTCTCGAGCTTCGGCATCGCCTGCCTGGGCTTTCTGGTGTGGGGA
>JAICIG010000238.1 GCA_025924495.1 Pirellulales bacterium | reverse complement strand
GGCTTGCCCGCGGGAGTCTCACGTTGGCCGTCTACAAAGCGGCCGCCCCACTACACTCCCGATTTTGCCCCGCTTGGCCGCCTCCGGCAGCCAAGCGGGGCAAAATCGGGGGGAGCGTCGCTGAAAGACTCGCGGTCTAGACAGCCAACGTGAATCTCCGCCCGGCAAGCGGGCGGCATCATGCTTAATCTCGCGACATTAGAGCCAAGCTCGGTCGGGGCGAGGAGGGAGGCGATGTCCGGCCTTTAGCCAGTCAATCAGCGCCCGCCGGGCACAAGGCGCGGACGGGGCGAGCATGACGCGACGCTACAGGCGATCGGCCGACCGGGATCGCCGATGACGCGGATTAGGCGCAAGGCGTCGGATGCGTGCAATCAAAGGCGCAGCGCGCTGCGCCTTTGAACGCATGCGGGCCGCATTGGGCAGCTTCTGCCTCAGCCACAACTTACCGCATGACACGTCGATCCCTTGACGAGACAGATTGTGCTGCTCTTCAACCCGCGCCAAGATCGATGGGAAGACCATTTTGTGTTCGCCAGCGGTGAACTGGCCGGCGTGACACCGGTCGGTCGCGCAACCGTGCGCCTGCTTAACATGAACGCCGAGCATCGCGTCGAACTGCGCAACGAATGGTATTTGGATGAGTGAACATAGCGGAATAGCGCCCAGCCCTCGTTGTCGAGCGGCGTGAATCGCGTCAGCCGCGCCGAGCCCGCTAGGTGCGGCTCGATCGGCCGCGCCCCTCAGTTGCCGCTCGACTCCACGGCGAACTGTGGAATGGTTCCGCGGCAGCGGTTCACCACTTGGCCTGAAGCGCGGTTGTCGATGCATCTCAATTCATATTGGAATGGCCCCGCCCACTCCGGCGTCCAAGACCAGCGGACGATGCCCTTGCTGTCTGGCGCGCGGGGCGCCAGTCCGCGGGTGGCCTCGGTCAGCGGATAAACTTTCAACTCGCAGACCGTTCCCGCGACCGGCCATGTAGCGGGCGTTCCAAGCCAGCAGCAAGCCCAGGGCCGCCGTCGCAAACAAAAGCTCTCGCACAGAGAACTGCCAACGCGCGCCGCTTGATGATTGAGCCACAGCGCCGCGGCGCGCTCGGCGAGCAACGCGCTGACTGAAGTTGGCCGCGGCGACCCCGGCAAGACAAGCGGCCACAAGGGGCGCGAGGACGGCGCCCAGCAAAACACAAAGCTCGATGGCGTCCGTTGGCAACGATAAAATGCCGCGCCGTGCCTGAGCCTGCAAGAAGCGGCCGAGGTCAAAAATCTTCCGTTCGAGGGGCGCGCAAAAAGGCGGAAACAACCCTACGACCATGGTGAAAGCTAGCCACCAAATCCGTCGTAGGCGGTCGGGCGTCAAGAGTGCCATCCAAGCGCTGATGGCAAGCGCGGGCAACCGGCGATCCGACCGCCGGCACGAGCATTCGCTGATTTTGGAGTGCGGCGATTCATCGCCGCTTTCCTTCGTCGCGGAGCGACCTTTCTTTCCTAGCCCTATGTAACCCAGCCACGCGAAGAAGGCCAGCACCATCGCAGACGTCGCAACAATCCACATCGAACCAGACATCCGTTTCGTGCGGCCTTATCGCCGGGTCGGCTTGATCGGGGCGGCGGGCATGTGTTGCCGGTATTTCTGGTGCATCTCGCCCATCGACTTGCGGATCAGCGTGATGGAAGTGATCAGTTGCGGATTGCCCTTGGCGAAGCCATCGACACCTTGCAGAGTTCTGGCGGCTTCTTCAGAAAACGAGGCCGCATCGGCGAACGCCGAGGCCTTGGCCGCCGCGTTGGCAATGTCGTAGTCGACGCGGGCCAGATCGACACGCCAGTGCCAGGTTTCCTCGAGATCCGTTTTGCCGGGTAAGCAGTCGATGGCGTTTCGCAGGTGTTCGGCGTAAGCCTTCCGCTCGGCCTGCGAGGGCGTGCTGGAGGTATACGAAAGCTTGGCATTCTCCGCGCGCATGCGCCAGGCTTTTGCCTCGCGGAACGGCTCTTTCAACTGCCGGGCCAGTTTAATCGCCTCGGCCGCACTCTCCTCAGAGAGTTTCTTGTTCTCAGACCAAAACCGGCCCGGAACCAAAGCGATGAAGAACGCGCGATCGTGAAGCAGGTCGCAACGGGCGGTGGTCGGCTCCTGGAAGCGCGGATCGTTCAGGTATTGCGTGAAGATACCGACGGCCGCCTTCGCGTCGCCCTTGCGTTTGTTGATGTCGGCCACGTTCTCGATGGCGGCGACTTTGTCGTTGAGCGAAACGGCCGGCAAATCGGCGGCGACGAACTTATTGAGACGTTCGAGACCTTTGGCGTTGCCTTGCAGGTTCATCGCCAGGGCGATCGAAGACAGGTAATACTCGGCGGCGCCTTCGCGGCCTGAGATCTGGATGGCCCGCTCCAGAGCAGCGTCAGCCTGCTGGTACCGCTCCTTCTTCTTGGCCGGCTCCTTGCCCGCCGCGAGCGTGTGCAACTGCGCCTGCCAATAACAAGCCTGGCCGCGCAAGCGGTCGGGCAGTGCCTTCGACGGATCGGCGTCGCCGGCATGGATGGCCCCTTCGAGATTGGCAAGTGCCGCTTTCAGTTCGTCCGGCCACGGCTTTTCGCACGAGCCGCCGGAGGCCAGCAGCTTAAAGCGACAGCGACCTTGTGAGAGCAGCGACAAGGCGGGAGAGCCGACTGCGGCGTTGGCTTCGGCGGCGGCCCGTTCAAACGCGTCGATGGCCGTGCAATAATGGCCGCCGGCGGCATCTTTCAAGAGCCACGAAAAATCTTCCTCCGCGTTACCTTGATTGATCCAAGCGTGTTCCGGATGCGGCCGGAACTCGATGGCCTTCGCTTTCTCAGCCAGTTCCAAAGCGCGATTGAGGTACGAGCGCTGTGCCTCGCGGCCTTCGTCGGTATAGTTGGAGATTTCCACATTGGCCGTGCCCAGGCCGTCGAGAAACTCCGAAAAATGTTCGCCGGGTTCCGACTCCGAGGCGCGAATCGCCTCTTCAAAATCAGCGATCGACTGCCGGTAGAGATCGAGCCGGTCGTTCGACGCCCGCCGGGCTTTAAGAATCTTGGCCTGCCCGCGCAAACCGTAGGCGCCCGGAGGGGGCGAGCCGCGTTTCTCATCGAACCTTTTTTCATCAAACAGCGGAGCGATGTCTTCTCGCTCCAACACTTCCAAGTCGAGATTGCTGCCCGACATCGACCAGCGGGCGAAACCTCGCTGCACGTAGTACTCGGCGTAATCGGGATCGTACTGCACGGCCAGATCAAAAGACTTGAACGCTTCTTTGTCGGGCAACTGCCCCGTTTCAAGCAGTGTGTACTGGGTACGCACCAGGCGGCCTTTGACGGCGTAGAGCGACGCGACCGCTTTCTTCAATTCGCTATCGGCACTGGACACGGGCGCGTGTTTTTCCGCCAGTGCCAACGCCGGTTTGATGACCTTGTCGAAGGCGGTCTGTGCGGCATCTCCGACCAGCGCGGCGCCCTCGGCCGCCGCCAGGGCCCGCGCATAGCGGCGCACCGCTTCGGCCGGCTGAGCGCGCTCGGCGGCCTGCGCGCCGCGTAGCAAGATCCACGCGGAACGGCATTGCGGATCGGCTGACAAGTCTTCGACGAGCCGAGTCAACGCTCGTTCGTCGGCCGGCGTTTTTCCAGCCGCGGCTCTCGCCAAGGCCATGTTTGTGTCAAAATCAGCCAGTTTGGCATCGACCTGCAACGCTTGATCGATCCAGCGGTAAATGCGCCCGGCGGTTTCAGCCGGCAGCGGCGGTGGCGCAAACGAACTTGTGTCGTCATCTTGATCGAGCAACTTCTTGGCCGCCTCATCGAGCGCGGCAGCCGACGCCTGCCTGCGGAAGTCGAGCGCTAGCATGGGCGGCGGCGACTTCAGCGCCTCGCAAAGCCGGTCGGCAATTTGCGTGCGGGCGTCGGCAGCCAAGGGGAGATGCATGGCATCGGCGACGCGGAACACCACGTATTCGATATAGGGGCGGTCCGTTTCCGGCGGTGAAGCGTTGAGCAAGTCGGCTACCGCGAGCATGGCCGATTCGGGCGGCGTGGCCGACGCGGCGAGCGCCTTTTCGACGGCGCACTCGGCCTGGCTGGCCTTGACGAAAGGCCGTAAATCAGCCGCCCCGGCGGCAGTCACCGCGCTCTCGGCCTGATGGCAGTTGTCCTCAATCGCTTTCCAATCCACCTTCTCGCGCCCGGCCTCGCGGTGAAGCTGTTCGACCAGCAACTCGGCGAAAGCGCGGCGCGGCTCTTCGCTGGTGCGCGGCAAACGCTCGACTTCGCCGTTGGCCTTCTCCAACGAGCCCGGCTCTTTGCTTTCTTTCCCCCAACGTGCGAACGCCAAGACCAAGCGGCTCTGCAAGTCGCCGGGCAACTGATCGCGCCCTTCCGCCCAGGCGGCGAGGCTCTGCTGCACCTGGGGCCATGTGGCGGACGGATCGCCAAGCAGATCGAGCGTGGCGTTCACGGCAACCAGCATTTCGACCGCGGCAGGGTCGGGCAAATAGGTCCGGTCGATGCGCTCGAGAATCGACCGGCCCAAAGCACGCTTTTTCGGCTCGACGCTGGCCGATAGGTTGGTCGCCTGGCGGCCCAGTTCGCGGCTCAGCTCTTTGCCTCGCGTGGCGAGCAAGCGATCGGCGCTTTCGGCCCAGGCGGGGTCTGATTCTCGCAGCGCCGCGACGGCTCGCGAGACGGCGTCCAGATCGGCATCGCTCGGCAACGCGCCGCCGTCGAACCGTGACGACACCAACACGCCCAGCAGATGGCGCCTGCTGCGTAACGCAGCTTCCGACTCGCCCGACAGGTCGCCGTCTTGGAGGCGGGCCAACCAGCTTTGCGCTTGCTCCCAATCTTTCTGCTGCCAGCACAGGTAAGCATGGGCAATGATGGCTCGATGCAGTAAGTCGGCGCGCATGGGAAGCTCGGCGGCGATCTTCGCGTCGGCCTCGGCCAGTTCGGTCGCGGCTTCATCCAGCACGCGGTCGCGGATGTTCTCATCGATCCGATCGAGCAAACGCCCGACGATCATTTCCGGCGTTAACATCGGGGCCTTCTGGCCCGTCATCGAGGAGTGCCGCTTATATTCCTCCACGAGCGCTTCAACCGTGGGATGTTCGGGCAATGAGGCCGCCAGCCGGTCGCAAATGTTCTTGGCGCGGTCTAAATCGCCGGCGGACCCGCCCTTGAGCTTCTCGTCGAACTCGCGCTTGGCCGCCTGAACGAGCTTGCCCTTAAGCTCGCTCAGTTCTTCGGTGGCCGCATCCCTTTCGTCCTGCGAAAGTTCGGTGAGCACGCGGTCGTACTCGGTGAGGGCGGCTTCCCAATTATTTTCAGCGAGCCTTCCGCGGGCTTTGGCCAACTCATGCTGCAGGATGGCTTTGCCAAGCTCGCGCACCTGGGTATCGTACGATTGGATGGCGGCCAGCAGCTTGTAAAGCGTGCGAGCGGCCGCGAGGTCGTCTTTGCCCAGGGCGTCTTGTGCCGCCGCCACGGCACGCGGCAAGACCTCATTGATCGTCTTCTTCAGCCCGCTATCGTCGGCGAACGCGGGCACTGCCTTCAAGCGGCTGGCAATGTCGAGGGCATCGTTGAAGCGGTTGTCGCTTTCCGCCTCGCCGATCGCCCGGATGCCGGCGGCGATAATCTCGGCTCGGGCTTCCTGCACTTCTGGAGCATCGACTGCTTCGAGTTGCTGAAAGACGCGCGCGGCGGCGGCAAAATTCTTCAGCTCGGCGTGCTCCTGAATTTGGACCGCCCAGCGCTTCCAAAGGTTGCGCCCCAATTCCACCACCTCGATGTTCTGCGCGTCGTTGTCGGAGAGCAGGGCAAAAATTTTGTGCGCCTCGTCGTACTTCCGCGCGGCGGCTTTTTCATTGGCTGCTTGTATGGCCACGCGGAAGACGCTGCTGCGGAACTCTCCCTGTTGGCGGTTGTTGAGCTCGTCTTTGAGTTGGTTCTGAATCAAAAGTGCTTTTTGGATTTCCGAATTTTCGGCGAGCTTCTTGGCGTCTTCCGTCGCTCGTGATACGACGCGTTCTCGCAGCTCGCGCGGATCGCTGCGCCAGCGTCGCCACAAGGGCGCATCGGTGGCGTCGAGCGCGGTTTTATATTCGCCGGCGGCCATGAAGCGGTTGACATCCGCCTCCGTCTGTTTGCCGGTGAAGACGGCGGCCAGCGCCGCCAAGATCAACGCCGCCGCCGCGATGCCGACTTTGGGCGTCAGCAGTCGCTTGCGCGCGGGCACGGCCGCTTCTTGCACCACCGTTTGATACACGTCGGGCTTGGTGTCGCCTGGATAGCGGGCGTCCGTCAACGTGGCGGTCGTCGGGTAGCGGCTATCGAGGATGCCGCTGGAAACCATCGTGCCCGAGCCCATCACCGGGCCCATTCCGACGAGCGCGCCGACGTTCACGGGATATACGGTATCGAGCGCGACGACCGGCACTTTTTTAGCGGCCAAAGCGAGCTCGGCCACCATTTTGTGGCAGGAAGGATAGCGCTCGTTCGGGTCGGCCTGCATGGCCCGCTGAATCACCTCGGCCTCGCCCGGTGAGAGGGCCGAAATATCGAGCGATGAGCCGAGCACAGCGCCGCTGGCCACAGCGGTGGGCAACCCCGATTCATGCAGCATTTCGCCGGTGCGCATCTGCACGTAAGTGGCAGCCAAGGCAAATTGATCGGTGCGGCGGTTGACGCGGCCCGCGATCAGCTCGGGGGCCATGGTCGGCCGCGAGGCCCGCACCGGCAGGCCGCTGATCTCGGCGTCGTCTCCTTCCAACACTCGGCACCAGGCGAAATTGCCGATTTTGACCATTTGTCCGAACACGAGCACGTTCGCCGGCCGCAGATCGGTGTGAACGAGCGACACCCAGCTCGAGCCGCGCAGGGCGTGTGCGGCGTCGTTCAGAGTGTCGAGACCTTCGGCGAGTTGCTGCATGTAGCCGAGCAGTTCTTCGACCGGAATGCCACGGCCGCGGAACTGCCGGCACTCTTCAACGCGATGGGCGAGGTTCGTGCGTGTTAACTCGCTGGCAATCACCAAGGTGGTTGGCATCGCTTCTTCGACCGAAACGTTTAGCGCCGACAGCGGCGTAGACGTACTGGTCACGTCGGCGCCTGCCTTATTCAATAGCCACCAGCCGTGGATGCGCGCCACGCGAGGCTGATCGGCCAGGCCTTCGATCAGCCGCAGCGCCTCGCGGTCGATGGTGCCGCCCGACGTGCTTAGGTCGTAAAGCCAAATGGCCTGCGGCTTGCCGCCTGGAGCGGTGGCCGACCAGACGTCGGTGCGCGCGTCGGGATGAAAGAGGTGCTCCAGCAGCGTGTAGCCCGGCACAATCTCGCGGCCGGTCTGCACAATCGAGGAGCGAATGCCGGTGGCGTGCGGCCGCCCCGCGCCAGCCGAGTAGATGGTCGCGGCTCCGTCTTGCGTGGCCCGGCGCAATGCCCGGACCATGTCGATGGTCTTTTCAAACCGGCCGCCGGGTGCGGGGCTGGTGGCGCGCTTCAGGACGGCGCGTTCGGCATCGCTCACGCGGTGCAGATCGAGCTTGCCGTCGCGGTGGGCCTGCATGACTTCGATGGCGGCCATGTCCGGACCAAACGGCAGTTGCCCGGTGCGCAGCTCATAGTAGGTAATGGCCAGCGAATATTGATCGGTGGCGTGGGTGGGCTTGTTTTCCCAGAACAGCTCCGGCGCGCCGTAAGCGATCGAGCCGGCCACCGAAGTGCTGCGCACGTCGGTCAACGAACGGGCCAGGCCGAAATCGCAGACCTGCACCGCGTCGCCCACCAGCATGATGTTCTGAGGCTTGATATCGCAATGCTGGATGGCCACCGGCTCGGCACCGCCCAACTCGTGGCGGGCGGTGTTCAAAAAGTCGATCGCCCGCGCCGACCCTTCCATGTAATCGAGCAGTTCTTCCAGCGGGATGCCCGGCGAACCTTTCTCCTGCTCTTGCTTCAGAACGTCGAACAGGTTCTTTTCACCCAGGCCCATGACAATCAGAAGCTGGTCGGGCCGGGCCGGGTTGAACTGCATGGTGGCCGTCGCCGCACCCGCGCTGGGACCGCTCTTGCTTTCGATAATGTTGGACCCCAAAAGGTCGACACTATCGTCGTCGAGCGGGTTGCCATCGGTGTCGATCAGCCAGAAGGCGAGAATCGGGACGAGATTCGGATGGTGGATGCGCTTGACCAGGCGCAGAGAGCGAAACTCTTTCATGCCCTGCTTGCGGTCGAGCGCAATCGACTTCAGGGCCACCTCGGTGCCGCCGGGCCCCACGGCGCGCCACACCTCGCCAAAGCCGCCGCGGCCAAGAAATTTGGCCAGCCGGTAGCCGGGCACCGGTTCGTCGCCAACCTTATATTCCTGGGTCATCTCACACCAGCCATTGTGAGCTGCCGGCGGTTCCAGATAAGACGTTGCCGGCGAGTTCGAACGGCGCTCAGCCCATCACGAGCCCCCTGCGCGCCGAACCCTCATTCTAAGTAAGCGACGAGCGGCCGAAAAGGGTTATGAAGAAATTCCTTTCGGGAGAGGGTCTTTTTTTGTCACACGGCGAGCTACAACCGCAACCTTCGGAGGCTGGGCAGAGCTTGGCGAAAAAGCGGTCGGCAAAAACAACGGCGCAGCGGCCAAGCGATGCCCCAGTTCAGCGGCCACAGCGCACCGGGGCATCGCCGGGCCGCACGTCGCACTGCTACTCGACGGGTATTCAACCTGCACACCTTCGGTCCGCCCGGAACTTGGCCGGGCAAGCGGGGAGCGTCGGTCGGACCCCCGAAGTCATCGACGATCTGCTCGGTTTATGTCACCAAGTTTGTTCGAAGCTCGGTCGCCGCCGGCGGAGGTCGGAATTATTTTATAAATAGGGGACTGAAAACGGGTCAGAGGTGTCTTCACCATTTGATGCCTCGCTGTTCCTGCGGCGCGATTCCTAACCAGGATAAGCGCTCTTCGCGTGCTCGGCGCGGGCGATATGCGATTTCGTCGTTTTTTATGGCAGACAAAGCGATCTGGTTGACGGGTGCATCGGAGAGTGTTAATCTCAATTTGGCAAGTGACAGAAATCGCGATCCGATAGACGCGATCCGATAGACGATAGAGGGTCAGAAGCGATTATGGCGACCTTGATCTTGGAGAACGTGCCGGCCGACATTTATGAACGGTTGGAGCGCCGTGCCGCGGTTCAAAACCGGTCATTGCCCCAAGAGACGCTCGTTGTCTTGCGGCAAGCTCTACAGCAAGACCCGCCGACGGCCCGTTTGCCAGAGTTGATTCCAACGGACGAAGTGTCCGCTCCTTGTGACTTGCCGCGTTCGAGCCAGCCGGTGCGCGCGCCGGCTCAGATGGGCCTGCCCCGCCTGCCCCATCCACCGTCAACGCCCTCGATGGAATAAGAGCGAGGCATGTACGAAACGCCGGACTCTGAGCAACCATTATCCCAAGGGGACATCCTGGATAGCTGTCCGATCTTCGGATTGGACGTCTCAGAGGCAACCATTGACTTGAGTTCGGCGCCGAGTCGCTGGCAGGAGCGCGTGACTGTCCTGACTCAGGCGTGTGATCTGGCTCAAGCCAAAACGACCAAGGTTTTGGTGGCGCTCGTGCAGTCGGCGCAGCAACTGGTGGAAAAGGGAATCCTCAAGCCAGCAGTGATCCGCGATCAAGTGCGCCGCGGGCTGGTTTACGGTTGGTACTTCTTGCCTTCCGCCGCTCCTCCAATTCTGCTGCCTGAGTCCATTGTCGATCTGCGCGATCTGCACACGGTCTCGCGGGCGGTCCTCGAAAAATTGATCGGCGACGGCAAACGTGTCTGCCGGATCAGCTCTCCCTACCGAGAACATCTTGCTCAGCACTTCGCCGTGACGTACATGCGCATTGGACTGCCGTCACCCTACTTGAGCGATGAGTGATAGCTCTTGCGACAATCGTTTTAGCGGGTCTTTCTCGTCCGCTGCCCGCGGCTCGCCGCCCTGCATAAACTCTTCGATCCGCCGGCCGATCTCGCAAATAGGTTGCCCTGAGAATGCTGTTCGCGCTGACAAAGCTGCCAAATTGCGGCGTCGGCGGCGGCGGCATCAAGGCCGACGTCGTTGAAGCTTGCATAGCTAATTGCAAGCTCATCCCACAGATCGACGTCCACCGCACCGGCATTCTCGTCGGCGGGGCCTTGCTGTCACGATGAGCGTTCTATGACTCAATCCATTTGGAGGGTGTAACTTGTGAATACCGGCGCGGGTGTAATTGAGACTTGTGGAAACGCTCGCGACTTTACAATCATAGTCAATTATCACGAATCGTCTTGACTTTGTAAATCAACGTACCGATAATTCGGAAAGGGACGCCTGAATCGGAAGACGCAAGACGAGCCATCACAGCGGTGCCGAGCATTTCTTTTCGCAGCTCTCGGCGCGATCGTGGCAATTATGCACGGCCAGAGATGCGTTGAAGTGTTTGAATCCGGCGTTGGAGCGATCAACCTGCCGCTGATGAGACCCCGAGCGCAACATGCACAAGGAGTGAAATATGCCTCAGCCTCATCAAATTGATCCGCGTATCGTCGGGCAGCGCATCGCCGAAGCTCGCAAGGCCAGAGGAAAGACGCAAGAGGAGGTGGCCGACTTTCTCGGGTTCAGCCGGCCCACCTACATCGCCATCGAAAAGGGCGAGCGACCGGCAAAGTCCGATGAGATCGTGAAGTTGGCCGCGTTTCTGGGGCGGAAAGTCCACGATTTGGTGCGGCCTGGTGAGCCAATTGTCGATTTACAGCCGCATCTCCGCGCCGTCGCCGAAAAGATGAAGCGAGGCGACGAAGAGGCGCTCAACAAAGCCATCGACGAGCTTCAGCGGCTAGCCGAAGATTATCGAGAGTTGGAGCGGATCATGGGCGCTCCATTACGGCTTAATTATCCGCCTGAAATCGCGCTCAATGCGCGACTCAACCCAGCGGAATTCGCCGAAGCCGAGGCGCAGCGCGAACGGCAGCGGCTGGGACTGGGAGACCAGCCAATCATCGATCTCCGCGCCATGCTGGAGTGGAACGTGGGGCTGCGGATCTTTTATGTGGGCCTTCCGTCGGCAATCGCGGGCATGTATGCCTACACTGCGGACCTCGGTTGCTGCATCCTCGTCAACCGTAAGCACCCGCCCGAGCGAAGACGAGTGTCGATGCTGCACGAGTACGGCCATCTGCTCGTCGATCGCTTCAAGCCGGGCATCGACTACCTGACGATGCCGGGCCGCAAGCCGGCGGGCGAACGCTTCGCCGAGGCCTTCGCGCTCTCCTTTCTGATGCCCGCCACGAGCGTGCGGCAACGGTTTCACGACATCGTGACTTCGACGAATGACTTTCAGGTGGCCGACCTGCGGCGTTTGAGCCATTTCTATTTCGTCTCCGTCGAAGCGATGGCCTTGCGGCTGGAGCAGCTTGGCTTGATAACGAAGGGGAGTTGGCAGTTTCTCAAGGAATCGAGATTCGCGCCAAAGCAGGCCGCCGAGATGCTCGGCCTTCGACCTCAGCCGATCAACGATCAGCCGTTTCCCGAACGGTATCGGTTCCTGGCCGTGAGCGCCTATGAGCGGGGCAAGATTGGCGACAGCAATCTGGCGCACTACCTGCGGTGCGACATCGTGACCGCCCGCGAAATTGTCGCCGACACGCTCACCAGCCGCGAAGTAGTTGAGGCCACTGGGGAGGAACGTGACGTCCGCTTGGACTTTCAAAAGTCATTGCTCACCGAGTCGTCTTCGTAGGGCTTGGCATGGCTTCCGCAATCCTTGATTCGTGCTGCCTGATTGACGTGCTGGCTTCAGGGCACGCCGAGTCGGTGCTCCGCGCTTGCGGTCATGCCTGGCACGTGCCGGTTGCCGTGCAGGGCGAAGTGCAGTTTATCCGGCAGCCCGATCCGATCGATCCGAGCAAGTTCGTCACGGTGCCGGCCGACTTGTCGGGTCTG
>JAICIG010000237.1 GCA_025924495.1 Pirellulales bacterium | reverse complement strand
TCCGACGAAGAGCGGCAGAAGAAGTTTGCCGAGCTTCAGGAAAGGGCCAAGACCTCTGGAGAAGAGGCTGGCAAGATTCTGAGCAAGGAGCAGTTGGAACGCCTGGACCAGATTGGTCTGCAGGCGCTTGGCGCTAATGCCCTGGCGGATGAACGCGTCGCCAGCGAACTGAAACTGACGGACGAGCAAAAAGAAAAGCTGATGGGAGTACGTCAGGAGATGTTTGCCAAGATGCAGGAATTGGGCCGCGAGGCGCCACAGGAGAAACGGGCCGAATTGCGTAAAGAGACGAACGACAAAGCCCTGGCCGTGTTGACTGACGAACAGCGCACGCAATTCGCCAAGATGCAAGGCGAGAAGATCGATCTGCCCCCTGGCGCCGCGTTCGGTTTCGGCGGCGGACGACGTCCGGGGCAGTAAGGCGTTCCAGCGACGATCATCCTGGCAGAGCGCGGATGGAACGGCCATCCGCGCTGTCGATCATTTCGCGCGGCGCCGTTTGCATTTGCGGTCGATTCCCGCTGCAACTACCATAGCGAAATGCTTGGTCGCCGCATGCTTGCGCAATCGTTGCGGCGCACCAAACCTTGAGGGCGCTTCGGGCGTCAGTCGCCGGATCCCACGTTGCTTCGATTGTTTTGATGCCAGCTCGCACGATCGCCATCGGCGATATTCACGGTTGTTCGCTCGCTCTCTCCCGGTTGCTCGAAGCGATCGATCCGCAGCCCGACGATACGCTCATTACGCTGGGCGATTATATCGATCGAGGGCCCGATTCTCGCGGCGTGATCGAGCAACTCATCGCGCTAGAAACCCGTTGCCGCCTCGTGCCGCTTGCCGGTAACCATGAAGAAATGCTGCTTGGTTCGCGCAGCGGAAATGCCAACGTTCGCCTGTGGCTGGCATGCGGCGGACTGGCCACGCTTCTCTCCTATCAGGCGGCGACGAGCTTCGACGAGATTCCAGCAAGCCATTTTGAATTCCTGGAGAGATGCCTGCTGTACTACGAGCAGGACGAACGCTTCTTCGTGCACGCCAATTATCTGCCCGACGTGGCGCTGGCAGAGCAAGACCGCGAAACTCTGCTCTGGCGATCGCTGCGCGACTTCACGCCGGGGCCTCATTGCTCAGGCAAAACAGCGATCGTCGGTCACACGTGTCAGGCGGACGCTAGTATTTACGACGTCGGCTATTTGAAGTGTATCGACACCGGTTGTTATCGCGACGGCTGGCTCACCGCACTCGACGTGGAAAGCGGCCGCACCTGGCAGGCCAACCAGCAGGGCGAGCTGCGGCAGTAAAGAGCTGCCGCCGCAAGCTTGTTTCTTTGCGGCGGATTCTGGTTGGACAGCAGCTCAATCGATGTCGCCGTGGACTACTTGCCGCTGGTTGCGTCGGAATCGAACACGCGGACTTTGGCCCAGTCGGCCTTGTTCTCTTCGATGAATTTCAGGTGGTTGGGCGCCGTCTGGTAGGCGTCGTGCGAGGCGCGGTCTTTGAAGATCACATGCAGCGCCACGTCGAAATCGCGGTCATTCACGGGGCGGTTCAGATCCGAGGGCGTGCCGGCCGCATAAAACACCGTGCCGGGATGATCCGAAAGATACTTATGGCAGGCGTCTGCCAGTTTCTGACGGTTGGCCGCCGTAGATTCCTTAAGCGAGAAATAAACATTGTGGACAAGCAGCATGGATTTTCCTTTCGCCTCTTCGGCGCGAACCGAAGCGGGTTGAGTCATGGAGAATTGGTACAACGCAAGGCACGCGAGCGCGGCGGCCACGCCTGCCGATAGGGCTTTGATGTTTGCGGTTTTCATCGTGACCTTCCTGAGCATGACATTCACGAGCAGGCTTTTCGGGCGTGCCTGTCACGGCACATTTTGCCAACGACCAAGTGGCTCTGCAAGCCGCAGAAAAGTCCGATGGGCGACCACTCGGGCCAGGGCCCGGTTACATCTCTTGCACGGCGATGGTCGGATCAGGCCAGCCCGCGGCGCAGGCGGCCCGCTGCGTAACAGGGCTTAAAATACCACGAGAAATACCGGCGAACTTCGAAATGCTCTTTTTTTGCCCCCGTTCCGCCTCGCCGGCGAGCTGCCTAAATCAAGGGATTACGAAAGACTTGCACGCAGCGCCAAGGCGATTTGCGCGAGCGCGTTTCTGCCCTGAGTGAGCAGGTTGGCTCGCCGGATAAAGCCGTGCAGCATGCCGGGGTAGCGGGTAAGCGTGACCGGTACGCCCGCTTCTGTGAGGCGTCGAGCATAGGCCTCGCCTTCATCGCACAGCGGGTCGCACTCGGCCGTGATCACGAGCGCCGGCGGCAAGCCCGAAAGATCGTCGGCTTGCAGCGGCGCCGCATACGGATGCTGTCGCTCATCCGGATTCGATAAATAATGATTCCAGAACCAGGCCATGGCGCTGCGCGTAAGCAGATAGCCTTGAGCGTATTCGCGGTACGAAGCTCGTTCGAGATCGGCGTCGGTCACCGGATATAACAAGAGCTGAAACGCCAGTCGCGGTCCGCCCCGATCGCGCGCCATCATTGCGGCGACGGTTGCCAGGTTGCCGCCAGCGCTGTCTCCGCCGACGGCGATGCGCCCAGGATCGATGTTGAAGCGTTCGGCATTCTCAACGATCCAGCAGGTTGCCGCGTAAGCGTCATCGGCGGCGACCGGGAATTTGTGCTCCGGGGCCAGTCGATAATCGACCGAGATGACCACGACTCCGGCGGCCGACGCCATCGCTCTGCAGAGCGCATCGTGCGTTTCGATGCTGCCGATCACAAACCCGCCGCCATGAAAGAAGACGAGGCAAGCATAGGTCTCGCGACCGCCCGGCGTGTAAATGCGAAGCGGAATGTTCCCGTGAGGCCCCGCCGCCGAAGCGTCTTGCACGCCCGCTACCGGCGTTTTTGGTCCCAGTGCTGCCGTCTGACGCAGCATGTCTTCGCGCGCCTCGCTGGGCGTTTGTTGTTCGATAGGTTTCTGAGGCAGTCTCGCTGCTGCCAGCAGCAACATTTTCGCTTCAGGATCGAGTGGCATGAAGTTGAATCTTGGAACAGGAGGATGTCAGCCGCGCCGCATATTTTATCAATTCGCGAGCCCGATTCAGCGTCTTTGCGAGGCGTTTATTCGACGCCGAACGACAAGCTAAACCACAACGCGATCAAGCTCGTGGCATTGAGGCAAAAATGGACGATGATCGATGGCAGGATGCGACCAGTGCGCTGGTAAAGGTATCCTAGCGCCAAAGCCAGGAAGAATAGCGGGATCGGATCGGCGCCGTGTCCCAGGTGCATGAGCGAGAAGACCAACGAGCTGAAAACAATCGCCAGTCGAGACCATGATTTGTTTGCGATCGGCGTTGCCGCGGCCTGGTCGACGAACTCCGCCCGCACCACGTCGTGCGGCGAGTCGTCGACAGGCGTTGCCGTAGATACCGAGGGCGAATAGGGATTCTGCGGATCGATCAGACCGGAACCGACGGGCTCGGCCTGGGGGACGTCAACCGCCGGAGCAGGCGGCGGAGTCGCCGAATCTGCGTCCGCACTCGCCGCTGACGGAGTCGCGGACGAGCCTAACGATTCGAACCAGCCTTGGAGCAGCACGCGGAAAAAGAATTCCTCGGTCGCCGGCGCTACGACAACCGCCGAGATGGTGCACAGGGCAAGCACCCACGGCTGCTGGTGACGCTGCAACAGGTCGATGATCGGGTGTTGCTCGGTGACAAATCGCGAGAGCAACGCCTGCAACAGGTAGACGGGAACGCTGGCCGCGGCGAACGTCGTCAGGCCGAGCTGCAGATCGGCTTTAGCCCTGTCGAAGCGGAGCCCGAGATCGCTCCAGGAAGCGCCGGTTCGACGCCGAATCCAGACGATCGCAAAGGCGGCAGTGATCAGGTTGGCCAGCGAGGTGGCGACGAGAGCCGCCGCAACATTGAGCAGTTCCAGGTCGCCGTCGCCCAACTTGCCGAAGAACAGCACGACGAACAGAAAATTCAGGGCGATGTAGGCGACCGCGATCGCCAGCAAGTCGATGAACGTCCAGGGCGCGGGCCGGCGGGGCTCGTACGGCAGCAAGGGGAGCCGTTGCCGCCAGCGAGCTGCGATGACCAGCCAAATCTTGGCGCTGGCCGCAATTACGCCGGCGATGGCGAGCAGGAAGAGCAGCTCCATGCTAATCGCGCCACAAAAGTATGGCGCGGCGGACATATTCGATGCCCGAATAGACCGTCAAGAGGAGCGCGCCCCAGACAGAAACCACCAGGACGTAGTAAACCCAGTCCGGCGATTTTCCGCCGGCAGGCGCCGCCATATCGGAGAGGTAAAACAAACTCGAGCCTGCAGCCACGCATTGCAAAACCATCTTCAGCTTGCCCGACATGCTGGCGGAAAAATCGGCGCCTTGTTGCTCCAAAAAGCTGCGGAGCGCCGTGATGAGCAATTCGCGGCCCACGACGATGACTGCCATCCAACCTTTGATCTCCGAAGCGGGATCAGCCACCAGGCAAATGAACGTCCCGCAGATGATGATCTTGTCGACGAACGGGTCGAGAATCCGCCCCAACATCGTCACCATGCCGTACTTGCGGGCAAAGTAGCCATCAAGCCAATCGGTCGAGGCGGCGATGATGAACACGAAAAACCCGGCCGTGTAGAGCTTGAACGTGATCAGGCCGAACAGCACCAACGAGAGCACCAACCGCGAGACGGTCAGTTGATTGGGCAAATTGAAGACCGCGGCACGGGGCTGTGGCTTGGTGCTGGTCGTCATATCGTTTAGCTTTCATCGCAGCGCCGGCGAAGCGCCGGGCGCAAGTAGTGCGTGGTTAGCGAGGCTTGCCCACGGCGACCCCGACCAGATCATATCCCTGCGAGGTCACGATTTCGCAGGGCACGATTTGCCCTGGCTCCAGTTTCTTGCCGGTCACGTAGACGACGCCGTCCACGTCGGGAGCGTCGGCGTAGGAGCGACCGATCCAAGCCTGCGATTCGCCGGGCACGGCACGGTCGATCAAGACGTCCATCCGCCGCCCAAGCTGGGCATCATTCCAAGCGAAGGCCGTTTCCTGCTGCACCGCCATCAGCCGTTCGCGACGCGACTCCTTCACGGTTTCGTCCAAGTGGTCCGGCAGCCGCGCCGCGGGGGTATCGGGCTCGAAGGAATAAGTGAACACTCCAAGTCGCTCGAATCGCTGCTGTTCGACGAACTCCATCAGCTCGTTGAATTGTTCCTCGGTTTCGCCGGGGAAGCCGACGATGAAGGTGGTGCGCAGCACCAGATTGGGAATTGCCTGGCGAAGTTTCGCCAGCAGGGTTTCCGTTTCGGCGCGGGTGACGCGGCGCTGCATGCGCTTGAGCATCGTATCGTTAATGTGCTGCAGCGGCAGATCGAGATAGGGAACAATCCGCTTGCTCTTCGCGAGCACGTCGATTAATTCATCGGTGAAGTACATCGGATACAGGTACATCACCCGGATCCAATCGAGTTCCTCGATCTGATTGAGTTCCTTGAGCAGCTCCGCCAGCCGCGGCTGGCCGTACAGGTCGATGCCATAGTAAGTCGTGTCTTGCGCGACGATATTCAACTCGCGCACGCCGTCGGCGGCTAATTCGCGCGCTTCAGCCACGACTTCTTCGATTGGTTTGGTGGCATGCTTGCCGCGCATCTTGGGAATGGCGCAGAAAGTGCAAAGCCGGTCGCAGCCTTCAGAGATTTTCAGGAAGGCGAAATGCCGCGGCGTGATCCGCATCCTTGCGGTGTCGGGCAAGGGGCGCGATGGCGCCGGCTGAAACACGGTCCGCTGTTCCACCAATCCGCCCAGCAGCCGATCGGCGACTTTGGTCACATGCTCGCGGCCGAAGACGCCGACCAGGTGGTCGATCTCCGGACAGGTTTCGAGCAAGGCTTCCTTTTCGCGCTCCGCCAGACAGCCCGAAACGATCACGCCTTTGATGGCGCCGCGGCGCTTGAGCTCGAGCATCTCACGGATCGTGGCGTACGATTCGTCTCGTGCTCGTTCGATAAAGCCGCAGGTGTTGACGATGACGAAATCGGCATCGTCCGGATCGCCTACCAGGCGGTAACCGTCCAACTGCAACAACCCGAGCATCCGCTCGCTGTCGACCAGGTTCTTCGGGCAGCCGAGGCTGACGAAAGCGTAATCGCCCTTCGTCTCGGCAGAGAGGTTCGTTGCTGGACTGGAAGTCGCCAAGTGCTGCTCCGTAAGTTTCGATCTGCGGCCAGAATACGTATGTTGAACCTATCCTATCCGACAGGCCCCAAATTGACGAGTGGCAAGCCCAAGTACTCGCTGCCCAGACCGCTGAGATTGATCTGCTATGCTGGCATTTACTTATGAAAAAGCCGGCCATCCTACGTTTTGTCGCGGTGATCGTGCTCATTGCGGCGATTGCCGCGGCATGGCATTACGCTCCGCATGACTCGGCGGAGTTGCGGCTGGACGTCCAATGGGCGCGACATTTGGGCGGTTGGGGGCCGGTGCTGCTGGCGGCGATTTATGTGCCCGCGGCACTCTTGTTGGTTCCCGGTTCGTGGCTGACGATGGCGGGGGCGTTTGTGTTTGGGCTCTGGCAGGCGTTCCTGGCGGTGTCGGTCGGCAGCGTGGCGGGCGCCTGCCTCGCGTTTTTGCTCAGTCGGTATCTGTTTCGCGGCTGGGTCGAACAGAAACTAGCTGGCAGCCCCAAGTTTCGGGCCCTCGATCGCGCCGTGGGCGAGCAGGGCTTTCGGATCGTATTTCTTGTCCGGCTCTCGCCGCTGTTCCCGTTTGGAGTGCTGAACTACGCCTTTGGCGCCACGCGAATTTCCTTCGGCCGCTATGCCTTAGCCACGTGGATCGGCATGCTGCCCGGGACGCTGATGTATTGCTATCTGGGCTCGGCCGCCAAGGAGCTTACCGACATTGTCTCAGGCCATGGTTCCAGCGACCCCTGGCATCGGGCGCTGTTTTTCATCGGTCTGGCGGCGACCGTCGTCGTGACGCTGCTGGTGACCCGCATTGCAAGGAAAGCTTTGCGCGAGGCGGTTCGGGAGGAACTCGCCTGAAATTCGGCCGCAGCTGTGAAATGCGTGCGATCCCGATCGGCCGGCCTTACGGAGCCCTCGGCCTTTCGGTCAAGGCCATGCATTAATGCTCCTTGTTGCCAGGCGAAAGCAATCGCCCATCGAGATTCCGTGCCTGGCCTTACTGTCCTAGCATGCCGTTGTGGCAGAGCCTTTTCTCGGCTGGTACGCTAGGACATCGATTCGCTCTCATCATCCGCAAATGCTCGGGAGGTAGGCCAATGAATTCGGGCCCCGACGTTAGCTCGAATCCTTACCAAGCGCCCGCCGAGGCGATCGATTTTGTCGAGGCGTCGCAGACAAACAAGGAACTTCCGACGCATACGATCGAAGCGCTGCAGGAGACTCGACCCTGGGTCAAGTTAGTGGCTGTGTTAGGGCTGCTCGCCGGCGGCGTGAATGTAATGGGCGGAGGCGGCGGACTGATGGATGGACTGGAATCTCATAAGACGCGTTCATTGCTGTTGTCGTTCGGCATCCAAGCCGCGACTGGCATCTTTTACTGTATTGGTTCTGTGCTATTGCTGCGTTACGTAAGTTCGATCGGCGACTTATTGGTATCGCGCCATGTCGACCACCTTGATGCGGCGATTGAATCGCAGAAATCGTTTTGGCGATTCGTCGCGGTCGCTGTTCTTCTTTTCGGCGGAGTCCTGCTGCTCTTGATTATTGCGGGCCTTGCGAGGTTGTTCTAGCTAATGATGCTGATATTAGCCGGCGCAGACAGGAGAAGGGTTGGCGCTCAAAACCGGTTATCGTGATCGCTCGGCGTTCGCGGGCGAACAGTTTGGTCCTTGGTTTCCGTACAAAGTTCCCTGGATGAGAATTGTCCCATGTGCAAATTACCGGCTTCGTGGTTCCTATCGTTGATTGCCGGATTCGCCGCAGCGGCGCCAGCTTCTTCACTCGCCGCTGCGAAAGATAGTCTTCAGCCCGGCGTGCGCGGTCTGGCGACGCGCGCTCCGGCAAACATGAAGATCGACGGCGAGTTGTCGGAGTTCCGCGGGGCGTTTTGCACGCCGGTCGGGTACTTCGAAGGAGATGTCAAGAATCGGGCGGCGCAGTTCTTTTACATGTGGGACGATGAGGCCTTTTATGCCGGGTTGCGCACGCTCGATGAAAAGCAAGCGAATCCAGCCCCCGATGATCGGCTCTGGGAAGGAGACGGCGTCGAGTGGTATTTCGACACCCGGCGCAATGACCAGTTTCGCGGCCACGATTGGGGCCCGGGCGCAGTGCACATGTATTGGACCGGTTACAAAGGCGCCGAGTTGCAGCCGCGTTGGTGCTTGCGGCCTGACATGTTGAAAGCCATTCCCGGCGACGGAGTGGAGGTTGGCGCTCGCAAGACCAGCTACGGCGCCGAAGTGGAGTTCAAGCTGCCGTGGTCGAACTTTCCGGAGTTCAAGGTCGCCAAAGACGCCGTGATCGCGCTCGATGCCGAGCTGTGTTACAGCGACGGCGCGGCGCGTGTCTATCGGACGTTTGCTTACGGCAGTCCGCTGTCGGTGCAGCAGCCGGCTTCGCAGGCGAAGGTTCAGCTCGTCGAGAAACTTGAACCGGCGCACTGGAAACAGTGCGCGGCGGTCATGGCGCCGGTGCGCTGCGACACGCCCTGGTCGCAGCCGACCAGCGCCCTGGTGACCGGCATGATGGCGCTGCCGCCCAATCAGATCGATCTGCTTGGCAAGACGGTGTTCCGACTGCTCGATCTGGATGGTAAGAAGATTCAAGATGTCGAAGGACAAGTCGAAACGCTGAACGCCGAAGGGCGATTCCTGCGTGCTCGGGCTCAGTGGCCGACCGACCTGGCGCCGCCCGGCAAGTACTTGTTGATCGGCATCCTTTACGATCAGCAAGGCAACGAGCTGGGCCGCGTCGCGCCGCGCATGGTCAGCGTGAACATGACGCCCGGGTATTAGGCCGTTCGCAGGGCGGCGAACTACGGTCCGGGTTTCATTGCCGTTCGCGGCAACACGTGCAGCTCGCCGCCGCGGCGAAGGTCGAGATCCTGCGTGCCGTGAGGACCATCCAGCGAGCCTCGCTCGGCAAAGTATTGTTTGAGCTTCGCCAGTTTGGCTTTCGTCAAGGCCTGGGCGGCTTCGTCCGTGCCTGGCGCCGGTCCCCAAAATACGCGAGAGCCGGAGCGAGTCAGAACCTGGTAATGGTTTCCCTCGCTGCCCGGTTCGGCCATGAGCTCGAAATGGTGGAAGCTCATTTCAGCCCACACTTCGCTCAAAGCCGCGGCCAGGCGCGCCCCTTCCAGCACGCGGGTGTCGCGCCATACGGCGCCGGCCGGCGGTTCCGTCGGCAGCGGAATGTTCGATAAGCGCGGAAAGCGGGCGGCTTCGTGTGGCGAGAAATCGGCCGTCGGCAAGAGCACGCCTTCGAAATCGATGGGGAAGAGCCCGCCCGCCACTTGCACCATGCAGACGGGCTGCCGATAAACGAGGTCGACCTGCAGCCGCGCCGGCGCCAGCTTGGCCACATGCAACACTTTGGCCACCCAAGGATGCGCAGCGAAACCTTGATAAATTCGCTCGGTCAGATCCTCATCGAGCACCGACAGCGCGCCGTCCACTTCCGCATCGCGGATCACTTCCGCTTTGACGTCAGTATGGATCCACGCCGGCGGCGGGGTGATGCTGACATTGTCGAGCAGGATCTGATATTGAGGCGAGTGCAGAACATGCGCGCGAACGTTTTGCCAGATCGCATAACCGCCCCCAGCCAGGCAGCCGCCCAGGAGCACCGCGATCGCCAGCCAGCGCAGCGCGCGTTTCATGAGGGAGACGGGCCGGATTGGAGCTTGCCGCGTCGGAGAGGGCGATTTGACCTGAGGGTTCTCATTCATGGAATCGTCTCCGGGGAAAGTCGATCGGCTGAAAGCGGTTCGCCCAGCGCATCACGCAACATCCAATCGCAGAGGGCCGGAAGACTCAGGCCGGCGCGTGCCGCCGCTTTCGGCGCCAGACTGTGCGAGGTCAGCCCCGGCACAGTATTCAGTTCCAGAACCGACGGACGGCTATCGCGGCCCAACATCAGGTCGACCCGCACTAAGCCGGAAGTTTCAATCGCTGCGGCGGCAGCCACCGAGATCGATTGCAGCCGCGCAACCGTTGCTTCGGGCAGGCCTGTTTCAAAGCGGTATTCCGTCGCGTCGCTTTCGTACTTGGCCTGATAGTCGAACCAACCCCGTGGCGTGGCGATTTCCAAGACCGGCAGCGCCCATCGACCCAGCACGGCAACCGTGAACTCTCGGCCGTCGATCCAAGGCTCGACAAGCAGTCGAGAATCGTAGCGGCTGGCGTCAATGGCTCGTGCGGCCAACTCCTGGGCATTCTCTGCGAAACCGACGCCGAGGCTGGAACCTTGTCCGTCCGGTTTGACGACCAGCGGATATCCTAAAGGCGCCGCTCGCGCCGCCACGCGGTCGAAGAATTCGGTTGTGGAGAAGGCAACGGCTGGTAGCGTGGGCACGCCGCACTCGTCGAAGCGGCGTTTCGCAGCCGACTTGCTCATGGCGAGCTGTGAGGCCGCGGGATTGCTGCCCGTGTATCTCACGCCGAGTCGTTCGAGTTCTCGCTGGACGCTGCCATCTTCGCCCGCTCCACCGTGCAAGGCAATGAAACAAACGTCGTGGCGGCGCCAGTCGATGTCGCTCAAGGCGATTTGCGCTGGATCGAACCGCGCCACATGGTGGCCGAGCGAAGCGAGCGCATCTGCCGCCTGCGCGCCGCTCGCCAGACTGATCTCGCGTTCTGCCGAGTCGCCACCTGAAAATAGAGCGACGCGTAGCGCGCTCGTTGCGTATTCAGTCATGGCCATCCTCCTTGATGGCAGGCAGTAGGCGTCAGGTATCAGGCGTCAGGTAGTAGGCGTCAGGAAAGAAGTCCAGCCTGTATCTCGTCACGCCCGACACCTGACTCCTGACGCCTGACGCCTATTCCACTCACCACACCTGAATTTCTGTTTCCAATTCAACGCCGAGCCGATCCGCGACCCGGCTGCGAACGAGTTCGATGAGTCGCAGCACGTCCTGGCTCGATGCGCCGGCTTCGGCAATGATGAAGTTGGCATGGCGATCGCTGACTTCGGCGCCGCCAATGCGAGTTCCTTTCAGTCCGGCCTGGTCGATTAGCATGCCGGCGCTCATGCCGCGCGGGTTCTTAAAGACGCAGCCAGCACTTTGGTGGCTAAGCGGCTGGCTGGCCTTCTTCACAATCCACTGTTGCTGCATGCGCTTGGTGAGCTGTTCCGGGTCTTCTTCGTCGAGCTGGAACTCGGCGGACAAGATCACGAGCTCATCGAGGCTGCTCTGGCGGTAGGCGAAGACGAGTTCGTCGCGCTGCCGCTCGACAATTTCGCCGCTGCGCGTCATCACGGTCGCCTGGCTCGTCCACTGGCCGATGTCGCCGCCGCGGCTGCCGGCGTTGCCGTGCAGCGCGCCGCCGACCGTGCCAGGGATGCCGACCAGGGCTTCGAGCCCGGCCAGTCCTTCGCGGACCGTGGAAGAGATCACGTGCCCCAGCTTGGCGGCGCCGCCGGCTCTGACGCGATTCTTATCGACTTTGATTTCGGAGAATCCCGGCTCGGCCAGACGGATGACCATGCCCGGCACGCCTTCGTCGCGCACGAGCACGTTCGAGCCGCCGCCCAAGAGTCTGACAGGAAGTTCTTCCTCCAGACAGCGGCGAATCAGCCCGCGCAACTCATCGACGTTGGTAGGCTCGGCAAAGTACTCTGCCGGACCGCCCAAATGAAACCAGGTGTGCGGCGCTAGAGGTTCAGCCTGCCGCACGATATGTTCGAAGCCGGGAAACAAAGACATCACCAACTTTCCGGATATCTCCCGCTCCCATGGTCAGCAAGACATCGCCGGGGAGCAGCCTTTCGTAGACCTGTTCTATAATCTCAGCCGTTTGATGCACGTTCAGCACGTC
>JAICIG010000236.1 GCA_025924495.1 Pirellulales bacterium | reverse complement strand
CACGGCAATCTCAAAGCCGGGCACGAAAAGAATGCGCTCGACACCGATCAGGCGATCGCGGGATTGATTCGCGATCTGAAGACTCGCGGATTGCTCGAGGAGACGTTAATTGTCTGGGCAGGCGAGTTTGGCCGCACGCCTCATTCCGCCGGGCGAGACGGCCGCGACCATCATCCCGAAGGGTTTACCGTCTGGCTCGCCGGCGGCGGCGCCAAAGGGGGCGTCATCTACGGCGCCACGGACGAACTGGGCATGCAGGCGGTCGAAAACGTCTCAACGATCCACGACTTGCACGCCACCATTCTGCACTTGCTTGGCATCGATCACGAGCGGCTCACCTATCGCTCCAGCGGCCGCGATTTCCGCCTGACCGACGTTCACGGGCGAGTCGTCAAAGAAGTGGTGACTAATCCCGAAGCAGTTCGCGTTTAGCTCCGCTGCGCTGCCCATATTGCCGACGACGCGCCAGCATTTCTCCCGATTTCCTGCTTGATCCTTGCTCGCTTGGTCGCGCTGCGATCATGTGACCCCGGACGCCCGAGTTCGTGCGCCTCAATTGTGCGCACGGTTCCAGCATTTTTCGCTGCGGAGCCAGTACTGCGTTCATCGGCACGACGTTTGCAATTCTCGCCGCACTGCGCGTGGCCATCTCTATGGATTGCTTGCGCGTCGGCGGTCGCTCATCGATCAATCGTCTGCGATGCGAGGTTCACAACATGAAAAGCTTTTCTCTGCGCGGTGCGTTGGCTCTGGCGACGCTGCTCGGCCTCGCCTCTTTGTTCGCCGCTTGCTTTGCACAGCAACCCGCTCGTCCGGCTTCGCGCCAGCCAGAGCGACGACCTGCTGCGACAGCTCAGCGTCCTGCTGCGCCTGCTCCACGAGCGGCGCAGCGAACGACCGCGGCGCCGCGCGCCGTCGAACAGGATACCCGCAAAGCGCCGCACGATGCCGTTCAAGAGGCTCAATCGGTCCACAAAGTTCCTGAAGAGCGGCCCGAGCAGAAGAAGTCGAAGCACGATCAGTCCGACGTCTTTCAAGCCGACAACTCGCAGGAGTCGTCGTCGGCCTTTGAAGATCAGCCGGAAAAAGGACGCATTAGCGGCTTTGATTTTTATCGCGATCCGCTGAACGCGAAAAAGCCGATGCAAACGTTCGAAGAGATCATGAAGGCCGACGTGGAAGCGAAGCCGGGCGTGATGAAAACCCAGCGAGAGCTGCTCGAGAATCGCTACAACCTGGAACCAAAACTGGATCCTGACGCAACGATGTCGCGCGGCAAGCCGTTGCCGGTCGGGCCAACTGCGCGGTTGGCCGAAGGAATGACTTGGGACGAACTGGCCAAGCTCAGCCCGAAAGAGATTCGCGAGAAGAATGCATTTCCGTACCCCTCGTTGCCGCATCCGAAGCAAACGCCCGGCGGGCAGGTGTTTCCGAAAATGCAGATCGCCATGTTCCCTCGCCTCGAGCGGTTCGATATTGATCACGATCTGCCCGAGGCCTTCCTGCCCGAATTCCCGCCGGCGATCTATTTGCAAAGCCGCCCGGAGCTGGGCGATGTCTCGCGCGGCGAGGTGGTGTCGATCAATAACTACTACCGCTTGTTCAAAGACTTGCTGACGCCGGTGCAGCTCGACGGTTTGCGACTACTACTCACGCCGTTGCCCCAGGAGGAGTTCAACCCGACCGACGATCGCAAAAGCGCGCAGCCGAGCTTGGGCGTGGCCTGCTTTGACTGCCACGTGAATGGCCACACGACGGGGCAATTTCACCTAAACCCGGACGATCGCCCCGAGCAACGTCGCTTCCGGCTTGACACAACGAGTCTCCGCGGCGTGTTTAACCAGCAGATTCACAGCTCGAAGCGCAGCCTGCGTTCGATCGAGGACTTTACCGAGTTCGAGCAGCGGACGGCCTACTTCAATGGCGACCCGATGCACGCCATGAAGAAAGGTTTGATGATTCTCGACCGCGTGCACGTCTCGCACATGGCGCAGATGCAGAACATGCTCGACTTCCCGCCGGCGCCGAAACTGGATGTGCTAGGGCGATTGAAGAAAGACGAGGCGAGCGACAGCGAGCTGCGCGGCGAGAAGCTGTTCTTCGGCAAGGCCGAGTGCGGCAAGTGCCACCCCGCGCCGATCTTCATGGATCAGCAAATGCACGACTTGCATCTGGAACGATTTCTCGACGAAGCGCCCGACGGGCCAATCAAGACCTTCACGCTGCGGGGGATCAAGGACAGTCCGCCTTATATGCACGACGGCCGCTGCCTGACGCTGGAAGACACAGTCGAGTTCTTCAACCTGGTGCTCGGACTGCAACTGAGCTCCGACGAGAAGAGCGACCTGGTCGCGTACCTGCGGCAACTTTGACATGATCAGTGCCGTTTTTCAGTGATTCGCCCGATCGGGCGGGTCGGCTGATGCGGCAATCTCGCCGCGCAGTAGCTTCTGTCCCATGCCGGTCAGCCACAGGTAATGATCGGAAGGCAACGGGGCGAAGGTCACGAACGAGCTGGCGCCGATGGGCGGATCGTGGGTGCATTTGAAGATCGCCGTCCCTTCGTCCATCTCATCGAACATGGCGACGTAAATCATCGAGGCGCCGGACCGTTTTGCCGCGACGAATTGCCGCCAGAGAAACTTGCCATCTTGGCGCGGAATTTGGTTCGATGGCGCCGGCGGATGGCCGTTGTGCCAACTGAAGCCGGGAAACGAGACCGGCAGATATTCCTTGCCGTGCTCTTTGCACCAGTCAATATCGGGCCGCCACCGCCGCTCGGCGTGCGCTTCGATCTGCTCGAGTGTAGCATATCGGCCCACCGTCCAGGGGCTGATCATGTCAACGTCGGCCAGCACGCGATGCAATGCCTCGTCCTTGACGCTGTCGGCGTCGAGCGTCCGCCAGCCAGTAGGCACGCCTGCCATGACGGTACAGCCGCCATAGTCGGGATCGTGCTTTAAAAAGGCGATTAGCCGCTCGGATTCGGCCAGCGAATACTGGCGCCCGTCGTTGAAGCCTATGCCCCAGACGGCGACAACCGGATTGCCCTTATGCTCGAGGTATGCCTGGTCTTTCTCATCGCGGCCGAGTCGCATCTTTTCGACGAGCATTTTCCAGTCGTCGATCACCGCTTCTACGCCGCCGGCCGGCAGGCCCGACAGGTCGTACATCACCGCATACGTCCGGCCGTGCAGGTTAGCGCCCTCGCGGCAATGCGCCAGCACTGTATTGCAGTGCCGTAGATCTTTCTCAGCCAGCGTTTCCACGGCGAATCGTTGCACGAAGACTCCTTCGATACCGTACTGCTTCATCCACTCAAAGTGACGCAGCACGGTTTTGCGATTGAACGAGGAGAAGACATAAGCCGTCCGGCCGTCGGCATGGCGGAAAGGAGTCGCGAATTTCTCATCGTCGCTCAGTTCGCTCACGTTCGGCCATAGATCGATCGTGCACGAGCCAGGCTCGAACCGCCCGCGAAATGGATAGTGCCGCCAGCCTCGCTGCGATCCGTCCCCTTCCGCGGCGAACCAGCCTTGGTAGCCGCACAGCACCTTGCCCGTCAGCGTCGAGCGATCGACGCCCTGATTGGAAATGCCCCGATACGGAGCGACCAGGGACGCAGGCTCCCCGCCAATACGCGGCTCATCGGCAAAGATTGTCCAGCAGGATGCGAATAAGAATGCAAACGGAATGCAAAGTGAGAACGCGCGTCGAGTTGCCGCCATGATATCTCCCTGAGATTACGCCGCCGCGATTATCGACCACACAAACCTCAATTCCAACCTCTAGCTAATGCATCAATCGATTTCGGGCCTCATTCCGCGGCCAGCGGCCAGCCTGTCCGCGAATCGCATGCTTACGCGCTCGCTGACACAAGCGCGAAAGCATGCCACCTACTGACAATTCTTTTGGCGGCCAAAAGCAGTCGGAATTTTCTCGAATTCTTGTGAGCTGCGCTTACAATGATCGGCGAGATCCGGCCAAGGCGACCTCGCCTGCTGTAAGCGATCGTTCCGTTGCCGCCTGCGACCCCAGGAGACATTGTCATGTTTCGCAGACTTTCCAATGGTTGGGGATTGGCCCAGCAGAGCTTTCGCGTGCTGAGCCTCGACAAGGAACTGCTGGCTTTTCCGGCCATGAGCGGCATCGCCTGCCTTCTGGTGCTGGCCAGTTTCGCGGCGCCGCTCTGGTTTAGCGGCGAGGCACAAGTGATTCTCGACCAGCGCCAGCCGCCACAGGGCCCGCTGGCGTACCTGCTGTTGTTCGCCTTCTATTTCGTCAACTATTTCGTGATCGTGTTCTTTAATTCCGCTCTGGTCGAGTGCGCGATTATTCGCTTTCGCGGCGGAGATCCGACGATCAGCGACGGCTTGCGTGCGGCCTCGGCGCGGCTACCGCAGATTGTCGGCTGGGCGCTGGTCAGCGCCACGGTCGGGGTCATTCTGCGAGCGATCGAGTCGCAGTCAGAAAAGGCCGGCCAATTTGTCGCGGGGCTGTTGGGCATGGCCTGGGGCGCGGCGACCTATTTCGTCGTCCCCGTGCTTGTCGTCGAGAAGGTGGGGCCCGTTGATGCGGTCAAACGCTCGTTTGCCATCTTGCGAAAAACGTGGGGCGAATCGCTGACGGCGAATTTCAGCATCGGCCTGTTCGTATTTGTCGCCTATCTCATCGCGCTTGTCCCATTAGTGCTTGGCGCCATGGTCGCGGGCGTGACAGGATTGATCGTCGGCGCTGTCGTGACCGTCGGACTATGGATTTTGATTGGCCTGGCTGCTGCGGCATTGAATACGATCGTGCTTGCCGCCGCCTACCTGTACGCGGCCGAAGGCGCCGTTCCGCGGCAATTTGATGCTTCGCTGCTGCGAGACGCTTTCGCCAGGAAATGACGCTGGAGCCGACGAGCGGAACTCGGTGATACGACGTATCGTCTTCGGGACGGTTTGACTGATAAAATCAACGACGAGAAGTTTGTCTGGGCGGCAAGGTCTCGCAAACCATTGTCGCCTTTCGCTGGAGCGAAAGACGACGATGGGGCGACCGCTGTTAGGAGTTTGTCGATCGTGAACCGACGTTTGAATAGGTTTGTTTGCTTGTTCAGTCTGTCGTTGTGGTTCGTCAATTCCGTTACGGCCGCCGAACCGTCGGTCGATCTTAACCAAGGCCTCGCTGCGCACTGGGCGCTCAACGGAGACGTACAAGACAAATCGGGAAATGGCCGCGATGCGGTAAATCACGGCGTCGAGTTGCTGGCCGATGACGCCGTGTTCAACGGCCGCGATGCGTTTCTGGAAGTCGCCGGCCAACCGAAACTCGTGGGCAAAGACGACTTCTCGATCTCGCTCTGGATCTATACGGACAAGAACCTCGACGATGTGCCGGGCGACCTGATCAGCCAATATGATGCCAAGCGCCGCCGCGGCTTTCAGCTGTCGCTCAAGAACAATGCCGGCGTGACGTTCAACCAAGCGAACTATCGGCAACTGCAGTTCGGCATCGACGATCATCGCCAGTCGGCTTGGACCGATTGCGGCCGCCCGGGCAAGGCGATCCTGGCGTTTGGCCTGGCCGTGTACGAAGGAGAACTTTACGCGGCCACTTGCGAGCCAGGCCGCGACGATGCGGGGCGCGTCTATCGCTACGCCGGCGGCAAGGAATGGATCGACTGCGGCGCCCCGGCGAATTGCAATGCCGTTACGGCGCTCGCCGTATTCGACGGCAAGCTCTACGCCGGCACGGGCAAGTACCGCCTGGCGGGTTCCGCTCTGACCGAGTCGGAGAACACGAACCTGGGCGGCAAAATCTTCCGCTACGAAGGGGACGACAAGTGGACGGATTGCGGCCTGTTGCCCGAGGCCGAAGCGGTCGGCGGCATGGTCGTATTTCGCGGGCGATTGTATGCCAGTTCGCTCTACCGCCCGGCGGGCTTCTATCGTTACGAACGGGACGACAAGTGGACCGATTGCGGCACTCCCGACGGCAAACGAGTCGAAGCGCTCGGCGTTTACAACGGCTTCCTCTACGCCACCAGCTACGATGGCGGCCGGGTCCACCGCTATGACGGCAAGTCGTGGACCGATTGCGGCCAACTGGGCGAGAACACGCAAACCTACTCTTTCGCCGTGCACGACGGCCGGTTGTTCGTCGGCACGTGGCCCAGCGGCCGCGTCTACCGCTTCGAAGAGATTAATCGTTGGACCGACATGGGGCGCTTGGGCGACGAGCTGGAAGTGATGGGCATGCTCGTCCACAACGGCCGCCTGCTGGCCGGCACGCTGCCGCTGGCCGAAGTCTACGAGCACGAAGGAGACGGCGTCTGGCGAAAGCTAGCGCGGCTCGATCCGACCCCCGAGGTGAAATACCGCCGGGCCTGGACGGCAGCCGAGTTTCAAGGCCGGCTATATTTCAGCACGCTCCCCTCCGGCAAGATTTTTTCTTTCCAGGCCGGCGCCTGCATCACCCACGACCATGAGTTGCCGAGCGGCTGGCAGCACGTCGTCGCCATCAAAGCCGGCGGTCGATTGCAGCTCTACGTCAACGGGGTCCGCGTCGCCGAGAGTTCGACCTTTAAGCCAGACGACTTCGATCTCTCGAGCGATGAGCCGCTACGAATCGGCTTCGGCGCCAACGACAACTTCTGTGGCAAGCTCCGCGACGTGCGGCTTTACCAACGCGCCTTGAACGCTGCAGAAATCCGCGAGTTAGCCGGGCCACAACGTTAACGCTCATCGCAGCAAGTCGGTGTGCCATGCCTTCGCTGGCATCCGCCAATGAAGGCATGTCTCAACGTGGCATCCGCGGGCTTCGAGAGCGAATCTTGGCCGTTCGAACAGCTACGGCTTCTGGAGCGCCGCCTCGATGGCCGCGGCGACTTGCTTGCCGAGCAGCTCGTAGCCTTCGGCATTGAAGTGGACGTCTTGCGGATTTTGCACCTTAGCCAACTGCGGCGAAATGAAGGCAAATAAGTCGTCGATGGCCACGCCCTGGCGGTGCATGATTTCGGCGGCGATCAGGTTCTTTTCAACGATGGCCTTGGCGGCGCCAGGCCCGTCTTTGGTGTCGGGCGGAATGGGCGTCGTGCTGGCCCAGATCAATCTAGCGCCGGTTGACTTCAATCGGCGGACGACGCCGTCTAGCCGCTGTCCATACTCCACGGCCGGCACGGACCGATCGTGAATGCCGAAGTTGAAGTGGATCACGTCCCATTTCCCGTCGCCCAGCCAGATGTCGAGCTTCTTCAAGCCGTTGGCCGTCGGTCCGCAGTTCTCCGGCGCCCGATGAACGTTGGCTTCGCCGACCAGCGCCGCTCGGGCGGCGAGCGTATAGCCGCGAGATACCGAATCACCGATCAACAGCACTCGCGGCAGTTTCGGATCGTCTTCGACATAGTCCCAGGCCGTAGGACGTCCGGCCAGCTTGTCTCGCTGGTAGAGCGGCAGATAGAACGAACCGAGATTCTGCTCGAGCAGCGTTTCCCAGGCTTGCTGTTTCGCCGGAAGCGACTCCTTCCAAACGGCGAACTTCTTTTGCACTTCGGCGTCTTCGTGCGCCTTTTCGGCCGCCGCGCGAGCGCCGCGCTCGGCCTGCAGTTCTGCCAGCCAGGCGAGCGATTTCTCTTGCCAGGCATCCCACATGGGCCCCTTGTAGCCGTTCAGGCCGTGGCCGCCGGAGGGCAACTCGAGATACTGCGCAGGAACTTTGTGAGCCAGCAACGCTTCGTAAAACGCTTTGCTGTTTTCCGGCGGCACAGGCTTATCGTCCAAGGCGTGAGCCAGGAAGGCGGGCGGCGTGCGGTCCGTTACTTGCTTCTCGTTGGAAAACAACGCGACCAGTTCCGGCGAAGCCGCTCCGCCCAGCAGGTTCTTCTTGGATCCCGAATGTGTCTTTTCGCCCATCACGATCACCGGATAAACCAGGATCATGAAGTCGGGCCGGCAACTGACGCGATCGACTGGATCGGCGGCGTTGGGATCGCCGTCGTCGAAGTGCGTTCCGGCGGTCGAGGCCAGATGGCCGCCCGCCGAGAAACCCATGATGCCGATTTGCGACGGATCGAGCTGCCAATCGTTAGCCCGCGAGCGAACCGTGCGCAGCGCACGCTGCGCATCGAGCAGGGGCACGAATGCCCGACCGGCCGGCAGACGATATTCGAGCACGACGCCCGTGATCTCATGGCGGTTGAGCCATTCGGCGATGCCGTGTCCCTCGGCGCCGGTCACCAGGCCGCCGTAGCCTCCGCCGGGACAGATGACGATCGCCGTCCCGTTGCTCTTCGCCGGTCGATGCACTGTGATCCAGGCATCCGCCTCTTCTAACTTGCCGTCGCCGATCGGCGCATGGCCTTGCCAGAGCGGAATGCGCTCGGGCTTGGTCTCTTCGGCCGCCGGTTTCGGCTCGGCGGCGAAGCAGGTTGCTGAGAACAGAAAGAGGCCGGCGGCGAGTAGATATCTCATCGAGGGTTCTGCCGTTGATTGTGCTTTGGGCGAGGATTCAGTTAGCGATAAATGGCGATCACGGCGCCGGAGTCAATTCAAAGTGCAGTTTTTGCGGGCGTGCCGCTGCGCGGATTTTTGCGTCCGCCTCTTCCATCGTCTTCGTCAGCGACGCGAGTTGTTCCTTCAGTTCGGGCCCAGCGCCAGCGGCGTGCGCGCGTTGAGACAGTCCCCGCCACTGGCTGACAAGACTTTCCTTGGTCGCTACGGCGGCCAGGATCGCGCGGCCTTGAGCCACGATCGGACTGACGCTGCCGGCTTTCGGATCGGGGCCAAAAGCCGTTAAGTTCACGCCTTGGTTCAATCGCTCGGCTGACAGGTTCGCCGCAGTGACGCCGTTAATTTTGAGCGAATACTGGCCCGGCTTTAGACCGGTCACCTTCAACGTGTACTGGCTCAGATCGAGAATCGCGGGGTCAAACGGCAGCACCTCGCGGGTGTCGTCGGGAATCGGAAATGGCGAGCGTTCGTCGAGCCGATCGAAGGCCAGCGCTCCATCGCGCGAACCGACGTCTTCGATCAGGCAGCCTTTCGCTTCGATCAGCTTGCCGGAAGCATCAATCGTTGCGCTGCTCACGAACTCGTCGGCGCCTAGCTCGCGCAACAGCGCGGCGGCCATCATCAACTGGCCGGTCGCGCCTGGGTGCACTGCGTCGCCGTGCATCGAGACCGGCTTGTCGGCGAGTTGGTCCTGAGCGGCAAGGAACAGGCGCAGGTGTTCGACGCCGGCGAGTGAATTGTCTTGGGCGAGCTGCCTGAGCGTTCCCACCGTATTGGCCAGCGTTTCTCGCGGCTTATTCTCGCCCCAGCGATCGATCAACGCGTGGAACTGATCGGCATAAGGAATTTGTTCTTTTTCGCAGAACGTCCTCAATGCTGTCGCGTACTCGTGCAGCCGCTGATTGCCGCCGCCGAGCTTGGCGACCGTTTCGCCGTTGTTGACCGGACTGGCCGAGAGAACAATCGGCCGGGCGCCGATCGCGCGGATGCGATCGACCATCGTCTTCATGTTCGCCAGGAACTTATCGGTGGGCGTGCTCCCCTTGTCGTTCATGCCGAGTTCTACCGAGACGATTGTCGGCTTCCAGGCGGCAATATCGTAGTCGAACCGGGCCAGCGTGGTCGGAATGGTATGGCCGCCGACGCCCGAATTGCGGAAGGCGAACTTCAACTGCGGATAGCGCGCGAAGCAGAATGCCTCGAAATAGTTGGAGTGCAGATGCTGGGCCGTAATGCTATCGCCCGCCATTACCCAAACGTCGCCATCTTTGAGCGGAAAGGAGGTTGTCGAGTCCGCAGCATAAAGAAGACGAGCCGTCGCCAGGATGATCGAGAGAAGAATACTATGTTGAATGAATCGCATGGCGCTTACCTTCGAGAGTTGCAGATCAGGTTATGTGTGAACAACCGAGTGGCCCGGCTAATGCCAGCTCAAAGAAATACTTCCCTGCCTGAACACTACCAGCTCAACGTGGCGGCAGAAAACAAAGCGGATTCGTTTTTTTTCCTACCTGCTACCTATCACCTACCACCCACCGCCTACTTTCCCAGCGACCGCAGGTACTCAAACAGATCGGCCGCTTCCTGGGCGGTCAAATCGCTCAAGACGCCATCGGGCATAAGCGACTTGTCGCTCTTTCGCAGCTCCTCGATGTTTTCCTGCGGAATGCGCACGATGAGCTTCTCGGCCGTTTTTAGCACGATCTCCTTGTCGTTCTTTTCGACAAGCAGCCCGCTCAGGTTGCGGCCATCATCCGTGGCCACAGCATAGACCGCGAACGGGTCCTCGATCTTTTGCGATGGCTTCAGCACGTGCAACAACAGCTCGGCGGGTTGCGGGTACTTCTTGTTGATCTCGGCGAGCGTGGGTCCGAGCGACTTGGTTTTGTCGTCGATCTCGTGGCAATTGCGACAGCGAGCGCCGTCGCTGAAGTAGATCAGCTTGCCGCGCTCGTGATCTCCCTTGCGGCTGAGAATGACGGCCGGTTCGACGCTGGCGCCGAGCGTAGCACGGCGTTTCGATTCAGGGATAAATGCTTCGAGCAAGCCGCGGACGTCGCTCGTCGACGAAGTCGATCCAAGCGCTGCGGCGGTTTTGAAATCTTCGCCCGAAAGCGCGCCCGAGTGCATGCGCACGGCCAAGGCAAGCGCCCCGGATGTCGATTTTAAGAGTTCGCGGATCTCATTTTCGTGTTTCTTGCCGCCAGTTACGTCATCCGTCAGGGAGCGCAAAGCTTTCGCTTCGGCAGCGCCGTCCGCGACTGGCCCCGAACTGGCGTCGCTTGGGGCGCCCTTGAGCGAGCGGATCCACTGCTCGATGAGCGCCACGCCGCGGCTATCGACGACGCGCGAACCGATGTACGGCATGCGGGCGTAGCCCAGTTTCGACATGCGGTACATCAGGATGCTGCGATACGGATCGCCCGGTACAATGATCTTGGCGTCCTGCATGCCGAAGGTGCCGATGCCCGTCCCTTTGTTCGTGTTGAGCTTGTCGAACGGCAGGTCGCGGCGCAAATAGAAGGAGACGATCGCATTGCCGCCGGGCTGGTGGCAGACGCTGCAGTTGACATGCAAGTAGCTGCGGGCCCGGTCATTGAGCGGCTGTTTTGCGTCATGCGGATCGACGAGCCGCGATGGATCGTCTTTGGAGAGGGCCGGCGCTTTGGCGAACACGCCTTGCGCGGCCAACTCGGCAAGCTGATTGGCGGTTTGAAGCTTCCCAGAGGCATCGGTGACGCCGACGACCTTCGCGTGGAGGTGCGGTTCATCGGAATCGAACGTCACCGTCGCCCCTTCCAGCGGCTGGCCATTCAGCGTCACGACGGCCGGAGGAACGCCGCCGATCGCCGGGCGATCCAACTGATTGGCGACGAAGCTGAGCACGAAACCTGACTCGGCGTTGTGGCACAAGCGGCACTCATTCGTGGCGTTCACATGCCAGGTGCGCTCGGCGACGCCTCCCTTCGCAGTCGAATTGGGCAGCCGTAACGCGCGGTTGGCCCCGACCGATTCCACCAGAAACGCCTCTTCGCCCCTGTCGTCCCAGAAGTAACTGTAGGGTCGCCAGGAGCCGCGCTCATAATGCAAGATCTGCGTTTCCAGCCGGATCGGCTGTCGATCCCGCTGCGGCAGCGTGAGATGCTTCGCGAACACGGTTCCTTCCGGATAGTCCGCTCGCTCCGACTTGCTCTTGGCAAGCTCGATCTGACCATCGCCCGGAATTGCCACCCAACGATCGGCCTTCGCACCGTCCATCCAGCGAGCCACCTTTACGGCATAAGGCACGACGCCAGGAGCGGGCTGCATTGTTTTGAGCGACGTAAACAACCCTGTCTCGCTCAGCCGGCGAGGAAAACTAGCGGAAGTGTCGGGGACGTCGGAGGGCAGCAGTTCATAAATCTGCCCGGTGAAATCGTAGTCGAGTACATACAGTTCGCCGTCGGGCCCTTCGGTGAATGACACGATCCGCTGATCGGTATCGACGAGCATCGTCTGCGAGTAAGACTGGTCTTCATCGGCGTGCAGGGCCCAGATGGTGCCGGT
>JAICIG010000235.1 GCA_025924495.1 Pirellulales bacterium | reverse complement strand
TGTTGCTCGGCTGGTCGCTCGATGACAAGACCGAGTTCTTCACGCGTCAGCAGATGATCGACAACTTCTCGCTGGAGCGCGTCACCAAGGCGCCGGCGAGCTTCGACCCCAAAAAACTGTGGGCCTTCCAGGATCATTACATGCAGCAGCTCTCGACCGACGAGAAGGTCGAGCGGATGCTGCCCTTCTTGATCAAAGCGGGCGTGATTAAGGAGGTTGACGCTCAGGCCGCACGCCCCGTGCTGGAAAAGATCGTCGCGGCGGCGGGCGATCGCTTGAAGGTCAGCGGCGATATTTTGGCCTATGCCGATTTCTTCTTCCTGCCCGACGACGCTTATGCGTTCGACGCCGAATCGGTGGAAAAGCACCTCAAAAAGCCCGAGGCCGCCGAGCGGCTGACGAAATTCCGCGATCGACTGGCCTCACTGTCAGCGTTCGACGTCGAAACGCTCGAGCGCATGATGCACGAGTTTTTGGAAGCCGAGCAGATCAAGATTGGCGCCGTGATCCATGCCATCCGCGTCGCCGTCACCGGCAAGGCGGTCGGACCGGGCTTGTACGATTGCCTTGCCATTCTCGGCAAGGAGAAGTGCGTCGCCCGGATCAATCGCGCGCTGAAGCTAATCTCCTGATATAGTCGCCTTTCGCTCCCCGCGTGGGAACGCACTCTCGGACGCTCTGCGTCCCAGGGATGGGGAGTCCGCGTTGCGTGCAGCTCGTCCTGGCTCGCTGGTTCCCTTCGCCACGCTGCGAGCCTAAACTGTGGCGCTATGCTTTGAACGGCGAAAGCTTTGTTGTCGTAAGATTGTCGCCTTTCGCTCCGCGAAAGGACGTACTTTTGCGGAGCAAAAGTCGACATTCAGGCAGCCGAATCACGAAAGCTTCCTCTCTGAGAAACTTTCCATGTTGCGCTACTTGACGATCTGCGGCCTGCTGACCTCGGCTCCGATCCTTTCGATTGCCACTTCTGCGGAGGCGCGTGAGCGTGAATCGACTGCACCACGGCATACAGGGCCTTGGAACCTTTCGGAGCTGAAGCAGCCGCCGCAGGCGGAATGGGGCGAGAAGACCGACCTGGTTCAGCAAGTCTTTTATGCGGGCGAGCCATTCGAAGGCCGGCCCACGCGCGTGTTCGCCTATTATGCCCGGCCGGCCGAAGGCAGCGGCCCCTTTCCGGCCATGCTGCTCGTGCATGGCGGTGGTGGCAAGGCGTTTGCCGAGTGGGCCACGCTGTGGGCCAAGCGCGGCTACGTGGCGCTCGCCATGGATCTGGCCGGCCACGGCCCCGACGGCAAGCGGCTCTCCGACGGCGGTCCTGAGCAGGACGACAAACACAAGTTTCGCGAATTCCAAGGCGACGACGTCAAGAATATGTGGACCTATCATGCCGTGGCCGACGTGCTGCGCGGCCACTCGCTGTTGGCCTCGCGCAGCGAAGTCGATCCGGAGCGAATTGGCGTGACCGGCATCAGTTGGGGCGGCTACCTGACCTGTATCATCGCGGGCGTTGACGATCGCGTGAAAGCGGCCGTGCCGGTCTACGGCTGCGGCTTTCTCGACCACAACAGCACCTGGCTGCCGACGTTTGAAAAAATGCCGCCCGAGCAGCGCGAGCGCTGGGTCGCCAACTTCGATCCTTCGCAGTACCTGCCGGGCGTGAGTTGTCCGATCTTGTTCGTCAACGGCACGAACGACTTCGCCTATCCGCTCGATAGTTATCAGAAGTCGTACGAGCTCGTCCCAGGTCCCGTTGAACTTTGCATTCGCGTGAAGATGCCGCACGGTCATCCTGCGGGCTGGGCCCCGATCGAGATCGGGCTGTTCATCGACAGCGTGCTCACGGGCGGCAAACCGCTCGCCAAAATCTCTGCCGCTGCGGTACGAGAAAACCAGACGACCGCACAGGTCGAATCGGACGTCCCCATCAAGCGCGCCGAGCTGCACTACGCGACTGCCGAAGGCGAATGGAAAAAGCGCGAATGGCAGACCCTGCCCGCCGAATATCACAACGGCACGATCACGGCCAGTTTGCCGCCGCAACGCCCCCTCGTTTTTTATCTCAGTGCCACCGACGATCGCGACGCGCTCGTCAACACGCCGCATGTCGTACTAGAAAAGCCATGACCTTGGGAAATGCACGATCTGTTGCTCCTGGTTCCCTCGCTCTGTGAGGGAGCGAGAGACTAAGTGAATAAAATGAAATCACAAACCGAATACCTCTCCTTCAACCTGTCCGAGCGAATGGGCTTTCTGAATATCACGCCCAAAATCGAGGCGATTGTCCGCCAAAGCGGAGTACAGGAAGGGCTGTGCCTGGTCAACGCGATGCACATCACAGCCAGCGTGTTCATCAACGACGATGAGCCGGGCCTGCACGAAGACTACAAGCGCTGGCTCGAGCAGCTCGCCCCCTTCGACGCCTCACCGCAACGATATCACCACAACCGCACCGGCGAAGACAATGCCGACGCCCACATGAAACGTCAGATCATGGGCCGCGAGGTCGTCGTCGCCATCACCAAGGGCAAGCTCGATTTCGGGCCGTGGGAGCAGATCTTTTATGGCGAGTTCGACGGTCGCAGGAACAAACGAGTGCTGGTCAAGGTGATCGGGGAGTGATCAGCTCCAGATCGAAGCATCATGAACGTACAGAAGGCATGGACTCGGTTGCTGTCCGTACAAGAACTCACCTTCGAGGCGCAATCCCATGCCGCCTCGAACACCGGCTGGAATGGCACTGGCAAGGGCACAGTCCGAGTGGAGAAGGTTGATCCGGGCATCATCTTGTTTCACGAACGAGGGGCATGGTCCTCCGAGAATGGGCGGCAAGCCACCTTCACGAACATCTTTCGTTGGACTGCCGATCCTGAAGGTCACTTCATCCGCCTGGAACACCTTCGTTTTGGGCAAGACCATCCCGTGTACCTCTTCGATCTTGTGGCCGTGGATGAAGGCGCACTGGAATCTTCCGAACCGCATGTCTGCCAGAAGGATCTTTATGTGGCTCGGATGGAGTTCAATGAGCGGACTGTTCACCTGAGATGGACCGTCAACGGTCCCAAGAAGGCCGAGACGATCTCCTATACCTACAGGTAGCTTTGGCTGTCTTTCAGAAATGGTAGGCGAAATAAGCGCGTACCGGTGAAGGTGATCGGGGACTAACGAACATGAGACGCGTCAACGCCCTGAACGTGGAGTCGCATGCTCGTTCGCGGCGACCGCATCTCGTAGCCGCTGAGTTCGTCATTGACGGTCGCCCATTACTCGAACACTGCGAGCATTCCGCGGGAGAAACCTTTGATCTCGTGTCTCCCTTCGGCTGGACGCCGCCTGATTATCAAAAGGTTATTGCGCAACGTCTTCTGCTTCGGCAGCCGCCGCTGCTTCCTAGCGGACGGCGAGAGTTGCTGGTCTGCCCGGAGTGCGCAGACCTCGGTTGCGGCTGCATCTCGGCAGTGGTCCAGCGTGAGGATGGCCGCTATATTTGGCGCGAATTTGGCTATGAAAATGATTACGATCTAAACTCGCTCTATCTTTTTGGCATGGGGACGTTGGTCTTTGCCGAACATGACGTGGCACGGTTACTCGGCGGCATCGTTCCCGGCCTGATTGACTCGCTGACGAAACCAGACGAAGAATGACTTCAAGCGGCGAAAGCCTGTTCGCGCATCCCTTGTTGGCAATCCTTAACAACCTGCCGGCGGGCGCCGATATTCCCGATTCCGAACAGTTCCGCGACGTGTTGCGCTGCCTGGAATATTATCTGCCTGCAGTGCTGGGCGAGCTCCATCCCGAATGGAGGGACAAAAGCTGGGACGGCATTCTGCCCATGGTTGCGCGCAAGACAGGCGATCGCGAAGCGGAAATCCTGGGGCATTGCTATCTGTTTCCCGATCCGATCTCAGGTCCGTCTCCGTTGGCGCCGTTGCACGCGCGGCTGCAAATCGATCCATCGGGGAATGAAATCTCTTGGCTCGAAATCAGATTCGGCCAACGCGGCTCGAATGGTATGCTGCGCGGCGAGGCATATAAGCAACTGTATGCATCCCGCGAGTGCCCCGACGCCATCGATTGGGCCTACGAGGCGACTTTCGGCGAAAAAAAGAGCTGATCCTCATGGCGCCATTCGGCAAGCGGCGGATTGTGTTGACGGCGCTCGGTTCGCTGGGGGATTTGCATCCGTACCTGGCCATTGCGCTCGGTCTGCAATCTCGCGGGCATGAGGCGATCGTGGCGAGCGGCGAGTTCTACCGCCACAAAATCGAATCGCTGGGACTCGGCTTCCGACCGATCCGCCCGGACTGCGACTGGACGGCCGATCCCGTCATGATGCGGCGGATGATGCATCCGCGCTGGGGACTGTGGCGCGTGGGGCGAGAATGGATTCTGCCGGCGATGCGCGAGTCGTACGTCGATACGCTGGCCGCCGCCGAAGGCGCCGATCTGCTCGTGTCGCACCCGCTGACAGGCTGGTCGACGCGGCTGGTGGCGGAAAAGACGCGCATCCGCTGGGCTTCGACCATGCTCGTTCCGCTGGGCTTTTTTTCGGTCCACGATCTCACCGTGTCGCCCCTGTCGCCCGCCATTTCCCAACTGCTCGGCGTGCTCGGGCCCGCCCTCTATGGTCCGTTGCAATGGAGCTGTAAACGGGCGACGCGGTTCGTCGCCGCGCCATGGTATCGCTTGCGCCTCGAACTCGGTCTGCCGGCGACCCGCGAAGACAATCCGCTCGTCGATACTCATTCGCCGTCGCTGGTGCTCGCTCCCTTCTCCAAGTGCTTTGCCGACAAGCAGCCCGATTGGCCAGCACAAACTTTGGTCAGCGGCTTTCCCTACTATGACGGCGATCCGGGGTTGCGGCTGCCTGCTGAACTGGAGCGATTTCTCGAGGCAGGCCCGCCGCCCATCGTGTTCACGCTCGGCACAGCGGTATCTCACGCGCCCGGCGCTTTCTTCGAGGAAAGCGCTGCAGCGGCACAACGGCTCGGCTGCCGCGCGGTCCTGGTTCTGAACAAGCCTGAAAACCGCCCAGCCAGCTTGCCCGACGGCGTCGTCGCCTTCGATTACGTGCGGTTTTCCTCGCTCTTTCCGCGTGCCGCCGCGATCGTCCATCAGGGCGGCATCGGTACGACGGGGTTGGCGATGCGCGCGGGGCGTCCCATGCTCGTCGTACCTCATGCCTGGGATCAGTTCGACCATGCGGCCCGCGTCACGCGGCTGGGAATCGCGCGCACGATTCGACCAACTCGATATGTTGCAAAGCGAGTCGCCGACGAACTGCGTCAACTGCTCGACAATTCAGCTTACGCAACACGAGCGTCAGAGATCGGCGAGCAAGTCCGGCAAGAAGACGGCGTCGCCGCGGCTTGCGACGCGCTGGAATCGCTTCTTTGAGGAATCTTCGCGAGTTGGCCTGTTGGTGAACTTTCGCGTATAAGCATGCTGTCCGTCGCCTGAGAACATGCCTACGTCGGCTGACGCCGACAAAGGCATGGCACCCGACGCTGTAATCGTTAATTTTGAAGTTGTTAGTCGCCGAACCTGGAGCAACTTGCATGAGCTGGCTGTATCTGGCCTTGGCGATCCTGCTGGAGATCTGCGGCACGACCTGCCTGAAGCTATCGGCCGGCTTCACGCACAAGCTGTATGCCGGGCTCGTGTTCGCCTTCTATGGCCTCAGTTTCTATTCCTTAGGCTTGGCGCTCAAGCAGATCGACGTCAGCGCCGCCTATGCCATATGGTCCGGCTTGGGCACCGCGCTGATCGCCGCCATCGGCATCGTCTGGTTTAAAGAACCCCTCACCACAACCAAGATCGCCAGCATCGGCTTGATTATTCTCGGCGTCGTCGGGCTGCAGCTCAGCGGCGGGCACTGAGGACGAAGCGGGGATTCTAAAAGGTTACGGAGACGATGAATCCCTGCTCATAGACGCTAAACATCGGCGCTTAGCGGTCGATTAGCGAACTTCAGATTCTTTCGCTCGCCCGTGCTTTTCGAAAAAGTCCCAGATCAGGTCATTAGCGACAATCTGGCGGGTCGAAGGACCGAGCGAAGAGAAGATCGAGGTCCGGCCGGGCCAGGTATGGCCGGCCCCGTCGATTTCGTAGAGCACGACTTCGGAATTCTCGCGTCCTGGGCCGTACGTGTAGCGAGTCACGCTCGTACCATCGACGGCGCGCTTGGGCAATTGTTCAATCAGCGGCTCCGCGAGGCAGCCGTTGGCTTCGACCCAGGCGCGGATGGTGTAGTCGACGGAATGGAATTCGGTCTGGGATTGGCTCCTCGGTCCCTTGCCGCCGTAGTACGGGGTGAATTCATCCTTCGTGCCATGGAAGTGAATCACCGGCACAGGACGCGACGGCTGGCAATGGTCGATGGCCATCGGTCCGCCGACCGGGGCGATGGCGGCGAAACGATCGGCAAGTTCGGAAGCGGCCCGATAGGAAATCATGGCGCCGTTCGACATGCCCGTGGCGTAAACGCATTGCGTGTCGATCGCCAGAGTCCGATCGAGTTCATCGAGTAACGCCCGAATAAACGCGATATCGTCGACGCCATGATGCAGGGCATGCCCGCAACACTTGCCGGCGTTCCAGGTCCGCGCCCGCGGCACGCGTCCCGTGCCATTCGGATAGACGACAATAAAACCCGCCTCGTCCGCCTTCTCGCTCAAACCTGTGAAATAGACCATCGTCTCGGCATTCACGCCTCCCCCATGAAACGCCAGCACCAACGGGCGCGGCTGGCGGCCATCGTAGTCGGGCGGCAAATGCAGCAGATAAGAACGATCGAGCGAACCGACGGGGAGCGTACGCAGCTCGTGATCTGGGGCGGAGCGGGGAGAACTCATGGGGAAAGTCGGAATTCGGAGGTCGGAAGTCGGAAAGGAGAATAATGCGCATCTGGCCGCGCCCTGCGTCCCCGTTATCTACTGTCTACCGTCTACTCGCTACTTTCTTCTCCCCACCTACCACCTACGATCTACCACCTACCAGCTCCCGCTTTCCCCAGCTCGCCCATTGTAACCACGGCCGCTGGTCTTGCCCTGTTTTTGCAAAAGGGGTAGCATTCCGCGCCTGTGGCAAATGGTGCGCCAGGAGGGTGTACGGCGCCACTTGCACTTGTGGAAAGGAATCCCAGCCATGGCAAGCAGTTTGGCCGAGTTGGCGGAACTAGTCGGCGGCAGCGTCACGGGCGACGGCAAACTGCCAATCACCGGAGCGGCGACGCTCTCGGCGGCTCGGGCCGGCGATATCACGCTGCTCGATTCCAGCGAAAAGCTCGCTCGGCTGGCCAATTCCGGCGCCTCGGCCGTGGTCGCCCCGCACTCGCTCGACCAAATCGCGCTGCCGGCAATTCGTGTTGACGACGTGCGCGCGGCATTCGCCAAAATCGTCTGCAATTTCCGCCCGCAGCGCGAATCGCAGCGCGTAGGCGTCAGCCCCCACGCCTTCGTCAGCTCGTCGGCGAAGATCGGCCACGACGTCGATATCCATCCGGGCGCCAGTGTTGGCGACGAGGTGACCATCGGCGCCGGTTCAACCATTCACTCGGGCGTGCGGCTCATGGCGGGCTGCCAGATCGGCGAAAATGTAACCATCTTTCCCAACGCCGTCCTGTATGAAAACACGATCGTGGGCGATCGCTCGTTAATTCATGCCGGCGTCGTGCTGGGGGCCTATGGATTCGGCTACAGCCTGGTCGAAGGTCGGCACCAGCTTTCAGCGCAGTTGGGTTATGTAGAGATTGGCGCGGATGTCGAGATCGGCGCCAATGCCGCCATCGACCGCGGCACCTACGGCCCGACGGTGATTGGCGAGGGAACCAAGATCGACAACCTGGTGATGATCGCCCACAACTGCCGCTTGGGTCGGCACAATATGATCTGCTCGCAGGTCGGCATCGCCGGCAGCACCACGACGGGCGACTACGTAGTGATGGCAGGCAAGGCGGGCGTGCGAGATCACGTGCATATTGGCGAACGAGCTGTGCTCGGCGCTCAAGCGGGCGTATCGAACGACGTGCCCGCCAACACAATGGTTTTCGGCAGTCCGGCGCGCCCGGAGCGCGAACAGAAACTGATTTTCGCCGCCATCCATAAGTTGCCCGAGTTGCGGCGGCAAGTGAAAGCCATCCAAGCCGCCGTCAATCGGCTTGAGCAGCAACAAGGCTCGAGCAGCCAGCGCGCGAATGAGCAGGATTTGAACGGACATGCCTCGAACGGACAAAGCGCCGCAGCATAGTCGGCAAAGCATGCGAAAATTCAATTAGTATGATGTAGCCGCAGCCCAAGAAGGAATTGGGCGCGGCGCCGAAGAGAATTTGCCGGTTTGCCATAGTCGACTTTCGCTCCGCGAAAGTACGTTCTTTCGCGGAGCGAAAGACGACTATCTTGCGGCCGCAGCAAAAACGTTGCGCTTAAATTGCATAGAGCGACCTCGCGTGAGCACGATCGAAGCGACAACCAGCCGCCGCCCTTCGCCGAGTCCGAGGCGTGGCAACATGCAGGGGCGCAAGATCGGCCTGCTGGCCGGCTGGGGACGCTATCCGCTGGCTGTGGCCGAGGCTTTGAATCGCCAGGGCTACCAGACCTATGGCCTCGGCGTGAAAGGCCACGCCGATCCAGCGCTCGCTGAGTTGTGCGAGGATTTTGCTTGGGTCGGGCTCGCCAAGCTTGGCGCCGCCTGCCGGCACTTCCGCCGCTGGGGCGTGCAAGACGCCACGATGGCGGGCAAGATCCACAAGCACATCCTGTTTCGCCGCGGAGCGTGGATCAAGCATTTGCCCGACTGGCGGACAATCCGCCGCTTTTACAAACACTTTCTCTTGAATCGCAAAGATCGCCGAGACGATACGTTGCTGTTGGCCGTGGTGAAGGAATTCGGCCGCCACGGCATCATATTTGGTCCGGCAACGGATTACGCTCCGGAGTTGCTCGTGAAATTCGGACAGTTGACGCGGCGCGGGCCGAATGGGGCCCAGCGCAAGGACATCGAATTCGGTTGGCAGTTGGCCAAGGAAATCGGCCGGCTCGACGTCGGTCAGAGCGTGGCGATCAAAGGCCGCACGGCGCTGGCCGTCGAAGCGATCGAAGGGACCGACCAGTGCATCAAGCGCGCCGGCGAGCTCTGCCGAGCCGGCGGGTTCACGGTGGTCAAAGTCGCCAAACCGCAGCAAGACATGCGCTTCGACGTGCCGACGATCGGCATCGGCACGCTCGAGACGATGGTCGCCGCCGGCGCCAGTTGCCTGGCGATCGAAGCGGGCCGCACGATCGTCGTCGACGAGACGGAAGTCATCCGCTATGCCAACGAACACCGCCTCGCCGTCGTGGCCCTTTCGGCCGACGGCGAGTTGCCCGAAACATCCCCAGAGACCCTGAGCTAATCAAGGGAAAGGTAGAAGAAGAAGAACGAACCGTTCGGCCCTCCCGCGGCACGAACGGCTCACCCGCGTTCTCGCCACATCCCAACTCCTTTCGCGACCTCCCGCCTAGTAAACTCTTGCAGGCCCAGCGGTCTCTGGGGATTTTTTCTCGCTCTGGTTCCCACGCTCTGCGTGGGAACCCCTCTCGGACGCTCCGCGTCCCCCGCGCGGCCATCGTTACCAATTCATATTCACTGGCAACAGCCCCTCATGCCGGCGTAATTCCGAGCGCTCGAATATCGCCAATGCGTCGGTTCGTCTACATATCCGCGTTTGACGGCATTGTAGTGCATATACTCCAACTTCTGGCGCATCATATCGCCGCCATCGATCAGCTTCGGATGACTTCCCTCTTGCCAGAGCTGATATTCGCGATCGGTTTTGTGCCGCGCCTTCAATCGTTTCAGCATCCTCAGAGTCGTACGACTGCCGCGGCGCTTGAGCCAGTCAATGATCTGACGCGCGGTGAACGATTTGAAATCGCCAACTTCTTTCCTCAGGTCGGGAGATGAGGCGATGAAGTGCAAGTGATTTTCCATGATCACGTAGCCGAAAAGAGTCATCCGCCGCGCATTCTGCAGGAATTGCCAGGACTCTAAGACGATCTTTGCCGCGTCGGGGAAGGCGAACACGGGAAGCCAACGCACGATAGAGCACGTCAAGAAGTGTGGACGTGAGGCCTCGTAGATCCGATACCGCGACCGCATGCTGCTACCCCTATTGCTTTGGTGCTGCGGATGATTGCCGATCAGACCGGGTTGGGAACGAGCATAGCACGTCGCTTGGCAAGGGGCAACGACGCGGAGCGTCGACGGGTACGTTCCCACGCAGAGCGTGGGAACGAGAGGAGCAAGAAGTAGCCGCCACAGCTTCCAGGCGATTATAATCGAAGATCGGATTTAATCCGCCGCCGCCTTCCCCTTGCGATGAGGAGCTTCATGCGCCGCTTGCTGCCTGTCTGCCTGATAGCAGCGTTCATTCACTTTGCTCCCCTGGGCGAACCGGGTTTGCTTCAAGCCCAGGCCCCACAGGCAACGGCAAAAAAGGAGAGGCTGCCGCGGCCGTTGACGAGATATAAGGGGCGGACCATTGCGCCCTACATGACGTTTCACGGCGCCGACTGGTTGGTGCGGCAAAGCCGCGAGCACGAAGAGCACTGCGAGACGATGCTCAAGGCGCTGGAACTCAAGCCGGGCCACGTCGTCTGCGATATGGGCTGCGGCAACGGCTTTTATACTTTGCCGATCGCCAAACTCGTCGGCGATCAGGGACGCGTGTTAGCGGTCGACATTCAACCGGAAATGTTGCACATGCTCGATCTGCGAGCCAAAGACGCAGGCGTCAAAAACGTTGAGCCGATTCAAGGCACGGCGATCGATCCGAAATTGCCCGCGGGCGAAGTCGACTTGATCCTGTTAGTCGACGTGTATCACGAGTTCTCGTATCCCGAGCAGATGCTCAAGGCCATGCACGACGCCCTCAAGCCAACCGGACGGCTGGCGCTGGTCGAGTTCCGGCTCGAGGATCCCAATGTGCCGATCAAGCTCGAGCACAAGATGACCAAGAAGCAGATCATGAAGGAATTCCCGCCTAACGGGTTCAAGCTAGTCGGACAGTTCGAGGAGTTGCCGTGGCAGCACCTGATGTTCTTCGGTCGCGATGACGGCGAACTCGAAGAGCAAGAGTTCGACAAAGAGGACGAGGCGCCGAAAGATCGCTCGCGGCGAACGAGTCGCGACGGAGCAAAACAGTGATTCGCGCAAAAGGCAGCGCTGAATCGCAGGTGCAAAACAGTGGAGGCTGAGGCCTCTGGCTCGCCTTATCACCTTCCTGCCAGTGCGGCGTCGATTCCATTCATCGTTTCGCCAATCGGCTCGTGCAGAACCAGATCGGCCAATGAATCGAGCGGCGTCGGGTCGCGGTTGATGATCACCAACCGGCCGCCATATTCCTTGACCTTCCTCGGCAAACGGGCGGCAGGTTCGACTACCAGCGACGAACCGAGCACCAGCATTAAATCGGCCTTCTTGCTTAACGCGAAAGCCGATTGCAGGATGCTTGGCGACAGCGACTGGCCAAACGAGATCGTGGCATGCTTCATCATTGCGCTGCCGCAGGCGGCGCAGTTGGGCACGGCCTGCCGATCGAGGAACTCTGCCACCATCGGTGCGATCTGGTATCGCGCGTGGCAATCGAGGCATTCGACTTCGCGGTCGGTGCCATGCAGCTCGAGCACTTGCCGGCTGCCAGCCGCGTGGTGCAGGCCGTCGATATTCTGCGTGATCACGCCTGCCAGCCGCCCGATCGACTCCCAGCGCGCGAGCGCCAAATGTCCAGCGTTGGGCTTGGCCCGGGCGAAGTCGCCATAACCCTCGACCTTGCGCCGCCAGTATTCGTGGCGAGCTTCGGCGCTGGCCAGAAACTCGTCGAAGTAAATTGGCTGGTACTTGCTCCAAATACCGCCGGGGGAGCGGAAATCAGGGATGCCGCTTTCCGTGCTGATGCCGGCGCCGGTGAATGCCACCGCGGTTTGGGAATCGGCAATCCAGCCGGCCACGGTGTTCCAATCGGATTCAGCCACAGGGCAACCTCTTCGCGGTGAGCAGTCGACTCGCCATAATATAAAGGATCGCCGCAGAGGCGGCTCGACCGCTGGCATCAAGACAACCAACCGCTTTCTCTTTCACCGCCGCTACGATGACGCAAAACCGCCTGATTCTGTTGATCATGCTCGCCGTGTTGA
>JAICIG010000234.1 GCA_025924495.1 Pirellulales bacterium | reverse complement strand
GCAAGCCGGTCTTGCTAGCCGGCGGCTGGCGCCCATGGCGGGGCAGCGGTCGCGGCGCCTGGCCGGCCCCCTCTACGCGCGAGGGCACGGCAGCATCCTGATCTCAGCCCATCAACCGGCGGCTTCTACAATAGGAAACAAGGGCCAATGTTACCCCTCTAAATGGAGTGCAAGGCCCTTATTGGCATCATCCGTCTCGACAACCGCGGGCGCTCTAGCACGTCGGGGGGCGGCCCATCGCCCCTCTGCAGGAGCGAAAAAATGCCCGGCTTTCGCACCTGCAGCAAGCGATGCCCGACCTTCCTGCGCCGCCGGCGGAGAATCCCAAACAGATCGCGCAGCGAAAGCGCGCGCCAGAAGTATTCTTCGACCCGCGCGGGATCGATCTTTTCGACGGTCGACAACAATGCCGCGGCCGTGAGGGCTGGATCTTGGTAAACATAGTGCGTCGGACCGAGCTGGCGTGCGCGGTCGAGTAGACTATATGCTTCTTCCATCAGTCGCACGGCGGAGTCGCGATCTTTGGCCGTCAGGCCGTGGGCGACGGTCCCCAAGGCAAAGGCCCGTTCGCACGGGTCGAGATAGGTCCGCGCCAGGCGCGCCGCCCGCTCGGCATCGGCTGCGGCCATTCGCTGCAACGGAGCCAGACGCATTCGGGGATCCACCGGCGGCGACTTGATCAGCCTGAATAGCCGCTCCGCTTCGACCGGATCGTGGTCTGCCAGCCCGCGCGCTACGTCGGTCCGAACATTATTGAGCCGGTCTCCGCTAAAGCCCTCGATCAGACGCAGCGCCGCCGGCCCGTCAATGCGTGCCAACGCGCCCGCGAACGCTCCACGATGGCCGGACTGACGCATCTCGATGTCATCCGGGGCCGGCAGCGCCTCGGCCAACGCTTGACCTTCGCGCAGCAGCGCGATGCCGCGCTCGCGCTCTCCCAAGTCGAGCCAGCGCACCGCGATTCGCCCCAGCTCTCTCGCCCTTAAGCCCGGTTTGGTTTCGGTCCGAGCGTGCAGCAGCGCCTCGTCGAGCAGCGTAGTCCTGCGCTCGCGCGGCCCGTCGATCAACTCGTCGCTCGCGAAGACGCATGTCTCCACGCGGGACCACGGCTGGTCGATGAGGGCGATGACGGCCCGCCCTTCCTCGAAGTCGGTGGGCGCCAATGCCAGCGCAGCCGCCTGGCGGGCAAGATTCTTGAATGCGGAATTGGTCAGCACCTTGTCGGCAATTTCCAGTGCCCGGGCGGGATCGGCCCGGGCAACGATCCTAAGCATGTTCGTGTGCTCGTTCGTGAACGGCGAGACATGCAGTATCGGCAGGAGCGGTTCGACAAGCGAGATCGCCAGCTTGCGTTGTTCCTCCAACGGCAGCTCCGGCGGCAAAGTGGTCATGGCTGCGGACGGCTCGTCGACGCCTCGGAGTTCAATCTGGCAGCGTTCGCCTGTCGGGGCGATCCGGGCGCCTTGCAGTCGAAAGCCCTCTTTCCGGACGAAAAGAATCGCAGGCGCCTCGTAGACGCCGCCGAGTTGGAATCGCCCTTCGTTGTCTGTTGTCGTTTCAGTACGACGCGGGCCATCGCCGGAATGCCAGACCGTCGCGCCCGCCACCGTACGCCCCTGGCGGTCGATCACGCGGCCTTTTACTGCGCACAGTCCGGGCGAGCGATGCAGCACAACGTCGGCGAATTGCGTCGTATGCCAGGTAGCGGGCTCGATCGCCTCGGTATCACAGGAGAACTGGCCCGGCGCTTCGACCTGAAGCGAATAGGCCGCGTTGGGGCGCAAGCAGCGCGGCGTGCGGAACCGCCCGTCGGCGTCGGTAATGAGCCGATCGGCGCCGTCGAAAAGCAGTAAGCCCAAGTCGATGCTTCCGCCGCCGTTGGCCAATTGGCGTTGGTTCGCCGAGACGCGGACGGCTGCGCCGGCCATCGGCTGCCCTGTAGGGTCGACAACACGTCCTTCCAGCGAGACTCCCGGCTTTTTGCGGGCGATCAATGTGACGGGCTCGCCGCCTCCTTGGGCTACGACGGGTTCGATACTGGTCGCTTCCCCATGGCTGGCCCAGAGCCAGACCTCGGCTTGCGCGGGAATAGCGTCGAGGGTGAACTCGCCGCGCGCATTCGTCCACATGTGGACAAGTTCGTTAAATCTGCCCAACCGCTTCCAGAAGCCGACCACCTCCGCTCCGGCGAGCGGACGCTCATTGTCGTCGACCACGCGACCGCGCACCGTAACGCCCCGCGCAAGTTCGATGGCCTGCAGAGACACATCATCCGTGCTCTCCGGAATCTCCGCCCCCCAAGGAGACCCCGAATCGTAATAAGGAGACGGAATGCGAATCGGCCTGGGCGATACAATGCCGGGCAGCATGTGGAGGCGGAGGCGACCCGAGGCGTCCGTGTCGCCGATCGCCGCATCTGCTGAGCTCCGCCTCATAGAAAGGCGCACGCCGGCGACGGGCATCCCGCTCTCTTGGTCGCGAACATCCAAGAGGACCGGCGCCGCCCGGCGCAGCGATATCTCGAAGGACGTCGTCTGGCCCGCCTCGACCGCAGGTCCGGTCGTCTGCGGGCTCAGGTAACCAGGCTCAGGGCCCGCGAGCATTTCAAAGCTCAGGCTGCCTGTGGCAATGGCTGGCGCCTCGTAGTTGCCCTCTTCGTCGGTCACGACATCAGCCAGCCCTCCGCGCGCGTGTTCATCTCCAGGAATCTGCCATGTGGCGAATTGCAGCCTTCGCCGCGCGACTACACGCGGATCGTCCGCCACGAGACGGCCTGTTAGCCGACCGACCGAGGCCAACTTAAGCAGCACGATCTTCTCGCGACCCTGCGCGGGCAGGCCGAGCCATTGCGCCCCAAGCGCCTGGTGCTCGACGCCTACAGTCTCCAATTCCTCCGGCACGACGCGCGCCAACGTCGCTTGCCCCTTAGCGTCGGTTTCGGCGACGAGCTGCGCCGTCAGCGCCTCGGGCGCCAAATGGCCGACCACTCGCAGTGGCGCGATACGCGCGTGTGCCACGGATTGAAAGTCGGCATCGGTCACCTTAAATCGCACCGACGCGGCGGCGGGCAACACAAGCTTCAGCGGCAAGCCGGCTCGCGGCCAATCGCGGTCGATCAGCCGCACCGCGAGCGCAAACTTGGGATGATACGCCCAGACCGTCAGCCGCGTTCTCCACGAGGCAGACTCGGGCGCCTCGTCCGGTAGTGAGATGTTGAACTTGCCCGACTCATCGCTCATGCCCTCAGCCAGCACGTCAGGCGATTTAGGCGCAGCAACCGGATCATTTCGCGCGATCGTGCGGCTGACCAGGCCGCCTTCGGCCACCACTACGGTAGCGCCCGGCACAGGCTTGCCCTCCACAGTGACGATTGTGCCCGAGAGCTGCGTCGCCGGCTCGTTTGCCGCCGCAGAAAAGCTGACGAGCAACGAAAACGTTAACGACAGCATTAATGTTCTCCCCCATGCGAACAGGCGGCAGGATCTCCTGCGTTGCCCGATGGCCCCCCGCGCTGCTCGTGAGCTTAACCAACCAGACCGGTTCATGCGAGTTTTTCCCGCGTGCCCGCGGCTAATGTGCTTCAGTGGGAGAGTTCAGACACTCCTCCTTTATGTGATTCCCAGTCGGCCTTTAGACCACGGCATTCTATAGGGAGTTGGGGCGTTGTGCGGGGCCGCGCTCGGGGGCCGGTGTCGCTTTTCCTTCGCCTAATTACGCGGTGCTAGCGGCTAAGATTTCGGCAAAGGCAACAAATCTCGATTTGTGCGAAGATGGGCTTTTCCGGCTAAGCACGACCTTGCAGTACGGCTATGGCGGGTTCTGCGGCCCCGTCTTCATCGACAGTCCCAGTTACGCCACCTTCTCGGCCGCCATCGACGCCGGCCTCCCTGAGTTGCTCCAGCGCTGGCGCCAGCCCTTCGCGTCAGAACCGCAGAGCGTGCATGGCGAACTGGCCGAGCTGCGGCGAGAAGTCGAGTCGAAACTCCGGCAACCGAGCGCTTTTTGGTCTCCGCGCTGACTGTGCGCCGGTGGCGCCACAACGACGAAGGGTCCCGACTCCTCGCCCCTTCTATGTGCCTTTGTAGGCGAGAAAGCTGACTATCGGCGCCTGCGGCTGCGCTGGAAATTAACTCCCGCGCCCCGCTGCAAAGTAATCTTATTCCCTTGCATCTTCTCGAACAGGGCGCGCTGCTCGTCGCTCAGCACGGCGAGACTGTTTTCGGTCCATTCCTTCCGTAACTCGGTTAGCTTCTGGCCCCTTTCCGGACCGAACTCGATCTTTCCATCTTTCACCGCCATTTCATCATATGCTTTTAGCAACTGCTGTCGCTGTTGGTCGGTCAGCTTTAGTTCCATGGCGACATGTTCATCCAGAAACAGTGATTCGGGGATGCGCACCTGGAGGGCAATTTGATCTAGGCGCTCTGATTGATCTTTATTCAGGAGTTTGGTCACCTCTTGGACGTTGGCATCTAACCTGTCTTGTAGCAGTAAATCCTGTTCCTTTGGACTTTTTCGAAGTTCTTCGGGCGACAATGGGTTCTTCACGAGGCTGCGCAGCTGCTCCACGACAGACATGGCTTTTGCCCTCTGCTCCTTGTCGAGGTTCAGATCTTCTTGCACCTCCGGCTCTGCCAGCAGATTGATCCTGATAGCTTCCGGAGCGCGTTGAATTCCACCGGTAAACTTAATCGGCGGGACTTGGGCGGAAATCGCGCCAGCCGGACCTAAAAGCAACACTGAGGCCAGACAAAACGTCGCCCGTTGATTGCCAAACATGTCGCATCTCCTTGAAACCGGGAGTTGAGATAGGGGCGCCAACAAGCGGCAGCTTATGCGAATAACTACCGGCAATCCACTCTTACTTCGGCAGAAAGCAGAATCGCTCGCGATGGCGGCTGCGTCGAACGAAGACTGCCAGGAGAGTTCAGACACTTATCCTTTCTGTGGTCCCCAGTCAGCCGTTAGATCACGGCATTGCGCAGCATTCGTCGCCCTGCATTCGGCCGCCGCCTGCAAGGCCAAGGCTTGAAGCGATGTTCTCCGCCGCAAGAAAGTTGACTGTCTGCTTTTTTTATGAGCCGAGTTCTAAAAACAACCGTCAACGAAGTCGATTTGCCGTGATCTCGACTCGCAAGGACAATATACTGTGAAGCGGCAAAGAGGCTCGAGTCGGCGCCATTTCCGAGGCGTGTAAAAAAGGAGGTTGGAAATGCGTTGCGACGTTGTGCTCAACTTCCGGCAATTGTGTCTCCTCGGCAGCATCTTACTAATGAACGGCATCGCGATGCAGTCGACTACGACAACTGCCGCTGTTGCCGCCGACGAGAACGACTCAGAGAGCGCGGAGCGCACGTCAGCCGACGCCGCTCCAGACGCCAAATTCGCTGACGGCTGGCGGAAGGAGTTCCCGCTAGCGGAGCCCAACGCGCAGGGCAAGGCGCCTCGTTGCATTGCCTCTTGGCTGCAGTTACCACCCGCACACTCTGGGCCGCCACAAGGCTGCGGTTCGGCTAACAGCACCGCCGGCAGGGAAGCGCATGTCCTGGCTGGTCTTCCCGGCAGACCGCTCCATCCAATCTCCGCTCGACGCATGGATGGCATCGATCTCCGCACTTAAGGCTCTCCGCGGCCAAGCTGCACGAGGCGATGCCATCCGTGCATCGAACCGCACGTAAGTTGGAATGGCCTGCCGGAATCGCCAGACGCGACATGCACTTTTCCGCACCGCCGGTCTGGTCTGGGGCGGGAAGCCTTGTAGCGGCTTAGACTCCGCCGCGGCTAAGATGTAGGCATTCCCTGCGCATTGCGATTGTGCCTCAGGTCGGCTGGTCCTGTGCGCGCAATGAGATCGAAACATTTGCAGTGGTGGCGGCTAGGTGACGAACAGGGTGGTAGCAGGCGATCCGGAGGCGTCATTCGCCGAAGCTTCCGCCCGCTACTCCGCATAGCGCCGAACTCTGCATAACGGCGGTTATGCGGAGCTCCGCATAACCGCCGCAATTGGCTCGTTCTTGGCAGCGATCGGGGCGGGCGCGCTGCGGCGATTCACTTCAGCCTGATCGCCTCCTGCCTGCGCAACAAGGTCGAGCCGTTCGCCTATCTCCGCGACCTGCTGATCCGCCTGCCTGCCCTTAGTCCCGGCGTCTCCCGGCGACGCCCTGCGCCAACTGCTTCCCAATTGTTGGCAGGCCCAGCAAGTAAATCGTCGCTCTTCAGCTGATCGCCAACTGCCTGGCAAAGACGGGTTGCACCGGACGCTTACCGCTTTTCCACCGGGAGGCCGTTTGATGTACAGAGTCTCGACGCCGGCGCCGCGCACAAAATCTGTATGTAATGTGGTGATTGACCGGCAACTCTTGATGTCGGGTTCCGTTCACACTTTTCGATTATCAGTGCATCTGCACTGACCCTGTTCGGAACGACCGTGAAGAGGCATATCCATGCGCGTTCGTCGTCGACAACGGGGCTCGACGAGCCTCCAACTGCCTCGAGCGGGCATTCGACTTTTACTCGAGGCGGCTGAATTCGCAGCAGACTCCGCACTGGAGCCTTGGGAATTCGCAATTGAGGTTCACGCCCTAAATCAGGCCGGACTCTCGAATAATGATCTCCGCTGGCTTATCTGCAACAAGTTTCTAGATCTCGGTTTGGAACGTATTGCGGCAGGGAAGCGTCGCCGACACATTATCCGTATTTCGAACCAGAGCCTTCCAACAAATGCATGTGTCATTCTGACCAAGTCGGGACTCGCTACTTTAAGCGGACTCCTTCACAACCGAGATGGTGACTTAGCAGTGAGTCTTACGGAATCGAACGCTAGCGCCGTCGTGACGTCTTCACGCAATGGCGATGGGGCACCGGAACCGGGACGGCCACAATGGGACATAGTCACGCGCGAACTGTTATTTGGCGACCGACTAGTTAAACGATTTAGGGTCCCAGCAGAAAGCCAAGAGGAGATCCTTAATGAGTTTCAACGACAGTCGTGGCCCCGCTGCATTGTCGATCCGCTCAAGCCGAGCCCCGGCCTCGACACAAAGCGGCGCCTCAGCGATGCGATTCGCGGTCTGAATTCCTGCCACATCAACCGCCTAATCATATTCCGGGGTAATGGTCGCGGTAGCGGCGTCCAGTGGGAATCATGCAGGTGATCACAACAATATCCCCGCATGATTGCCCGTCGAGTAAACGTAGATCCCCGGCTTGTCGAGCAATATCCTCAGCGGCGTTGTCAGTAGCGAGCCATCGTGTTTGAGGAGTTACATACCATGCATTATGGGATGAATTTCACCGGGGAGTCTGGTGAACCTTGGCTTGGCAGCTCAAAAACAGCCGTCTCATTTGCATAAAGACCCGACAGAGAGCGGCAGATGGCACGCGGTGTGTTTACTTCAACCATCGGAGGAATGTGCTATGGTACGGCGTTGCGTGTTCGCGTTCGTAGGCTGCGTAGGCATAATTATCATGGCTGCGCGTATCGCCTCTACGGGAGATCCACCCACTATCGTTACGCCCGATGCCAATGATGTCATTGGCACCACGGACTTCCTCGACATTCAAGGCATTGGTGCGCCGAATGCTGACGCAGTGTTCGTTGTGGAAGACCCAGTCTCGGGTATGATCATTAAGGGGGCAGAGGAGACAATCACTGATGAATTTGGGAATTTCGGCTATTCCATGGGGCCCCCGACAACGACCGATTTGTGGCCAACAGGAAATTTTAACCTGCGCGTTCTAAGCGGGGGTGAGACGACGGATGTGCCGATCACCTTTGAATAGCCTGTCGGCTCTTTGCCGTCGTTGACGCTCTGCAGTGAGAGCGGTCCATAAAGTGTGAAATCTTATTAGCAGGGTACGACTCCAATCGTTCTTGTCGTAGGACGAAAGGAGTCGTGCCGGTTAAACGCAGGGAGTCGCGAATAAGTTGACCGCGTTAGTCGCAAAGCAATGCGATCATGCGCAGACAATTGCCTGAATCTAGTCGGCGGAATAATTTCGGCCTGTTTCCAAGGTTGGGCGGAATAAAGCGTTGTCGACGAGTTCGAGAACTCGTCCGTATCGAATTTGAAGAACTGAAAGGGATCGATTGGGAGTGGCAGATCAAGGGCGGGACGACGACTAAATCGCCGCTGTTCGGGAAGACGAACGGAAAATCGGAATGAACGCGACGACCTGAGCGTCAAACGCTCAATGCTCGTCGAAGCCGTGGCTGTCGATGCCACCAACGTGCCTAGGGAGAGACTGCTCTCGACGCGCTGGGAGCCATCCGATTGAACGTCTCGGACGCACTTTCCAGCGGCCGTAACATCTTTGTCTCGACATAGCGTACGCCGGCGAACGGATTAATCGCGAGCCCGCGCGTCGGGTTGTTGGTCTAATGCCGCATTCAAGGCCAATCAGCACTCGATATGAAAGCCACGGCACGGTGCTAAAAAGGCGAACGCACGCATTCCTGGCTCAACCGCGCCCGGCGGCTGCTGATCCGCTGGGAGAAAAAGGTCGCGAACTACCTGGGATTCTTGCATCTCCGATTTGCAATCATCACGCTACGAACTGCAGGGGTTCTCGGATAGGCTCTAAAGATGACCCATCTTCTTCTCATCGTCGAGGCATAACGTCAAGCGGGCACCGAGCCCGTCTGACGGGGGAGGAGGCTGCGTGCCACTCCACGGGGGGGGGCTCCTGCTCAAGACTGGTGCTTGTCGTCGCGGCCCGCAAATTTTGTTGCCAGGTGAACGCAGCTGCCATTTTGTGAATGGCGATAGCAGGCATAGAATTACTGGCTAACCCAATGCATGCTGCAGCATGCAGCAAGTCGCGGCGCGCGAGATAATAACGTGAGAACTGGATTTTTGATCGCTTTTACCGTCTTGTTGGGTGTCGCCGTTACTAGTTTGTTTTCCTGGACCCAACTTGAATTTCCGGTGATTGATCTATTGTCGTCCCCTAATCTGACTTCTGCGGGTGACCTTCCCTCCGATTGGCTCGAAGAATCTGCGGCAAGTGTTGCGAGCAGTCCTTCGGTTAGCGAGGAGTCGCCTACAGCCGTGGCAGATGAGACCGTTTATGATTTTGGGTATTTACCAAATAGCACTTTAGATCATCGTCATTCATTCATTATTAGGAACGAAGGAACCGCGCCGTTAAAGCTGCTGCGGGCGGACGTAAGTTGCGGTAAGTGCACTTTCGCTAACTTGCCCCTCGAGCCAATTCCGCCGGGTGGAACGGCAACAGTCCAGGTGCGCTGGAATATCAATCTTGAGCAAAGCGTGTTCCGTCAATATGTCGACGTGCACACAAACGATCAGGAACATCCTATTTTGCGGTTGTTTGTGACCGGCCAAGTTGTTCGTCAGTTTGCATTTGAACCAAAAGAGATTGTTTTCAGCAATGTTCGCGTCGGCGAAAAGGCTGAAGCAACCGCATACTTGCTAGCCTATTTTGTGGACGACTTGGAAGTGATCGAGTACCAGTTGTCAAATCCTTCGATGGCAGCATATTTCGATATTAAGTTGAACGAGGTCGGTCCCGATCAGCTTCCCAAGGGCGTCAAAAGCGCCGCCGAGTTTAACGTAATGCTCAAGCCGGGCTTGCCTTTGGGAGTATTCAACTTGAAGATTCGTCTAAAATCGAACCTGAAGGGCGAGGCAGAGCTAGAGCTGCCAATCACGGGAAACATTGGTGGGCCAATATCGATCGTCGGCAGTGGATGGAGCCAAGAGCGCGGCGTCCTTTCGATCGGACATGTAAAACAAAGCGAAGGAGCAAAGCGCACGGTGACGTTGATAGTTCGCGGTAAGGACCTCGTCGACTTCTCGCTCGAGCCGCCCGAATTCAGTTTAGAGTCTCTGAAAGTAACATATGGCAATGTTAATAAAGTTAGCAGCAGCCAGACAATCCTTATACCCATAAACATTGAGATCGCTCCGGGTTCGCCTAAGGTGAATCATATGGGGGGGCCGCAGGGAAAAGCGGGTGAAATCTTAATTCCATTCAAAAATGCGAATTTGCCGCGAGTTAAGATACTTCTCCATTTTGCTGTGGTCGAGGATTGAATTCGTAGCTCAGTCGGACGATTTCCGTGGGGCATAGCGTCACCATTTTTGCGTACCAAGGTTTAGTAAATGCGCGAGGCGGCGCCGTAGTAGAGATCACAGCCGATAATTTGCGGGCTTTTTTCGTCTTCCAGTGCCTCAATAACTAAAATCATGCGCCATTTCCATATGCCGCTCATCGAACAGGATGGGCAAGCAAGGGATCTAGCATTCGACAAGGCTCGCGTGAGTGATCACGAATAACGACCAGGAGGCCATGCCAGGTAGAGCGATCTCAGGCCCCGGTCGAACTACTGGCGATAGCGTGACAAGGTGTTTGGGGCTTCCGCCGCAATCACCAAAGGAGCCGCTCAAGGGGGGCTCTTCTGCTCTGTAGAAAACGCGTGATAGCACTCGTCTGCTAGCTAGATCTGCAACGTAGGAAGGGAGATGAGCAGTACGAGCAAGTCTCCCCGGCGCGTCATCAAGACGGCCTATCTGATTGGTCATCTCGCGCTTCCGCTGTATGGGCATCGTTCGAGTCCGAAGAAGTTCACGCAGCCGCAATTGTTTGCGTGCCTGGCGCTTAAGGAGTTTCTTCAGCTCGATTACCGGAAGCTGGCGGCGCTGCTGATTGATTGCCCGGACCTTTGCGCCGCGATTGAATTGCCCACCGTTCCGCATTTCACGACGTTTCAAAAGGCGGCTCAGCGACTGCTGCGGATGCCGTTGGCCAAGCGACTGCTGGACAAGACGATCGACTTGGCGGTCGTTCAGCGGCGAATTGCGCCGACCGTTTCGTTGGCGGCGGGCGATGGCACGGGCTGGGAATCGCACCACGTCAACCACTACTACGTGAAACGCCGCGCCAGTTGCTCGAAATACTGGCAGAAAACCACGTACGCCCGCTTTCCGAAAGCCGGTTTACTCTGCGATTGCGCCAGCCATTTGATCCTGGCGATCGTGCCCGCCCGCGGCCCGGGCCCCGACATCAAGCACTTTCGGCCCCTGTAAGACCAAGGATTGCGACGAACGCCCATCGAAGCCGTCGCCCTGGATACCGGTTACGACGCTGAGCACACTCACGAGTATGCACGTCTCGAACGCGGCGTGCGGACATTTATTCCGCCGCTGATCGGGCGGCGTACCGACAAACCACCACGCGGATATTAGCGACGCCAGATGGCTCAGCGACTGCATCTCACGCGTTATACTCAACGCTGGCAAGCCGAAACGGTGAACAGCATGCTCAAGCGGCTGATGGGCTCTGCCTTGCGAAGACCGGCTCCGGTTCATGCGAAGGGTTTGCGGCGACGAGACGGGTTACCTGCGTCTACCTTCGCCGCGACGACTGTGAATCGTACTAAAACCTTGGCCGCCTAACACGAATTAAACCGGTGAAGAAAGGGCGATTGCCTACCAATCGATGCGGCCTGCAATGCTTCAATTCTGATCATCAAGACCTGCTGATTCTTCCCGAACGTTGCGTGCTGAGGTCCGGCGCACCTCCGCACGAAACTGCACGAACGCCCGGGGGCGGTTTCAGGGCGTCGAACGCCAGAAAGAAGCCAAGTCCCAGTCCGACCGGCAGGGGCCGGACTGACTGTCCCCTGAATTGTCGGGCAATTGCCGAGAATGCGCATGGCAATTGGCGGCCTTTAAACATCAGTTCAGCCATTTAATCCAATAAGGTGCGATGCGGCGAGCAGGCAGCCAGCACCTGCAAGCGCGATTCGTCGCGTCGAACAACGTGGCGCGTTAAAGTGCCGCAGGACGTTTTGCAATGCGGGTTCATTGCACCGCAGGAAAACAAGGCAAAATCCGCCTCCGGGAAACATAAATCGTGAGAACGACAAAGCTCCATTTCGCAACCTTGGCTGTCGCTTTGGCCGCAGTAGGGCTCTCGGAGGCTCGCGCGGCCGAGTTCTCCGCCGTCGAGCACCAGCGTCTGACGATCTATCATTCGCCGCAAACGCCCGGCTTCACGAGTTGGGTCGGCGTCTGGCTCATGCCGGATGGAAAGCCGATGTTGGGCTTCACGCAGGCGACCGGCCCGGTCGATGGACGACCGCGTGCACCCCAAGAGGTGCAACAAAAGCTGACCTGGCCGCCAGAAGGACGCCCCGAATACGACAT
>JAICIG010000233.1 GCA_025924495.1 Pirellulales bacterium | reverse complement strand
CGCGGTTTCACCCTTCGCATCCCGGGCCTTTCACGCCGCCGGTTCCTGGCGCCGGCCCGATTGCCTATTTGCTCGGCCCCGATGGCGAGGAGGTCGAGATCCGCGCCGCCGGCGACGACGCTACAGAGTAATTTCCGACGACCAACGTTCGCCGCCCGTCCCGTCCGTCAGTTTGAGCCAGCGTTGCCTTTTCGTGCGTGCTCTGGGAACCAAGGCATCGTCGAGAGAATTCTTGCCGGTTTATTCATGAATTCAAAGAACGGCGGGTGGGGCTCATTGTTTGAAGGCCAATTCAGATTCGCTAAACTAGCGCCGCACCATTGAAGTTCCATTCGCCCGCGAAATCTTGCCCATGTTCTCTGCCATTGATCTGTCGTTTGCCGCAAGACGCGCGGCGCCAATGCTGCTCGTACTCGTCGGACTGCTCGGCGGCGCCTCAGATGCGGCCGCGCCCGACAGCAGCCCGTGGGAAAAAGAAATCAGGGCTTTTGAAAAGCGGGATCGCCAACAGCCGCCGCCCGAGGGCGCCGTTTTGTTCGTGGGCAGTTCGAGCATCCGGTTATGGAATCTGAGCGACTCGTTCCCCGGCGTGGCGACCATCAACCGTGGCTTCGGCGGCTCGCAGTTGGCCGATTCCGTGCAGTTTGCGGAACGGATTGTGATTCCTTACCGGCCGAAACTGATCGTGGTCTATGCGGGCGACAACGATATCGCCGCCGGCAAAACGCCCGCACAAGTGGCCGGTGATTTCAAACGATTCGTCGAAAAGGTGCGGCCGGCGCTGCCGGAAACGCCCCTCGCGTTCCTTTCCATCAAGCCGAGCATCAAGCGCTGGGCGCTCGTCGACCGCATCCGCGCAACCAATCGTTTGATCGAACAATACGCTTCTGACGGCGACCAACTGCGCTACGTCGACGTCTTTACGCCGATGCTCGGCCCTGACGGCCTGCCGCGCAAGGAGCTATTCCGCGAGGACGGATTGCACCTGAACGCCGAAGGTTACAAACTCTGGGCAGAGACTCTGCAACCGGTGCTGCCAGAATCGCCAGTTCGCTAGTAAGGGGCGAATAGAAACAGGGCGAAAACGCAGATCAATGCGCACATCGCCGCAATGGCTGCTCGGCGATCAACAACGCCACGATTGCCAATGCCGAAGCACGGTCCGAGGCCGTGCCACAGGCGCAACCCGACGGTCGCGGCGACGACGCCAAAAGCCACAAGTTGCCAGCGCGAGGCGCCGTGGCGCATAAGCTCGTGGGCGTCATCGGCATCCGTCGCGGCGCCGATGAAGGAACCGGCGGCCAGATAAACGCCGTTGGCAATCAGGCATAAGCCCGCAAAAAACGCGGCGAGAAAGGTATATGCCTTAGCGCAACGCGACGTAACTGCCCACAAAGCGAGCGGCAACAGCGTGCTCCACAGCGCGCCGCCCCAGGCAGTGAATTGGGGATGAGGATTCGGCAAGACATGGGTCTGCGAAAATCCAATGAGCGCCAAGTCGACCTTGGTAACTCTGCCGCCGCTTAGCCAGGCATTGAGTACGTGGCCCAATTCGTGCACAGCCATCATGCCCAGCCAAGAGCCAGCCAGCATTGAGGCCATCAACAACAGCTGCCAAACGCGGTGCACAAAAATGCCTTTGGCCATGTTCTCCGGACCAAAATAGCGAAGAGTCGCCAGTTTCGCTTGCTCGGCTCGCGGGACGATCCATGCCCGGCCCGTGGCCCAGCCTATATATTGTAACCCGCGGGCAGCGCCATCGGTTGCTGCCGCACATGGCATCAGTGATTTCTCGGCACGGCGATTGCACAGAACTGGCGCCCAATTCCCTTTGACAAAAATAGTGACGCTTTGGCCAAGCGAGGAAAACATGCCCTGTTGCAATAAGACGATCTTTGTCGCCGTGCTGGCAATCTGGACAGCCACCGTGGCGATCGGGCGCGCCGCTGATGATAAAGCGTCGTCGCCCGGGCTGGCCGCGCTCCAGCCCGACTTGCGCAGTCGCCTCGATGCCTTAGCGCTTAAAAGTCCGAGGCCAGGGCGTCATGCCGCCAGCCTCGATTTCTCCGGCAACATCGTGGCATGGCTGATCAGCCACACGGTAATTTCCCCTCAGGAAGAGTTCCAAGCGGCCACACGGAATCACGAAGCACTGTTGCGCCAGTACCGCGCGGCGCCGACGCCCCCCATCGCGGCTCAAGCCTTCGAAAAGTTACTGGCCGCTATGCCGCCGCACCTCAAACCGGCGCCCTTTACGTATCGGTTAACCGTGCTGGAGAGCGAAGAACTCGACGCCATGACCGTAGGCGGCGGCTACGTTTATGTGACGCGCCCGCTCGTCGAGGGGCTGCTGTCTGACGCCGAGCGCGGTCCGGCTGCCTTGGCGCTGCTGCTAGCGGGCGAATTGGGGCGGATCGGCCTCGAACAATGCCGTCGCGGATATCAGCTCGCACTGCTCGAAGAGGACGCCAAGGCAGGCCGGCCTTTGCCGGTCGACGAGGGACTGTTGCGCCGCGCCTGGGAAACCGGTTTCGTCCGCGAAGGCTCCTGCCTGCGCTTCCTTTATTTGCGCGACGAAATCTACGAAGCCGATATGTTTGCTCTGCACTTGTGCCGCAATGCCCAATTCGATCTCGATGCCGCACTCGACGGGCTGCGCTGGCCGATGTGGCTCGCCGATCGCGATCTGCAACCCCCTCAGCCGGTCGCGGAGGAGGAAGGGCAGCCGGAGAAGCCACTGGAAGATTATCTTCGTTCGCCTCCCGAGTTGGCGCAGCGATTGAAGCAACTGCTGCTGGAACGCGACGGACGCACTGACGACGAAGCGAGCTTCGGCTTGTTCGCCGTCGACGTCGCCAGCGGCAAGCTAACCAAGGCCGAGCCGCAACAAGGCCAGCAACAGGCCAGCCTGGTCTTCGTACATGGGTTTGCCGGCAAGGAAGCATCGTTCGAGAATTTCTTCCGTAGCCTGAATGACCGCACGGAAGCCAAGACACGGCGAGTCTTATTCTTCCGCTATCCGAACAACGGCAGCTTGTCGGCGGCTGGCGAGATGCTGGCGCGCGAAATGAAGCGAGTCGTCGCCGCGCCTGAGCAGGCCGTCTTCATCTGCCACAGCGCCGGCGGGCTCGCCTTTCGCTTTTACGCCGAGAAGAGGCAAGGCCGTTTCGACCGCGCCATCTTCCTCGGAACGCCCCACGGCGGAACCGGTCTGACGCAATTGAAATTCGTCGTCGACGCCGGCACGTTCTTCCGCGACTTGAAGCTCGGCTTGCCTGACGCCATCCAGCGCGCTATCAACGAAGGGACGCGGCAGGTCAAGCACGACCTGCATCCCGACAGCCTGTTCTTGCGATACTTGGGCTACGACGAGACCTTGGCGCCGCGCTACGAGATCTATTGCGGCCGGGTGTTCAAGGCGCTCGAAAGTTTCGGCCTGGCGGCGGCTGTCGACGTGACCCGTGGGTTGCTGGCGCGACAGGCGGTTGAGCGCATCCAGCATCCCCGGCTCAAAGTGCAGCTTGGTTCGCTCGTAGAACGACTGCGACTGCCCGTCGAGATTGCCGACGGAGATTTAATTGTCTCCGTCGAGAGCGCCAATCTGCCCAATGCAGCCGACTTCGAAATCACGCGACTCAACCATGTCCAGCTCAATAGCGACCCCGACCTGGTCGACGAGGTCCTGGACCGGGTTCTCGGCGAACCCGAGGAAACGCGCTAATTTCAGCGTCCCGCCATGACGCGAGATCAATGCCTCGCCGCGGCATCGGCCCGCAAAACTCATCTGTCCGCAGGCCGCCTGTGCAGATAGTATTCCCAAGCAGGGATTACTGCCCGCGGGGCGTTAACGTGACAGGGAACGAGAAACCATGGACGCCGTCACTCGCTGTACGGTTCGCCATGCACACGCCATGGCCCGGGAGATCGGTGCGCGTGCCGTGCTGATCTATGCCGACGCATTGGCCGCCGAGGAAGAATTGCAGCACTTGCTGCGAGCGGTCGATTTTCGCACGATCATGATCACGCGCTCGCAGGAAGGACCCACACATTTTGCGGGCTGCCAGGTTTGCAATTGGGTCACCGTGCCCGACGTGCCGATGACGCGAGCCGGGCAAGTGAAGATGGCGCTTTTGGTCTCATTGGCGAAAGGCCTGCTCGAGCGGGGAGACAGCGTCGTCTGCCTGGCGGGCCTCGACGGCTCCGACGTGATCGACACGCTGATCATCTTGAATCTTGAAACCGAGCCCGAACTGTATCGACCGATCGACTCGTCGATCATCGGCGACGATGTGCAACCTGAAGTCTTCGAGCGGGCCCTCACGCTTGCCACACAATTGGCGGTCGAAGGACGAGAGGGCCGGCCGATCGGCACGATCTTAATCGTGGGCGACGCCGAGCGAGTCATGGATCGCGCGCACAACCTGGTGCTCAATCCGTTCCATGGCTACCCGGAAGGCGAACGGAACATCCTCGATCTGCGGCTGGAAGAGACGATCAAGGAATTCGCCGCGATCGATGGCGCTTTCATCATCCGCGGCGATGGCGTGGTCATGACCGCGGGAGCGCAATTGCTCTCCACTGCAAAGGCGGTCAACCTGCCTAAAGGCTTGGGCACTCGACACGCCGCAGCCGCCGCCATCACCATCTCGACGGGCGCCGCGGCCATCTGCGTCTCGGAATCGACGGGCGTGGTCTCGGTCTTCAAGTCGGGCCAGATGGTGGCCGATATTCATCGCCCTGGCAACGGCAGCCGCTTGCCTGTGTAGCGCGTTTCGCCGATCTCGCTGGGGCATCGCCGCTCTCTCCCGCGAGCGCCCCCGACCGTACACGCTCGAATTGATCAAACGAGCATTTCGTTGATCACATGTCCGTCGACCAGCGGCAAAGGCCGCCCCAGGGCATCATGAACAATCGTCTGATGGTCGATGCCGAGCAGGTGATACATGGTGGCGAGCAGGTCCTTGGGACTGATCGGCCGGTGGGCGACGTCGCCGCCGTGCTTATCCGAAGCGCCCACCACGTTGCCTCGCTTCACGCCCGCACCGGCGACGATCGACGAATAAACTCGCGACCAATGATCGCGTCCGCCATTGCGCGCTTTGCTCAGTTGCGGCGTGCGACCGTGTTCGCTGGTGCAGACCACCACCACATCGTCGAGCAGTCCGCGCTGATCGAGGTCGGTGATCAGGCCGTACCAGCCTTGGTCGAGGCCCGGACAAAGTTCCTTTCGCATCCGGGGGAAGTGATCCCAATGCGTGTCCCAGCCGCTGCCGGCCAGTCCGTACTCGTCCCAAAATACGCTTACAACGCGACTGCCCGCTTCGACCAACCGCCGTGCCGCCAGGCAGCCTTGGCCGAACAGCGTATCGCCGTAAAGCGCCCTGACGTTCTCGGCCTCGAGCCGCACGTCGAGCGCTTGGCGCAAAGCGTCCGAGCCGAGCAGATCGTAGGTCATGCCGCGGTAGCGATCCATCTGCTTGCCGCTCGCCGTACCGGCCAGATGGGCTCGCGCTTGATCGAATTGCTCGACCAGCGAACGGCGGCTATTGAGGCGGTCGAGAGTCATCCCCTCGCGTAACGCCGAGGCCGAAGGCACAACAAAGTAGCTGTCGCTCTTGATGCCGATATAGGGATCGTTATCCGTGTACGTCTTGTCGGCCAGCGTCTTGGTGTGCGAGCGGGTTGCTTCGCCGATGAAATCGGTCCAGACCGGATTGTATTCGGCGCCCAGGAACGCGGCGTAGGGGCCAGATCGAGGCACTTCGCCCACGCGTCGGCTGCTGAATTGCCAGGGCAGGGCGATATTGGCCGGAACCGTCTTTGGTCCTTGCCGCGCCGGATTCTTCGCGTCGACGTAATCGACGACCGAGCCGAAATAAGGCCACAGCCGCGAATCTCGCGGGTTCAGTTCCATCGCTACGTCGATCGCCGGCACGCCCGTCAGCGCGAAAGCGACGCCATGCAACGGATACGGATGCGTCAGCGACCGCAACACGGTGCAGCGATCCATTACCTTCGCCAGGTTCGGCAGCAGCTCGCAAACATCGAGCCCCGGCAGACTGGAGGGGATGTGCTTCAGCTCGCCGCGAATTTCTTCCGGCGCGTTCGGTTTGGGGTCGACCGTCTCAAGTTGGCTAGGCGAGCCATAGAGATGAATCAGAATGACGCTTTTGGCTTTGCCGAACGTGCGCGCACGCGGCTCTTCTGCCGCCGCGGCCGACTCTTGCAGGCGCAGAATGTCTGGCAGCGCGAGCCCCGCCAGCCCTAAGCTGCCCACGCGCAGCCAGTCGCGACGGTTCATGCCGCCGCACAATTTCCGCGTTGAGCCGAGGATGTTTAGCATTGCTCTCCCAGCAACCGCGTCAACTCGTTCGGGCCCCAGCTCCGGCGAGCGATGGTTCACGGGCTCTCCATCGCCAGAACTGTCTATCGGCAACGGCTTATAGGTTAACGCAGCCGCAAAGATAAATCCAGACGTGGACTGGATTTTCGCCGCGTCGTTGTTTCCATTGACTGTATGTGACGCGCCGCAACGCGCGTGCTTCGAGCTGTAGTTGGGCGCGCCGTGTGCGCATGGTCGGGTTGTATCGACCATTTGCCAAGCTCGCAGCGAGTTCTTACCATTCGGGGCTCTATGCCGCCTGAGCTGAATCCTCCTCAACGCGAAGCCGTCCTCTCGCTCCACGGTCCTCTACTTGTGCTGGCCGGCGCCGGCACGGGCAAAACGCGCGTCGTCACGTATCGCATCGCCGAACTGATCAAGCACGGCGTCCGGCCGGCTCGCATTCTGGCCGTCACGTTTACCAACAAAGCCGCGGCCGAAATGCAGGAACGCGCCGCGGGGCTGCTCGGCAAACGCAAGAAGGGACAAGAGAAGCCCGAGATTTCCACGTTCCATTCGCTCTGCGTGCGCATCTTGCGCCGTCACATTACGCGGCTCGGTTATCCGGCTCAGTTCGCCATTTATGATCGCGGCGATCAAGAAGCCGTCGCCCGCGCGGCGCTGCGCGATATCAAAGTGCCCAATACGGTGCTGCGGCCGGGCGACCTGATCAACATCATCAGCCGCTGGAAAACCGCTTCGATCCGCCCGCCGCAGGCCGCCTCGATCGCCGAAAGCGACAAAGAACACCTGGCGGCGATGGCCTATCGCCGCTATCAAAAAACGCTCAAGCTGGCCGGCGCCGTCGATTTCGACGATCTGCTGCTGTGCACCGAAGAGCTGTTCGCCAGCTCGGCTGAGGCGCTCAAGGCCGAGTCGGGGCGATTCAGCCACTTGCTAATTGACGAGTACCAGGACACCAACGGCGCCCAATACCGGATCATCAAGGCGCTTGCCGTCGGCCATCGCAATCTCTGTGTCGTCGGGGACGACGACCAATCGATCTACGGCTGGCGCGGCGCCGAGGTAACGCACATCCTGCGCTTTCAGCGAGATTGGCCCGAGGCCAAGGTCGTACGGCTGGAGGCCAATTATCGCTCGACCGGCGCTATTTTGACGATGGCCAATCGGCTGATCGCTCACAACAAGCTGCGGCACGACAAAGTGCTGAAGGCTTTCCGCGAAGACGGCGAGCCCCCGCGCATTCTGCAATATCCCGACGAAACGACCGAGGCGAACCAGGTTGTCGAGGAGATCAATTCGCAGATCTTTCGCCGCATCGCCCAACCACGAGATTTCGCGATTCTGTTCCGCACCAACGAACAGCCGCGCGCGTTCGAGCAGGAACTGCGCCGGGCCAAACTGCCTTACACGCTGATCGGCGGCATGTCGTTTTACGACCGCAAAGAAGTCCGCGACATTCTGGCCTACCTGCGCGTGCTCGTGCAGCCGCGCGACGAGGTTTCGCTGTTGCGGATCATCAACACGCCGGCGCGCGGCATTGGCCAAAGAGCCGTCGAGCTGCTGTTGGCGCACGCCGTTTCGCAGGCCAAGCCGATGTGGGAGATTCTGCCCGACGCAGCCAAACTGCCCGATCTGCCGGCGCCGGCCGTCGAAGCGGTCGGCAAATTCGTGGCGCTCATCGAGCAGTATCGGGGCCGCTTGAAGCGCGAGTCAATCGTCGATGTGGCCAGCGACTTGATCCATAAAATCAACTACCAGGACGAAATCAACCGCCAGTACAAAGAGCCCGCCGACCAGACCGCGCGCTGGAATTCGGTCGAGGAAGTCGTCAACTCGCTGGCCAGTTATCAGCAAAAGGCCGAGGAACCGACGCTGGCTGGTTTCTTGGAAGACACGGCCCTCTCCGGCCGCGACGACCAGCAGGATAAAGAGAATCAACTCGCCCGCAATGCCATCGTGCTAATGACGCTGCACAGCGCCAAGGGGCTCGAGTTTCCACAAGTCTATCTGGTCGGCATGGAAGAGGGGCTCTTGCCGCATCATCGCTCCGTCTCCGCCGAAGGCGCCGCGATCGACGAAGAACGCCGGCTGTGCTATGTCGGCGTCACCCGGGCTCAAGACCGGCTGACGATGACCTTGGCCTTGAACCGCAACAAATGGGGCAAGCCTCGCCCCACCACACCCAGCCGATTTCTTTTCGAATTGCTCGGCAAAGCCGACAATCCCCAATCGCTGCTCAAAAAGCGCAAAGCCGGCGCCTGAACAGGAGAGCAGACATTTTCGTCTGCCTGTTTGACCCCAGGAGGGCAGACATTCCTGCCTGCCTGTTTGACCGCAGGAGGGCAGACATTTCTGTCTGCCTTTCATCCGCCCCTTTTTTGTCGGCAGACAGGAATGTCTGCCCTCCTCGCGCTGGCGGTTCTGGTCCCGGCGGCTATTATGGTCCCTCGCGAGTAACGCATGCTCGCCGCCGAGCGGCAATTCATTCGATACGGATGCACGCATGAACGCGGCCACCCGAGAGCGATTGTTCGCCTACGATCAGGCATTCGCCAATCCGGCGACGAAATGGATTACGCTAGCGCTGGTCGTGCTGCTCGTGGCGACGCCGATCCTGTTTCTCGCGCTGCAGGCCGTTGGCCGCGTCGGCCCCAATCAGCGGCGCGAGCTGTGGCTGCGCTACTGGTCGTGGCTCGTTCTGGTTCCGCTGATGTTGGTCCCCGTACTGCTTGGCGCCGCATGGACGATTGCCGCCGTGGCAGTCCTCAGCATTCTCTGCTACCGCGAATTCTCTCGCGCGCCTGGCATGCCGCGAGATCGTTTGCTCGAAGGAGTCGTCTATCTGGGCATCGCCTTCGTCACGCTCGCGGTGGCCGACCATTGGTACGGACTGTTCGTCGCCTTGTTCCCGCTCATGGTTTGCGTCATTGCGGCGGCGGCCATTTTGGCCGATAAGCCGCAAGGGTATATTCAGCGCTGCGCCCTGGCCAGTTTGGGCTTTATGTTGTTCGGCGGCGCACTGGGGCACCTCGGCTACCTTGCCAACGACGCCAACTATCGTCCCATCGTGTTGCTGGTGCTGTTGTCCGTCGAGCTGAACGACGTGTTCGCGTTCTGTTCGGGCAAAACGTTCGGTCATCGCAAACTGGCGCCGCGCACCAGCCCCAATAAAACGGTCGGCGGCGCGCTCGGCGCCGTCGTTCTGACCACGCTGTTGGTCTTTGCCCTCGGCCGCATCGTGTTTGCCGGTACGCCCATCGCAGAACCGATGCATCTGATCGCGCTCGGCGCCATGATCAGCATTGTTGGCCAGTTGGGCGATCTGATGTTGTCGAGCGTCAAGCGCGACCTGGGGATCAAAGACATGGGCAGCGTGATCCCCGGCCACGGCGGGCTGCTCGATCGCTTTGATAGCCTGATTCTCGTCGCTCCCGCCGTGTTTCATTACGTGCATTACTTTTCCGGCATCGGCCTCGACCAATCCCCGCGCTGGTTCGTAGGCTAAACCTGGTAGTTGTCAGAAAGGGGTTCTTCGCGAACCTTTTCTGCAGGCGCGCTTCCTGTGTTCATGGGGGCTTAGCTCAACGGTCAGGAACGTTCGCCATGCAATCGCGGATCATGTATATCGAGTGCAAAGCGGGTTCGCTGACTGGCCCGGCGAGAATCGGTCGAGTGCAATTCTCGAGAACCGGTAAGACGCTGTATTACAAAGGCCAAACTTTTCAAAGTCTCAAGGGATCGGGATTCAAGGCGAATTATTTCGACCTCGACAGCGGCGAAGAATATTGGATTTCCGGCTGGAGGAGAGACGGGCGCGACCGAATCTATGGTGAGCGACAGCCGATCGAAATCGACGACGACGTGCGAGAAGAGTATTAAACGCAAATTCGAGGCAAGCAGGCAACGGCCGCCCGACGCGCAGGCTAAGTGTCGCCCTCAAATGACCGATTGCGATCGCCGCGAGATGCCGCCGGGCGGCCCGGGCCACGAAGCACGAAAAACATCCGCAATCTGCCCACTTTGCCGCACATACCCCCTTGCAGTGCTGCATTGAGATTCTGAGGGCCCGAACCGCAAAATGCCTATCTCCGCCGTAAGGCGTTCGGGGCGGAACCTCGGAACGCATCAATCGCGCCGATTGCCTTGACAGTGGCGCCCGCGCAAGGTTTATTACTTAGGCGTACTAAAACCGTGGTTTGTTGGAGGCGGCAGTCGTTTTGGTCGTCCGCACCGCGCGGGGACGGCGAGCGTCGCCAGGGCCACGGTCACTCTGAACAGGCATTTGGGAGACCTGCTGCATGAAAAAGGCCGTGTTTGTCCTGCTCTGTGGCGCCGTTGCGTTCGGATTCATCCCGAACTCGGCAATGGCGATCAAGCCCTTCTTCGACGAATTCAAGGAAAAGTACGTCAAGCCCGATGGCGATGCCGGAGATAAAGAGTTCGCCGCGGAAGTCGAAAAAGTGAAGTGCAACGTTTGCCACAAGGGCAAAGAGAAGAAGAACCGTAACGCCTACGGCGAAGCGCTCGACAAGTTGCTCGACAAGAAGACCGACGCCAAAGACAAGAAGAAGATTCAGGAAGCTCTCGACAAGGTCGCGGGCGAGAAGTCGCCTGAAGGTCCCACCTTCGGCGAGCTGATCAAGGAACACAAGCTGCCGGGCGGCGCCGAGTAGTCGGCCCAGGAGAGCAGGCAGTCCTGTCTGCTTGACCCTGCCCAGGAGGGCAGACATTCGTGTCTGCCTTGTCCTGCGCAGTCCAGACATTCTTGTCTGCCTTGTCCTGTCCAGGAGTGCAGACATTCCTGTCTGCCGCCACAGCTCTTCTCCTTTAGTTTCAATTTCCACACGACAGGCCGGTCTGAACAGACCGGCCTGTTTTTTTCGCGCAAACTGCCGCTACCTTACTCTGCGAAACGGCGCACTTCCTTCAACACCAACCCGAAGCGTCAGCGAGCAAAGAGGAAAATCGCCAGCGACAACCGCTGCCTACCTCAACGTGATCGCAAACCGCGTCTTGAACGTCTCGCCGGGGGGCAGCAAGCGCAGCCCGGTGCGGATGCCTTCCGCTTCGAGCGTGAACGCGTCGGGCACGGCCGTGTAAGGCTCGATGCAAATCGCCTCGCGATGCGGGGGATTGTAGACGACGCACTGCGTGAACGATTCGTCGAACGTCAGCTCCAATATCCGTCCGGTGTGCGGGTCGTTGATCTGCGTATGACAACCCTCGCCAGCGTTCGTCAACTTCGTAAACACGTCGTCGAGCTTTGTCTGGCTGAACGGCAACCCCGCCGACACGGCGCGCGGGCCATCGGCCGGCAGCGTCCGGCCGGAAGGCAACATGTCGACCAATTCCCAATACTCGGCCGCGGGCACGGTCACCACGCAAACGGCCGCCTTGCCGCCTGGCCCGAGCGGCACGCGAAAGTAAGGATGCAATCCAAGTCCGAAGGGCAATGGCGATTCGCCCGAATTCTGCACGGCGATCTCGCAATTGAGCGAATTGCCCGCCACCTCGTAACTGACCGTCAACCGGAAATCGGCGGGCCAGCGCCGCAGCAAACCTGGTTCGTCAACCGACGCCAGAAACTCGCCGGTGGCGCGCTGCGGCAGGTTTTCGATCACGCGCCACGGCCGGTTGAGCACAAAGCCGTGAATGCCGTTGCCCAGCCCGTCGTCGCTCCCCAGCGGATACGCCTGGCCGCGGTAACTCAGGTGCGAGCCGCGCAATCGGCCCGGAAACGGGAACAGAATGGGAATGCCGCTGTGCGACGGTTTGCTTTGCCCGCTGGTGAAGTCGGGCGCCGCCCAGAGCGTTTCGATGGGCTCGCCGCCCAACATGGGTTGGAAGCTATAGCAGTTGAAACCGTAGCCGCTG
>JAICIG010000232.1 GCA_025924495.1 Pirellulales bacterium | reverse complement strand
CTAACGGTCAGCGCCGCAGGGGTGATCTTCAGCGTGCCGTCGGTGAACGTGATCGTGTAATTGGCCGATGTCAGCCCCGAGGGCGTGACTGGATACGAACCGACATCGCTGGCCGCGGTTGCCGACGTGGCGAACGCCAGGCTGCCGCCCAGCGAAGAGGCCGTGTCTCCGTTCACGAAGCCCTGGTAGCTGGCGGTGAAGGCCGGGTTTGCCGAACCGTAGACTTTCGACGCGTCGACCGTCGCAACGGTCAATGCTGCAGGCACGATGGTCAGCGTGCCGTCCTTGAACGTGATCGCGTAGTTGCTCGATGTCAGCCCCGAGGGCGTGACCGGGTACGAACCGACATCGCTGGCAGAGGTCGCCGCTGTGGCGAACGCCAGGCTGCCGCCCAGCGCAGCGGCCGTGTCGCCGTTCACGAAGCCTTGGTAACTGGCGGTGAAGGCTGGGTTCGCCGAGCCGTAGACTTTTGAAGCGTCGTCCGTCGCAACGGTCAGCGCCGCAGGCGTGACGCTCAGGGTGCCGGAGTTCACGATAATAAAGTAGTTCGAGAGCAGGCCTGTGCCCTGGTTGGCGAGCGCAGCATTGATGGAATAGGCGCCGGCGTTCGCGCTGGCAACTGAACCTGAGCTCGTGTAGCTCGTCACAAAGCTCTCGCCGCCTACCAATCCCGAAATGGTCCCCGTGAATGTGCCGCTATCATCCTGGCCGTAGACCTTCGTTGCATTGGCGACATTAACGGTCAAGGTCGCAGGTGCAACGTTAAAGGACTGCGGCGAACTGCTGGATGCGGGATCCGTCGTGCTGCCCGGAAACACGACGTAGAGCGAGTGCGCCCCCGCGGCCAGTTGCGTCGCGGTCGTCGTCATCGTGGCGAAGCCGTTCGAGTTCGTCGTGGCGGTTCCCAACAGCGTCGTGCCATCGAAGAACTCCACCGTCCCTACCACGCCCGAACCGTCGATTGTGCGACTGACTTCCGCCGAGATCATGACCCGTTGGCCATAAATCAATGCCGTCGACGCCGGCGTGCCGTTGCTGACGTCTACCAATCGAGTTGTCGTGGCCGGCGGTGGAGCGGGGTCGGTTTCCAGAACGCTGATGTTAGCGTAGGCCGCCACCGGCTCAACGATGTTAAAAGCCATCAGTTGGCCGCTAGTGGTAGCAAGTCCTTCGCCAGCGACGAACACCTCGCCGTCGGGCGCTACGGCCAGGTTTCGGCCGCTGATGCCGCTTGTCGAAGGGATGATCTCGCCGTCGAGCGTGCCGTTCGGCTGGTAGCGGGCCAGGACTGCATGGTACGCCGAGTAGCCGCTGAAAGCGGGCCCCGTTTGGCCGCAGACGAGGATCATGCCGTCGGGCTGCAGGGCGATGCCTTCGGCTTCGTCGTCGGCGCCCAGATCGGTGATGACTTCGCCGGCGTTGCCGAAACTGCTGTCGAGCGTGCCATCCGCGTTGTAGCGGACCAGCGCGAAGTTGTAGTCGGGGGGATAAACGCCTGCCGGACTGGTGGAGCCGGCGACAATAAGTTTGCCGTCCGGCTGGAGCGCCACATCACCGCCTTCGTCATACCAGCCGGGCAAGTCTGTCTTCACCACGCCGCCGCTGCCGAAGGTTGAATCGAGCGTGCCCGCCGGCGTAAAACGAGCCAGGGCGACCTGCGAATCGAAGTTTCCGCCTTTGGTGTTACCGGCCAACACGATGTTGCCGTCGGACTGTACCACAATGCCGAAGGCGCGACTTTCGTACCCGGGGGTCGGGACTACGCTTGCGATGCCGTTGCTGCCAAAGCTGGTATCCAGCGAACCGTTCGTATTCAGCCGGGCCACGGCGAAGGCGCTATCGGTGTCGCCGCCCGCCAGGATTTTGCCGTCCGACTGTATCGCTAGATCCCAGATCTCGTTGTAGTATCCGCTCTGGTTGAAGACCACTTTGCCGCCGTTGCCAAAGCCAGTGTCGAGCGTGCCGTTGGCGTTGTAGCGGGCCAACTCGAAAAAGAAATTGGGACCATTGCCCCCAGTGCCGCCCACGACGATTTTGCCGTCCGGCTGGACGAGAACGGCCCAGGGGATATCCTTCTGGCCGCTGATGTCGGTGGTGACGGAGCCGTTCGTTCCGAACGTGGGATCCGGCGTGCCATTGTTATTAAAGCGCGAGATGGTCGCGTCATAGAGGCTGGATGACGAGGAATACCCGACGGTGACAATTTTGCCGTCCGGCTGCACGGCTACGGCGGTGGTGTCGGAGTTTTGGGAGACGCTGCCGCCCGTGCCGAAAGTGGTAGCGACGCTCAACGGCACGTCGGCAATGGCCGTGGCAGTGATGCCAACCGACAGCGTCGGCGTGAAGATGTGATCGTCGACTGCATTGACGGGAAACGTCGCGGAGGTCTGGCCGGCCGGTATAACGACGCTGGCAGGCACGACGGCCTGGCTGATATTGCTGCTCAACAGGTTGACTGTCAGGGGCAAGGCGTCATCGGTATTGACCCGAGTAACCGTCCCGATTGCCGCCGCCGTTCCGGCGTTCTCCGCGAACGATGCAGGGGCGATGGTTAACGTCAACCCGGGCGCGCCCGATAACAGCCGCCGATTTTCGAGCCATTCCAAGCTGAGTTGGGCTCGCGGGGCGGCATTCAAGGCCCCACGTCGCGATGCCTCAATCCCTCGCCTCTGCGTCCCGCGCGCACGCCCAGCTGATCCCATTGGCCGTTTCCTCGCATCAGAGTGATCGTCAACAGTTGGATGCGCCAGCCGGTTCGAACCGGCCGACGGCGATGGGCGAGATTCTGCGCATGCAGAATTTGAAATGACAAGTGTTTTTTAATATTCTCAAGAAAGTGGAATATTTTTGTCTGACCTGGAGGCGCCATGCGACATTGCGGATCTCGTCGACCTTCGGCGGCGGGCAGGGAAGGCGTCGGGACAGGGAATGGCGTCAGCGCGCCTGACGCTCCGAAAGTCTCTTCAACTCGATTGCCCGACGTTAACCGCACTGCTGGTTGGTGGCCCGGAACTTTGCGCCGCGATTGAGTTGGCCGCCGTTCCGCACGGATGGGCTCTGTATCGCGAGCTCGCGATTGCTGGAATGATGCCACGAGACGATTCTAAGAACCTCGCTCATAATCTGATCATTCGCAGGCGAGGGCAGTTCCTCTACGGAGCATTCCCGACCCGTTGAAAGCCGGCGCCCGCCGATGAAATCCTTCTTTCGAGTCGCCTTGGCGCGTCACCGCCTGACGACCAGAACAGAAGAATAATGTCGCGAATTCTCGCCTTGAATTCTCGCGGCCGAATGACCGTCAGGCGGCCAAGGCGCCGACCGAGGGTCGGGATAACTGCGAGAAGCGGCGACGGACGTGGGCGATGATGATGCCGTGGCCGATGAGTGCGACAATGAAGGCCAGCAAATGGTCGTCGAATGTCGACCCTGCCGCTCGCGAGACGACAACGGCGCTCAAGACGCCGAGGGGCAGAAAGAGAAAAACGCTCGTCGCCAGGCCGGGGTTGTACTGCCGTTTGAGAATCCCTGGCACGATATGTCCGAAGGCGTTGACCAGCGGCATGTAGATGGCGATCAACCCGAGCGAGAGATCGACGAAGCAGGCGAGATACAGGGCGATGAGATCCAGCAGCCACACGAGCAGCGAGTTGATCCAGAAGGTGGCGATCGGCGTGAGCAGCTCGCGCCCGTGTCCCACCATGTCGTTCACCCAGAGGCGAAAGCGATCGCCATCGTGCTCCTCATACTGGTGCAGCATGTAGATCGGCAGTTGCAGATAAACGAGCGCGAACGGCGCGCCCGCATCGTGAAACACGAACGGAGCGATCGCGCCGAGTATCGCGGCCGCGAACAATGCGGCATAAGGCCACTGCCACTTTCCCACCAGCCAGTCGAGTGCTCGCCCGTACATGCAGCCGTTCCTGTTTGATTCCGATACCCTCGCGGCGCGATCGCGTCGCTGGTGCTGAAATTTAGGTCGCGCTTGCGCAGCCGATGGGCGGATTATGACGGCGGCAGCGACCCGAGACGTCCGCCAATCGCGGCACCTTCTCAGAGCTGCTCAGCACAATCCATACAACACTCCCAATCCTGGCGGCCGATAGTCGGATTGCGCCGCTGCCGGCCGTTGCTGGACGAGGCAGGTAGCCAACTGAGCAGGTCCTGAATCTCGCTTTGGTTTGGATTGACCACGGATTACACGGATGACACAGATATAGAACTGAAGAAACCGTGTTCTCAGTGTTAACCGTGGTTCGTTCTGCCGCCCGCCGATCAGGGCGCCCTGCCGGCAGCACGGGCAATGGCGCGCCTACGGACGATTGCGTCGCCCGATGCCGGCCGAGGCGTCCGGACTTGGAGCAGATTGCGACGCGTCGTTGCTCGACTCGGGCGAAGCGAGCGCGGCGAGGACGCGAGGGTCGACATCGTTCGAAAGGTAACGGGTCGAACCGTCGGCCATCAGAAAGTTCACTCCCAGTTCATCGGCGCTGCCGAATCCGGCAGCCGAGCGATTGAGGCCGAGCGTCGGATCTCGCAAGTTCGCCGGATCGCCCCAGGCCATGAAGTCGTGCGATACTTCGCCGCACACAATCAGCGCATTGCCGGCGGTTTTAGCTTTCTCCGCCGAAACGGGCTGGGCGAAGAATCGCTCGTTGCCCGCATAATGGCTGACCGCGTAGCCCCGTCCGTCTCGCAACACGCCAAAATCGGGCGTCAAATAGCTGGGCACGAAACGTTGGAAGGCAGGCGCGTGTTGGGGATCATTCCAAGCGATCTTGAAATCAATGTTGTCAGTTCGGAAATTAACGAACGGCAAGATTCGCGTTTGCCAACTGTGCGACGCCTGCTCGATTTCCGGCCATGGGCCGTTCACGGGCGGCCGCTTATAGATGTCGTACCAGGATTGAACTCCCAAGCCGACGTACCACAAGTGACGTTCCCGAGGAGCGTTGTACCGGCCGAGGTCCAAGCGGTAATCGGTCAGCGGTTCCGGCGTCGTCGCGAGCCAGGCGGTTTGATGCACGAGTCCGATAAACGAGATGCCGGCGACGAACATCAAGACCACAACCGCCAACAGCAGCGCAGTCCGCCGCAGCGGCCAGCGCCGAGCGACGGCGCCTGGAGACCGCTGGCCAGCGTCAGGCGGCTCATTGGCCGCCGATGGCTGCGCTTGCATCGCCGCATTCAGCCAGACGGCAAAGCGATGACCGCTGACGAGCAGCAATGCGCCGCACAGCGCGATCGTCGCGACGCCGCTCCAGTTCACCGCAAGGCGCGAGAATGAGCGGCCGAAAAAGAAGAGCCAGCCCGCCATGAGATGCCCGCCGCTTTCTGCCGGCAGGCCGGTCACGATGCCGAGGCCGACAACGAACAGCACGAGCAACGCGAGTAGGAAAGCAAAGGAGCGCATCAGGGGCTCTCCTTTTCGATGGACGTGGAAGTGACAGACGGCTGCGCCCCAGTGTTTTCCGCCGGGTCGCTTACCGGCACTTGAGGCGATGCCGGCTCGGCCAATTGATACGTCAGCCCGTTCTTCTTCCAAGCGCCGGGCGTCATCAGCTCGCGCGCGCCGGAGATCATCGTCAGCACCAGCAGGAACAGCAGGCCCCACAGCCAGATCAGACCGAGGGAACGCAGATATGAAATGCGCGGCAGTTTGGGAAAATCCTTTGCGAGCGAATTCCAGACGAGTTGCACTGCCCAGCCGCTGGCCAGCAGGCAAACCAGGAAGAACGAAATGGCATCAATTCGCAACCTGGCCAGCTTCGACAGGGTGAGATATCGCGGGATATCTTCCAGAGTCGGCGCCGCCATCCCCCCCTCGGCCGTCGCCGCGCCGATCAAGCACAACGCCACGGTGACTAGACCAATCCATCTGCGAGAGCGCATGACGGCAACTCCTGGATTGAACGCGTTGCATTGCCGAACGGCATCAGACGTGACTGTACCTATTGTAATCCGTCGCGCCCGCGAAAGGCAACGAACGAAGATCGAGGGTAGCGGACTAAAATTGTGCTGTTGGATGGCAAGCGAACAGTAACGAAGCGGCAGATAGGAGGAATCCTGTCAGTTCCTCGCTGGGACTTCGGGTTGGTAGGCGAGCAACCGCGACGAGCAGCGGCTTCAGCAGAGCCGAGATCGCTCGCGGGCGACGATCGGGCAAGGCAACGTGCCGTGCGGCCCTATTGCAAGAGCAACTCTTGCCGCTTCATGAGAAGGACGACGCTGAGCGGAACGTCGCTAGTCGTTTTCCGCATCCGGCTCTGCGGCTGCTTCGGGCTTGCTGGCGTCCCCGGCCTCCCGAGTGGCTTCCGCTTCTTCGGCAGACGAGCTCTTTGCAGCGGCGGCAGCCTGCTTGTCGTCATCGGGCTTGAGCCCATGATCATAGAGTGCCGCCCGGGCCAGCGTCTGTTCCTGAAAGAAATGCAGGCGCGGCTCCGCCGCGACCGCCTGATAAAACGGCACGGCCTCTTGCCACCGGTCAGAAAGCTCCAAGTAACGCCCGACGAAATAACTGAGGGGGCCACGATGGCTAGTATCGCGTTCGGCATCCAGCAGACGGCGCACGGCATCCAGATCCGCCGGTTCCGAAGGATTCGCGGCGATGGCCGACTGCAGCCACAAAGCGGTGTGCTTCCACGTCGTCCACTGGCTTTCGTCGAGCGTTGCGATCCGCTGAAAGGCATTGTCGCGCGCCTGCACGTCGCCCAGCTCATGGGCCGTTAAAGCCGCAGCCAGTCCGCCTTGAGCAATCCAGCCGGGCGCTTCGCCGGCAGCGTACTTCATCAACCAGGGGAGCGCCTGCTTGGGACGGCCGCTGGCTTGATAATAAGTGCCCAACTTATAGCCGGCGGAGTCTGGAATGGATTGACCGTCTGCGAGCATCGCATCGACGACCTGAATGATTTTTTCCGCGCCCTCCTGACCGTGCCGGCGGCAGAACAAATACCAGTCGAGCCAATGCTCTTTCTTTGGATACCGTTCGACAAGGTTCGATCGCCATAGTCCTTCGTGTTTGGCATCGCCCAGGCCTTCATAGCAGCGGATTGCGCAGAGCATGGCCCATTCGGCCCAGGTTTCGGCCGCCGCCTCCGCATAGGGGCGAGCTTGCTCATACTGCTTCTGGCTCATGTAATAATTGGCCACTTGCACTCGCATCTGGGCATGCGCCAAACCGGCATCGGGCTGCTCGAGAAACTCGTCGATCGTCGCTTTCCACTCGTCCGGCTTGTTTTGCCGCTTCAGCGATTCGGCAAGCACCTCGTATGCCCAATAATCGGGCGAGAGCTTGATGTACGCCCGAAGCAGCCGGTCGCGGTCGTTCTGGTCGGAGGCTGTGCCTATCAGCGCTTGCAACACCCGCGGTTGTCCGGCAAATCTTTGTTCCAGTTCGGCTGCCTGCTCGACCGCCTGCTTGCGGTGATGTTGCATCCACACCGCCGCGGCATCGGGGCTCTCCGGGCTGACTTTCATGACGCGTTCGCTCAACTCAATCGAGTTCGGCCGGGTGGGATGAGCGATTTGCGCGAGCAAGTCGCGAGGCAAGTCGTCGGAGTGCAATGTCGGCCGGGATTGGGCCTTCAGGTATTGGGCTGGTCGCGCCGCTTTCCAAGCGCCGTCCAACATCTTCTTAAACACCGCCAACTGCGGGAAGTCCAGGTCCGCCAGATTCAGGTTGGCCGTCGCCTGTTCAGCCGCCTGGCGTTGAGAGTCGGACGAAGCGCTGCTGGAGTACAGATCGATTAGCGCCCGAAAGCGATGATTCGCCGCTAGCGGCTTGACCGCCGCAATGAACTCTTCGGTCGGCACGGCCCATTGATAGCGCATGAAATGAGCCCTGCGCCAGATCTGCAGGAATTCGACTTCCTCCAGCAATCCGCCCAGTACCGTCCAGGATAGCTCTTCCTGATCGTCCGCCCCTTGCGTCTCGAGCAGCGAATGCGATAACTCGCTGAGCGTTACCGGGCGAATCGCCGCTCGCTTCAGCAATTCGGCCGTGTCCTGCGGCAAGCCGGAGAGTTGCTGTAAACGTTGCGGAATGGCTTGCTGCAACACGGCAGGCGCCGCCTCGGTTATGACATGAAGCATGCCCAAGGCGCAACTATCGCACATGGCGTCGAACAGGCGATAACACTCCGGGTTCTTGGCGAGCAACCTTCGCGCGAGCTCCTGCACGATGTACGATTGCTTCATGCTTTCGACCTGGGAAAATCGCAGCAGGCCGGCAAGCTGGCCGATCTCGGCATTGTCGATCAGGCCCGTAAGCTTCTCGCCGTCGAACCGGCAATAAGCCTCGATCGCGGCGACCCAGGCGGGTAATTCCCCGGCCTCGGCCTGATTCTCGGCGTCTTTACTTTGGCCGAGTTTTGTGGCTGCTTCGAGATCGTCGAGCGCGTGCCGATGCAAGCCGACCAGCGCTTCGGCATAGGCGCGATGCCGCAGCGCCGAGGCCGATTGCGGATGTTTAGCAACCAGGCGCTGCGCGTAGAGCAGAGCTCGGGCTTTGCAGGCCTTGTGCACCGCGGTCCAATGATACTCCGTCAATAAGCCCAGGTTGGCGTACGCGCGGACGAGGGCGCCCGCGAGCGCTTCGCTCTCGCCGCTTTTTCGCACGGTATGGTGCAGCTCGCGTAGCACCGCGAACTGCGCAGGGAAGGTCATTTGGTTCAACTGTTGCTGAGCCGCGGGCGAGACGGTCGCTTCTCCATCGGCGGCATTCGCTTCGCCTGTCAGCTTTTCTTGGCGCAAGAGCGGCGGATATGCATCGCGCGACCAGCGCTCCGCGGCATCGACCAGCTTGAGATAATCGAGGGGCGCCGCTTTGTCTTCACGCAGCGCGATCTGCTCGCGCCAGACGGTTTGCGAATGCCCTTGTTCGTCTGGGCGGTCGATCCAGATTTTTGCATCCCCCTGCGGAGAAAACTGCGAACAGACCAACAATTTCGCCGTCGCTTCATCGACGGGGAGAGAAGTTTCACGCAGCGCGCCGTCGCGCGTCGTCCACCGCAGCTCGTCGCGGGCAGCCATCAGCACGGCCTGGCGCACGATCTCGCGCGCCAAGATCGGAAACTCCGAGTCGCTGTCGTCGCTGGCCTCCACGCTGCCGTCGAGCACAGCCTGCGGCCGACCGTCAGACTTGCCAGGATAAAGCCGTAGTTCGCTGGCCGACGCGCCGGCGGGCAATTGCTTGGCCAATTGTGCTTCGGGACTTTGTGGCAGCTCGGGCGAGTCGGGCGCCAGGCGCGGATCGGTGGCGAGCCCGAACTGAAAGATGCGTTCGGAATAGGGTAGCCCGTCGGCGTTCCCATGTGTGTTAGCGGTCGCCAGCACGCCATAGTGCTGACTGGGGAACACATAATCGATCAGGTACCTCCTCCCTTCGAACTCCTGCTGTTCGGACGAGGCGCCGACGTTCAGAAAACCTCGCGACGACCAAGGCGCTTGCACTTCAACTCGCTCGACTTGCTGCGAACCCGGCGAGAAGAGCCAGCAGATGCGGCCGAGAATACAGACCTGGTTCTCGTACGCGGCCATGCGGCCGATCGCCATATCGGAGAGCAGCCGCTCTTCTTCGAAGTTTGGCGCGGCCAGGCGAGCCCAAACCAACTTGTGCTTTAATCCCGGCACCTCCCTCAACCAATAAAGCGCCCCCTCATGGACGATGCAGAAGCCACCATTGATCGCATATTCCATTTCGGGCGGCGTGTTTAGCGCTTCCAGCGAGAGAGTCGCGGGATCCAATAGCAGCGAAGGCGCCAGGCCCATCTTGGGAATCTTGCGGCGGATAAGTAGGCGCGGTGCAAATTGTTTATCTGCAGATTGCGGCTTTGTCGGCTGTTTGTCTGCCGCTTGTTCGTCCTTGGAGTCGGGCGGCGCCAAGAGGAGAAGTTGCGACGGCAGGAACTTGAGCCGGACATTCTGCAGCGCCTGCCAATCGGGTAGTCGGCCGCCGATGGGCTCCGCGTTCTCCGCCGGCCGATGAAAGACTTTAGACGAGATGCCCTTGCCCGGGTCGAACTCCGCCATGGCCAACTGCGTTTCCCCCGACCACGACGCGATGCACGCTTTGCCAGGGGAAATCGGTCCGACGGAAAAGTAAGCATTCTGCTCCTCGATTTCCTTCTTCTTCGATGCAGCAAAGGGTAGCCCGTGCTCGGCGCCAAACTCCCACGTTTGTTCCGACTGCGGCTCGACGATAATCAGCCGCGGCGCCGCTCCCGGGCGATACAGCGCCGCCCAAGCGTACTTGCCGTCGAAACAAACAGCCGGGTCCCCCTTGGGCCGATGTTCGAAATTCCCCTTACTCTGGTCGCCGCTCCAGATACGTTTGAGCAGGCCCTTTTGCTTGATCAAATAGAGATCGGTCCCGTTCCACAACACGTCGACGCCTGGGCCTGCCGGCAGGCAACCGGCGATGCTCTCGACGAGGCCATTTCCGCCTCGCCCGTCTTGCCAGGGCAAATAGACAGGTTGGATCTTGCCCGCTCGCCCGTCACGGCGCACCACGAAGGGCGGCAGATCTTCGGGCGGGACGTCTGCATCGGCGTCGTGAGCGAACCGCGGGGCAGCAACGGCGAACAAACCGCCTTCGCGAAACTGCGACAAGACGGTCCAGCTCGCCGCAAGTATGCCGACCAGGGCCAGACCTCCGACCATTGTCAAACGCCGCCGCGAACTGCCCATTATGCTGCCTCCCGGAAGAAGTGCGATTTGCCCCGGCCAGCGATTGCGGCCAACGCATTGCCGATACACGACGATCGGCCGATTTATCAAATCATAGTCGCAGAGCTCGTTTTGCCGCAAGAAATCTGCGAGGTTTCACGAGGGGCAACTCACTGCAGAGCATTCTGAACGATATTGGCGCTGAAACAGAAACGAAAAGCTGCACGAGCTGGGAGTTACTTTGCGCTTCTCGCCGCAAAAAAACACTTTGGCGTTCGTTGAGCTTTGGCTCGGGGGACGCTGTTTTCTAAAATAGATTCGAGATCGGCGCAATCTTCGAATGAGTATGCGTTGCGCGCAATCGACGAGGGGGCGACGATCCCCCCTCTGGTCCCGTGGAGGGAGCAGTCGGCTCGATCAAGATTTGGGAAGATTCGGTTCTGGGCACGCAATTGCGAATGAGCATTAGTTCGGGAACTGGCTTTCGCAGCATCAATAGTAGTGTGCAGTCGAGCAAGATAGCGGGCCGGCAAAGCCTGTCTGGCATCTGCCCGCTTTCGGAATTGAATGAAATGCGTTGGAACATGCTGAATGACACGACAGTTCTCATTGCGCTACTCGTCCTCGGAAGTGGCGTGGTCGGTTGCAACGACGGGAATGCGGTCACCGAAGTTGGGATCGCCCATAACGGTGATCTCAGGCTTATCTCATTAAATGACCAGCTATTTCGCGTCGCAGCCGGCGGATTCTCTGATGCAGATACTCCAAAATACATAGCCGACGCGCAACAGTTGATATCAAGTGGGGCAAACGTTAATGCCCACAACGGCACTGACGGAGAAACGCCGTTATTCGCCGCGGTTCACTCGAAGCGGACGCGAATGGTTAAGTTTTTGTTGTCGAGCGGCGCGGATGCAAACGCGAGGAATAACGTTGGTCGGACGCCGCTGCATATCGCCGGCTGGTATGGATGCCTCGAGCCGCTGCGCATGCTTGTTGATGCAGGCGCGGATGTCAACGCGACCGATGACGACCAGAAGACGGCCCTGCACATGGCGCTGTTGCCGGATCGAGGCGGGTTGGGCCCCGAGTTGGCTAATCGTATCGCTGTTGTTCGGGCGCTCTTGGATGCCGGCGCGAATGCCGCGGCGGCCGATAAAAGCGGGAATACGCCCGTCGAGATGGCTAAACAATTCAAAGACGAGTCGCTTACTTCGATCGTTGAGAAAGCTCTGAAAAAGCCTTCGCCGGAATGATACGAAGAACAGACGAAGGAAAGGCGTCAGGACCCGCGACCCCTTTAAAGTCTTAGCCCGACTACCAGGACGGCGAACCGGTTGCGGCGGCGAGGGCGCGGGCCGATAATCGACGGTTTCCTCTTCCTCGCCGTTGGAGTCGTGCGATGAGTGTGCCGGAGGAATTTGACCCGTACCGCAAATGGCTCGGCATCCCGTCGTCGGAGCAGCCGCCGAACCATTATCGGCTGCTCGGCGTCGGGTTGTTCGAAGATGACGCCGATACGATCGCCAGCGCAGCCGATCGGCAGATGGCCCACGTGCGCACCTT
>JAICIG010000231.1 GCA_025924495.1 Pirellulales bacterium | reverse complement strand
TCCGCCTGCGGCAGCGCCAACAAGCCGACGATCAGCAAACAAGCACCGATCGGCGTTGAAACAACTCCCGGTCATTCCGTCGCGGTTGATGTTCTCACGTAGGTTAGCTTGTTGCGAGTGTCCCCCCTCGCGAATGCAGGGTCTCCCCTGTGCGCAACCTTTACGCAGCCGCTTCATCGTCAAACTCAGCGTAATCCTCCAGGAAAACAATTCTTTTTGGGCCAGCCATTTAAGAGGAGCGCCGCCCCGGCAGACTAGGCGATTTAGAGAACTCGCCGATCTGCGGTGCATGTTTCTGGTGCCGCAAAACTGGCAAAAACGCGCAAATCTGCTCGGCATCAACCAGATTCGTCGTCGGCGGGAATTCTCTTGGCCGGCAATGCGGCGCCTGGCGACCCGGCCGTAGCTGCTTCTGGGGGCGGAGCGTCTTTCGCTGGCGCCGCGGCGCCGGATGAATCGGATGTCGATTCCGCCTTGGATAGTTCCTGGCTCTCCGCCAGGCTTGAACCTAGGGAAACTTTGCGTCGCTTACCGTCGGATTCGATTTCGATCGCTTGCTCGCGTATTGTGACCACCGTGGCGTGTACGCTGCCGACGTCAACGCGGTCACCTTCGCGCAACTTGCGAATCATGCCCAAATTTCGAAAGCTCAACCAAGCCTGCAGGCGGCCATCGACTTTCATGACGGCGGTAATATAGGCGTCCTGCGACTCGTCTCCCGATTGCGGACGTTCGACGTAGGGCGCAAATATATTGCGGCGGGTAATCGGCCGCCGATAATCATCGAGTTCTTCGAAGGCCAGGCGCTTGCTGGTGGCGGCGTTGAGCTGATCGTTGCGATCGGCGCCAGGTAGCACCAAAGCTTCGATGGACATCGAGATGTCGAACAACGTCATCTGGTCCATGCCCGGCATTCCGCGCCCGCCAAACATGCCGCGCATGCCGAACATCCCCGGCCCAAAGCCGCCCGGCGGACCGGGCGCTGGCTGGGATGTTTGCTCCCCTGCTGCACTCGGCATCGACGCCTGCGCCGATGCGTCCCCGCCTGGTGCGGCGATCGGCGTCAAACTGAGCCGCTGCACCTGGTGCAGATGATCGGCGCGATAGAACTCATACAAAAGCTGCGTGATCTGACTCAGGTTACCCTGCCCTCGGACTGTGAATGGCAATCGATTGTAGATGCCTTGTCGCGGAATCGCCGGGCCGGAAGAAACTTCGGCCTTAGCAAGGCGCAGATCTTCGACCTTGTTGGCTAACCAGTTCTGGTAAAGCGATCGGGCGCGGTCCAAATTACTGGGCAATGAACGTTTGTTCCATTCTTCGATTCGCTTCTTGGCGCGCTTGCCGCGGGTTTGCGCCGATCCTTTGTCTGTCAGTTCTCGCTCGAGCGCGCCAATCTGCAATTGGCGCTCGTCGAAGGCCCCTTGAATGAAGGTGTAGCCGAATTGCACTGCGGCGATCAGCGCCACGATGCCAGTGATTTGCGCCAGTCGGCGTTCTCGTTGCTGCATGACGATTTACCGCGAGGGTCCCTCCTGCGGTTTTCCTTCGCCTGCCCCTGTTTTTTCCTGTTCCGCTTTCGGCGGCTCTGATCCTTGGCTTGCAGGCGATTTTTCGGGCTGCTTGTCTTCTCGGTCGCCAGCCCCCTGATCCGACCTGCTGGATTGGCCGCCTCCGGCGCCGTAATCTCCCGCGCCAAAATCACCGCCTCCAAAATCACCGCCTCCAAAGCCGCCGCCCCCAAATCCACCGTTGCCGAAGCCGCCAAAATCGCCGTTGCCGAAGCCGCCTCGACCGAAGCGTCCTCGACCTTCTCCCCGGCCGCCATAGCCGCCAAACCGGCCGCCGCCTTGGGATGTCTCATCTTCCGATACCGGCGCCGGCGGCTTCGCCGCGGCTCGCTTGCGATACGTCTCCGGATCCTGAGGCTTGACGAGCATCGAGGTAGTGAATCGCCAAGAATAGCCTGGCTTGGAAGAATCTTGCTGCAGGCCGCGTCCCTCCACCGTGTGCCCATCATCGCGCAAGTTCGCTTCGAGCTGATCCGCGGTATCGGCCTCGCGCAAATAACCTTCGAGCGTGATCTCGGCGCCGCCAGTATGCGGCCCCATTCGCAATTGGGTGATCAGTACGTCCTTGGCTTGGGGGAAGTCGTCGGACAGTTCGCGCAACTCATCGAGCCAGTTGACGTCGCTGGCGGCCCAAGCTTCGATCTCCTTGGCGGCCAACTCCACGTCTTTGTATTTTGCGACAAGTTTTTCTTGCTCTCGAGCCTGCTGCTCAAGCTCTGCGATTCTGTCATCGAGCGCACTCGTCGCCGAGTAAAACCAGAAATATCCGCCTAGCACGACGATGGCAACGGCCGCGACGGCCACTGCCAGCGGCCGACGACGATCGGGCGGCGGCGGACGGCGGCGCGGATTAAGAAAGTCGATCGCCGGCGGCTGATGCGCTGCTTCGTCAAGCAGCATTCCCAACAACGGCGCGAAGCGTCCGGTATGTTCGGGCGGCGCCTTCGCCAATTCGCGACCCAGGTTCAAGTAAGCGAACGGATCGAACAGGCGGCAGGGCAAGTTGCAATCTTTCTCAATTTGCTCGGCGAGCGCGGTATGGTCCGCGCCGCTGCCGCAGAGTTGGACTGCTTCCACTTTGCGGCCGCCCAATTGGTTGCGAGCCGCTGCAACCGTGCGGCGGATTTCCCCTACCAGGGGCCGGTAGCCTTCGGGCGCCAAAGCATCGCCCGGCAGCCTCGCCGTGCGCAAGAAGACCACCTGGCCATCTACCAGAACTGTCAAATCGGCTTCGTCGGCCAGCACTTCCACCAGCAGTTGCACGCTCTCCGCTTCGCGCCAATGCATGCGGCGCAGCAACGAAGCCGCCGCGCACGGCCGCAGCACCAGTCGTTCGGGCGTGACGCCCGCCAGCCGCGCGGTCTCTTGAATCTGAGCGACCATGTCGGGCGAGATTGCAGCCGCCAGAACTTGCCGCGGCTTATCAGGCTGGCTGCTGAGCGGAATGAAATCCAGCGGCCAGCTTTCGCCCATGGCGTTGAATTCGCGCTGCGCCTGGAAGCGGACGAGATCCGGCAATTCATCATCGGGCGCCGGCGGCAACGACAACTGCTTCAGCTCGATACTGACGCGACCCACCGCGACGATCCCTTGCATTCGTCCCAATCGACGAGCCGACAAAGCCGCGCCGATAATTTTGCCTCGGTCCTGGTCTCCGGCGTCCTTATCGCTCCGCGGCGGCAACGCTATGGCGAAGGCCTCTTCGACCAAGATTGAGTCGCCGCGCGTCGACGCAACCACGACGCGCGCCTCTTCGCTATCCCATTCCAGCGCTAACAAACGAGGCATAGCGGGGCACTCAGGGTTGAACTTCGGTCAAAGTGGATCATCGTGCACAGGTCAAATTCGGAAGTCGGAATGCGGAAATCGTAGCCCCTGAACAGCAGAGCCTTCCCGTCTGCTTCATCCTTTGTTCATTGTTGCGGTTGAGCGCCGAGGATCGCAGGGCTGAATCCGCGGCCGAGATGGGTCAGATCTCTCCAGAATAATAGCCGGGGAATCGGCGTGGTAGCGTCGACGAGGGTTTCAATGCGATAGACCGGCCCGGTGCGGTCGAAAAAACCGACCACTTGGGCCCGATAAACCCGCCCCGAGCAGGTGATATAGGGCATGATTTGCTTCATCGTGTCCAGACTGACCAGGTTTTCGGTATAGAGCCAGGTAGGGAATTGCTGAGTCGCACTGGCCTGACTGGGATCCGTGGGGCGAGTATTGACAATGCGATCGACCGTCGGAGCATCGAGATTAGGCACCGTCATCAGCACCAGCCGAGAGGCCTGATTGATATTGATCCGGCCGGGCACGGTCGCCGCTGGGACAATGGTGGTATTATCGAGCAACTGAGCAATGTAACTCGACATGGCGGATGCAGTGGCGGCGAACGGACTGTCGACGACGCTCGGGGACTGATCCCCTTGAAACGATGCTTGCACCTTGGCGCCTACCAGATCCAGCGGCGATGCAAGTTTGGTATTGCCGGGCTTCGTCAGGTCGACCTTGCGGCCGTTGATCGGCACAGTCGCCCGGTTGCCGGCCACCACTGAACCTTGCCGATAAGCGACGATATAGGAAGCCATGTCGGCGCTCAGCACGCTCGATAGATCCTGATAAAGCTGGTTGAGATCGCTGCCGTTGAGGTTGATCTTGAGTTGGCCGTCCGGACGAAGGTTTGATTCCATGCTGAAGACGGTGAAGTACGCGGCCCAACCTTGATTCATGACGCCGCTGACGTCGGCGGCGTTCATCGACGCACCGCCCGACATATTTCCTGATTGCATATTGCCGCCGGACATGTTCCCGCCCGACATATTTCCCGACGGCGAGGCGCCGGCCGAGTTTTGCATGGTTTGTCCCGATGTCTCGCGCGAGTCGACCATCGTGTTGCGATCAGCGTCCATCCCGAATAGCAGTTGAGGCGTGATGCCGCGGACAAGCAGCAATTCTTCCACCGATTCCAGCGGCCCATTCTTCGGAGCATAACTCGGCGACTGCGAAGAATAAAAATCTCGCTCGGCGCCGTACTGCCGCGGCGTGTCGTCAGTATCCATCCAATCAAGAATGGCATCGGCGATTTCGGGCGTCATGTTCGGGAACATCAAAAGGATGTTCCGGCCGCTGCCCGAGCTCTTTTGCTCGGCCAGCAGCAATGTGTTCAGGTTCAACCGGCTCGATTCGTCTTCCAGGCCGTAGCGCACGCCCACGAACGCGCCTTGCTGCGTGCGCGGCGACAGGATGGTGAATCGGCCACGGTCTCGATCGAGCGGGCCATCCAGTACAAGCACGCTGCGAAACAAGGTCGGATTGTCATACCAGCCTCCCTGCTGTTGCAGGTTGGCCGGGTTCTGAACGAGTTGCTGTTGAATCCAGCTGATGCCAGACTGCGCGAGCGCCTTGGTTTGCAGATCGCGGCCGTGGGCCCAAGCCGCTTCGCGTTCGGCGAACATCAATTGTGCAAACGTATAACCGGCGAGGCTGAGTAGCATAATGGCCACGAGCACGACGACCAGCACGAGGCCTGAACGAGATGAACGAGAGCAACGACATCGGCAGTGCATCAGCGACTCCCCGTACTGCTCGCGCCGCTTGTCGTGCTACTGGACCCTGTAGTCGAAGAACTCTGCGTCGGATCCGTCGTCTGCAGCTTCGGCGGCTTCCAGGCCGGGATCGAAACGAGCAGAGTATAGACCGGCAACTCCGAGCTTTTCCGGGCCGGCGCGCGCACGGCGGACGGCGTTTTGTCGGCGGCGGGGGCGTCGTCTGCCAGAGTGATGCGAATTTCGACGGCGCGCGGCAGGCAACCATATTGTCGCGAGTCCCACATATTGCTGTAAGTCGAGCCGTTGAAGTAGCGAAACTCTAACTTCTCGATTTCGGGGGCCAGCGCTTCGGGCGCCTGGCCAGCAGTCATTTGCCCGCCGCCGCCCGTGGTCTGCCAAAGCGTGACCAGGCGATCCGCCTCGCGCCGCATCAAACCTTGACTGGCGCCACCGCTAGCGCCGCCGGCATTGGAAAGCGCAGGCGGCAAGCCTTGGCCCGAGCCCGTCACGTAATAATAGACCGATTTGATCTCGCTCGGGCGAATCATGCCCGTGGCGCCGGGAGTCGCCATCGCCGTCGTAAAATACTGGTCGGGACGAGGCAGCCTGCTGAGATCGACTTGCAACCAGTTCGTTCCGCCGAAGAGGCCCGGCATGAGCGGCGGCTGTGTCGCATTGGGATCGGTCGACGAGCTGCTTGTGCTGCCGCTCGAAGAAGAGCTTCCGCCCTGACCGGAACCGCTCATGCCGCTAGCGCCGCCCGAACCTCCCCCAGCACTGGCCGTCGAACCGCCGCCCGAAGAACTGCTCGACCTGCCCCCCGACGAAGCGCCGCCCACGGAGCCGCCGCCGCCCACTGAGCCGCCTCCGCTCGACGCCCCGGCGCCGCTTGAGCTTCTGCCGCCGCCCGACATCGAACTCGAACCTGAGCCTCCCGCGGAAGAATTTCCAGCCGACGCCGTCGGTTGCCCAGAACCACCCGCGGCGCCGCCACTGCTGCCGCCGGGCCCGCCGGAAGGAGAGCCCGAGGAAGAATTGTTTGACGACAGAGATGACACCGACGGCGGTACGACGAGCGACTGCGGATCGATCGGGTCGTACCAGACCGCCGAGCGGATGTCGCTTGCCATGCGCTCCAGCGCCGCGCGGGCCAACTGCGCGCGAGCTACGTCGGTGCGCCCGCTCGTGGTGGCCTTCAAATTGAGTTGGATCGCCCAAGCCAACGAACCTAACAGTAGGCCGGACAGCGCCAAGGAAAGGATCACCTCTAAGAGCGTGAAGCCCGCAAGCGGCGAGTGGCGGCGCAGCGTGAGTTTATCTTGAATCATCGCCCTTGCCCGCTGCTAGAGCCAGTAGTCTGCGAACTTCCGCCGGTCTGCGAACTCGTATTCGCTGGCGGCATCAACTGCGTAGCGGTGACCACGGGATCGCGCATCCACTGCGCCATAGTGAAACTGACCGGATAGCGCTGCTGGGCCGGATCTTGCTCGACAGTCACGCGGACTTTGATGAGGCCCTGGGGCCCCGAACCGTCTTGATTGACTGAATACAACCAGCCGGGATTATCAGGAAACGCCGAATTACTCGCCTGCCCTGCGGCCGCTGCGCCGGCAAAGATCTCCGACAGCTTGTGCTCGCACAGCACCTGCGCGCGAGAGAGATCGCGTGCCATTTGCGCGTTTCTGATGCCTGCACGGACCAACTCACCGATCACCGCTAGCGCCGCCACGAGGATGGCCAAAGCGAGAATGACTTCCAACAGCGAAAAGGCGCGGCAATCAGCCCGTCGCTGCGCACGGTGCGCGCTCAACCGCCGGCGATGCGGCAATTGGCTGGATCGGCGTGCGCTGCGTTTGCGGACGTTCATCGCCGCCGCTCCTGAGAAGCTTCAATTTCGCCGATCTTCGCCGCGCCAGTCAGACCGCGCAATTCGACGGTAACCGAGCGCCCGCGTTCTCCCTGCAGTACGATCTTGGCGCTGGTCGCGGTCCCGTCGGGAAAGAACAAAATCGGCTGCGACCAGGGGGCGTCGCTGATCGATGTGAAGCTGTCGTTGGTCGACGCCAGATTGGCGCGGGAATCGGCACTCACTTCGGTCGATTCGAATCTGACTCCCTCCGGCAATTCTTCGTTCACCGGCGGCACGGTTTCGACTTGAGCGGAACCGCCCGCCACACCCGAATTCGCTGAACTCGCTGACGTCGGCGAGGAAGACGAACTCGACGCCATCGGCGGCATTGCCGAACCGCCCGACATCGGCATGGTCATGCCGCCAGCACTAGCCAGCGCGGCATTCCATTGCGAGGCCTGCTCGATGCGAAAGCGGCCCGTCTGCGTCTGAAAGCGGAACGACAAGATTTCGCCTGAGGTGATGGCCTTCGTCCTCGCCCGCGCCAAGCGCGTTTGCACCGATTCGGCGGCGCGCTTCAAACGTTGCGAGCCGAGCGAGCGGTACAGCACGGGCCACGCGAAGCCCAGCATCATCCCCAACAACGCCAGAACGAGCAGCAATTCCAGCAGCGTGAATGCCTGACGCGAGCGATGCATAGCGGCGTTTACCAGTTGCCCACGTCATCGTCGGTTCCCTCGGCCCCATCCGGGCCAAGCGACCAAAGATCGTAGGAATCCGTATTGTGTTTGCCTGGATTAGCGTATTGGTACTGCCGGCCCCAGGGATCGAGCGGCACTTCCTTTTCCAGATAGGGACCGGCCCACTTCGAATCCTGGGCGTCGCCCGCTGCACGTCGCAGCGCGGATAATCCGGCCGAGGTCGAGGGGTACTGCCCCAGGTCGAGTTGGTACATGTCGAGCGGCGACTTGAACATGCCGACCTGCGACTTGGCTGCATTGACCAGGCCCTTCTTCTGCGCGCTGCGAATCTGAATGCCGACGAGCGAGCCTAAGATCACCAGGATCACCAAGACCAATAACACTTCGATCAGCGTAAACGCCTCGCGATGGCGGCGACGACGGACGGGCATAATCATTTCTCCTTGCAATATGGCCTGCGCGGCATTTGAAGATCGACTTATTAAATAGTTGTGCTCATTTTGATGACTGGCAGCAGCAATGCAATGACAACGACGAGCACCGCGGCGGCTAACGCCAGCAGCATCAATGGCTCGAGCAATCGCACAAACAGATCGAGTTGACGCCATGTCCGGCGCTCCAAGCCGTCGGCAATGTTGATCAACACCGTTTCGAGCGTATTCGATTCCTCGGCAACGCCAATCATTTCCACGATCGTGGGCGGAAAATGCCCGCAGGCCGCCAGTGGCGCGGCCAGCGTCTGTCCAGACGAAATATTCTTGGCCGCCTCCTGCACGGCCTGCGCCAGCATGCGGTTGCCGGTCGCTTCGCTGCTAATCTCCAGCGATTTGAGGATCGGCACGCCGTTATGAAGTAATGTGCCGAGCACGCGGCAAAAGCGGGCGACCGACAGGTTGAGCAAAATCCGCCCGGCGCCGGGAATGCGCACTTTCCAGCGATCTCGCCACAGCCGTCCTTCGTCGGTCGACAGTTTTGCCCGAAGAAAGAATCCCAAACCGATGAGCGCACCTAAGATCAAAAAGCCCCAATGACGCAACAGATCGCTGGTCGCCAACAGCCAGTCGGTGACCGCAGGCAACTCGCCTCGTTCGCGCAACTGACTGAAAAGTTCGGCGAACTTCGGTACGAAGAACACCACAAGTACGGTTACCACGCTGGTGCCGATCACTGCCAGGAAGATCGGATAGGCCAAGGCGCCCATCGTGCGGCCTTTCAGATCTTCTTGCTTCTCGGTGAAATCGGAAACGCGGTGCAACGCCTCTTCCAAAAACCCGCCCTCGCCGCCGGCCCGCACAAGATTGATGGCCATTTCGCTGAATACGCGGGGATACCGCTGCATGGCATCGGACAAGCTCTCGCCTTCTTCCACGAGCGACTTGACCTGCATGAGCACCTCGGATAAACCGGCGCTCGAGCTCTGCCGCTGCAAGACCTCCAACGAGCGCAAGAGCGGCACGCCGCTGCCGAGCAAATCGCCGAGTTGGCCGTAGGTGATGGCCATCAACTGCGGACTGATCCGCCGGCCACGCCAGCTTTGCGCGGCCGACCGCTCAGCGGCAACCGACAAGGGAAATAATGCCTTTTGCCCGAGCGTGCTGAGCGCTTCTCGCTCGCTGGCGGCGCTCAGCTTGCCGGTCACGCGTTGACCGGCGGAGTCGCGGGCGACGTAGGCGAATTCAGGCATTGTGGCTCAGGCTCTTTATTACGTGGCAATCCGGTCGCTCTTCGTGACGCGCATCACCTCTTCGACCGTCGTACGTCCCTCGAGCGCCTTCGCCCAGCCGTCTTGCCGCAACGTGCGCATCCCGTCGGCCATGGCGGCTTGCTTCAGCTTCCAGGAACTTGCGTGTTCTTGCGCCAATTGGCGCACCGACTCGGAAGTAACCAGCAGTTCGTAAATACCCATTCTGCCGCGGTAGCCCAATTGTTTGCAACTGCGGCAGCCTACCGGCCGAAACAGCGGCGTGCCGGCGGAGCGCCACTTGTCAAAGGGAAAATCATTGGGCAGCTCGTCGGCCGCCGGTTCGTAAGGTTGCTTGCATTCCTTGCACAAGGTGCGCACCAGACGCTGAGCCATGACCGCTTCGACGGTGCTGGCCACCAGAAATGGTTCGACCCCCATATCGACCATGCGCGTGTAAGCGCCGGCGGCGTCGTTCGTGTGCAGCGTACTGAACACGAGGTGCCCGGTGAGCGAAGCTTGAATGGCGTTCTCGGCAGTTTCCAGATCGCGGATTTCGCCCACCAGGACAATGTCGGGGTCGTGTCGCAAAATGCTGCGCAGCGAGGCGGCGAACGTCAGGCCGACCTTGGCGTGCACCTGGATCTGGTTAATGCCTTCCAATTGATATTCCACCGGATCTTCGGTGGTGATGATCTTGGTCTGGCTGTCTTTGATCTCCAATAGCGCGCTATACAGCGTAGTCGTTTTACCCGAGCCCGTCGGACCGGTGACCAGGATGATGCCGTGCGGCAAGCGGATAAGTTCTTGGAATGTCGCGTACAGAGCGGCATCCATGCCCAGCTTACGGAGCGAGAACTCCATGCCGCTCTTGTCGAGCAGACGCATGACAATGCCTTCGCCGTGGATCATCGGGATGACCGAGACGCGGACGTCGACCTCGCGGCCTAGCACCTTGAGCTTGATGCGACCGTCTTGCGGCAGACGCTTTTCGGCAATATTCAATCGGGCCATGATCTTCAGGCGGCTGATGATTGCGGCCTGGAACCGGCTGAGTTCGGGCGGCGTCGGCTGCGCGTGCAACATGCCGTCGATTCGGTAACGAATTCGCAGCCCCGAGGCTTGCGACTCGAGATGCACGTCGCTGGCCCGCGATTCGATGGCTTCCAGCAAAATCTCGTTTACAAGCCGGACGACCGAGGCCTCTTGAGCCATTTCCGACAGTTCGGAGCCGTCGGTCTCGATCTCTTCCAACAGCTCGACGGAGCTTTCGGCCTTCTTGGCCATCAGGCCGTCGATCGTTTCCGCGCCGACGCCCAGGTGCGTTTTGATCAGCTTGGCAATTTCAGTCCGGCTGGCCAGCACCGGCTCGATGGACAGTCCGGTCGAAGCGCTCAATTCATCGAGTGGATAAAGATGAAATGGATCGCTCGTCGCCACTCGCAACGACCCGTTATGCCGCTGAATGGGGAACAGCGACTCGCGATGGATCAAGCGGGGAGAAAAATCCCGCAGCAGCGATAGGTCGATTTCGGCATTGGCCAGATCGATGAATTCCAGCCCTACCTCTTCCCCGATGGCAGCGAGCGCCGCTTCTTCGCTGACCAGCCCCATTTCGACGGCCACCTGGTCTAACCGCCGGCCATCGCCATTGGCTTGCCGCGCCATCTCGAGCTGGCGCTCATCGAGCAAACCGCGTTTGAAGAGGATTTCGCCAGCTTCCATATCCGCCTTGAGCCCCTTTCTTCGGGCCGCTGGGTGTCGTCGGCTTGCCAGGTCGGGCGCGGCGGCGATCCACACGGCGCACGCGGGATGAAATCGATCAATCCGCCGAAGAACCGCCTAAAGCGCGATTTGCAGCCACGCTAGCGGACGTCAGACTGCGACGACTCTGGCCAGGCTTGGACAGGGCAGACGCCCAGCTTCAAGTTAGTCGCTCAGGAGCGTCGTTTCAACACAACGGTCGACCGCTGAGAGACCGCCGACGCCGTGTCATCTTTTTCCCGGATTCTTGCCGATTGTCATGCTATCGCCAGTCGGAGCCGCGCCGGGCGGCCTACCCGCGATTCCGCACAAATCTCCTGTAGGCTGCAAACCACGGCCGGGGCTAGCCGGCCTGAGGCAACCCTTGAGCACAATACTCCCACAATTTCGGAGTGGCGCGGGCCTCGCTGCGGGTTACATGCGGCCCCCAACGTATTTGCCGCAAGTATTTAGCGCGTTCCGAGCTAGAGCCGCGCCTACCGGGCAGGTACAATGTCGAGTGACATATCCGGGCCTGTCAGCTTCTTGCATTTTGCTCTCGCATCGCTTTTGAACTTTAGGGGAGTGACCGCCGTGAGCCGAGTTCTCGGGTCATTGTTTTTCGTCACGTGCGTAGCGACATGCACATGGCTCGCTGATGACTCATCGTCGTTCGCGCAAGATAGTGGACGCCGCCGGCGCTTCGGCGAGGGCGGAATGCGCTTTGGCGGTGGAATGCCTTTTATACCGCCGCAGAACACGCAAGCGCCCGCCGCAGAGTCGACGAAAAAGGAAGAAGAGAAGCCCGCCGAGGGTGAGAAAAAACCGGCAACCGAAGAGGATAAGAAACCGAAGCTGCCGGAACCTGTGAAGCGACCCAATCGGCCGATGCGGCCCGCCGATCCTAACGAGTTGGAGGTCGGGCCGGATGACGACGGCCTGGTGTCGTTCAGCTTCAAAGGCCAGCCCTGGCCGGCAGTGTTGGAATGGTTGGCAGACATCTCCGACATGAGCCTGCAGTGGGAGGAAGCGCCTGCCGGCTATCTCGATCTCACGACGCGCGGCCGGTACTCGGTCGACGAGGTACGCGATCTGCTCAACTCAGTCCTGCTCAGCAAAGGCTTCACTCTGCTGCGCAATGGCGACGTATTGATCGTCGCCAATCTCAAAAACCTTGACGCCAGCCTGGTGCCCCGCGTGCCGGTCGAGGAACTTGACAAGCGCGGCAATTATGAATTGGTCAAGGTCTTCT
>JAICIG010000230.1 GCA_025924495.1 Pirellulales bacterium | reverse complement strand
GAGGTCAGCGACTTATTCTGATTCACGAGCAGATAACAATAAGCTCGGTGCTTGTAGCGCCCCACGCGGCCGCGGAGCTGATGCAGGTCGGCGAGCCCATACTGATCGGCGTCGTCGATGAACATCGTATTCGCGTTCGGAATATCGAGCCCGCTCTCAATGATCGTGGTGGCCAGCAGCATGTCGAACTTGTGGTCGACAAAGTCGAGCATGACCTTTTCCAATTGCCCTTCGGGCATCTGGCCGTGCCCGATGGCGATCCGCGCTTCGGGAACGATCTGTCCTAATCGCACCGCCAGCTTCTGAATGTCGTGCACGCGGTTGTGAACAAAAAACATCTGGCCGCCTCGATTGAGCTCGCGCAAGGCGGCGTGCCGAATCAATTCGTCGTCGAACCGCGTGACCCGCGTCTCGATCGCCAACCGGTCGGCGGGGGGCGTTTCCAGATTCGTAATTTCGCGCAGGCCCAACAACGACATGTGCAGCGTCCGCGGAATCGGCGTGGCCGTCATGGTCAGCACGTCGATGATATGCCGGTAGGCTTTGAGCCGTTCTTTCACTTGGACGCCGAAGCGCTGCTCTTCGTCGATGATCAGCAGCCCCAAGTTATGAAACTGGACGTCAGGCTGCGCCAATCGGTGCGTGCCAATGACGATGTCGATCGAACCGTCGGCCATGCCGGCCAGGATGCGTTTTTCCTGGCGCGTCGTACAAAAACGGCTGAGCACGGCGATTTGAAAGGGAAACTCCGCCATCCGGCCGTGGAACGTGCGGCCATGCTGTTCCGCCAGAACGGTGGTGGGCACCAGGATGGCGACCTGATAACCCGCGTCGACCGCCTTGAATGCGGCGCGCATCGCCAGCTCGGTTTTGCCGTAGCCGACGTCGCCGCAGATCAGCCGATCCATCGGCCGAGCATCGTGCATGTCGCGTTTGATGGCGGCAATGCCCGTCAGTTGATCGGGCGTTTCCATGTAGGGAAACAGGGCGTCGAACTCGCGCTGCCACTCCGTATCTAAGGGAAAGCTGATGCCGGTCCGCGCCGCGCGTGCGGCTTGCAGTTCGAGCATGTCGCTGGCCAGATCGACCACGGCCTCTTCGGCCGCTTTTTTTTGGCGGACCCAACTTTGCCCGCCAATGCGCGCCAGCGTGGGCCGGCTCTTGCTGCCGCCGACGTACTTCTGCACCAGCTCGATCTTCGAGGCCGGCACGTAGATTTTCGTGCCGCCGTGAAATTCCAGTTCCAAGTGCTCTTCGGTCTGCCCCCGGTCTTCGAGCAGCTTCAGCCCGCGATAACGACCGATGCCATGCATCAGGTGCACGATGTAGTCGCCTTCGCGCAATTCGAGAAAGCTATCGATCACGCGCCCTAGTCGCCTGCGCGACGGGCGGCTGAGATCGGTGCGATGGAACAACTCGTTGCCGCTAATCAGCACGATGCGATCGCTGACCAGGCGAAAACCGGCTCGCAAGCGTCCGAGCGGAAAATGCAGCTTGCCCTGTTCCGCCAGTCGCGATTCGGCGAAGATTTCCGCCAGACGCTTGGCTTCGGCGTCGGTCTGGCAGACGACGAAGACTTCCTGCCCTTCGCCGGCCGTGTCGAGTTCGTGCCGCACTTTGGCGATATCGCCGCTGAACCGCTCGACCGACTCCATCTTCAGCCGACAGGTGGTTTCCATCGATCCGGCGGAGATGCTGCTGGCGGTCACTGACGGAAAGCGGTAGATCTGCTCGCGAACGGCCGCCGCGGAATATACGTCGTCCGGCCGGTCCTGCCGCGCTTGATAATTCCGTCCCTCTTCGTCCATCTGGGCAGGTTCAACCAGTAAGAACCAGGCGTCGGCGGGCGCGTAAGCAGCGAAATGCTCTCGCTCTTCAAGGCGCGGATCGAGCACCGTCAATTCGACGAATTCGAGCGCGGCCAGGCTGCGCTGCGTCGCCACTTCGAAACGGCGGATGGACTCGACCTGGTCGCCGAAAAACTCGATTCGCACCGGATCGAACCAGTCGGGAGCAAACAGATCCAGGATGCCGCCGCGGAAGGTAAACTCGCCGGGCATCGCCACGGCGCTGGCGTTGTGAAATCCCTGTTCCACCAGCCAGCGAGTCAAGGCTTCGACGTCGATCGCCTGGCCGACCGCCAGTCTGCGCGTTTGCCGCGACAGAAGCTCCTGGCTGGGCACAGGCTGCATCAGCGCATGGATGCTGGTGACGACAAGCAAACCAGCAGACTGCGGAATCAACGAGGATGCAGATTTAGCGTCCGTGCGTTTCTTGTTCGGCTGCGTCTGACCGTCGCCGCCCGAGCGGCGCCTGGCATCGTTGAGCAACTTGAGCAGGCGCAGTCGATCGCCGCAGACGTCGTCCTCGATGCTGCGCTCCGCCGGCGCGTTTTCCCAGGCCGGAAAGCGCTCGGGCCTCGCTTCAGAGAATACCGCCAGATCGTCGCAGAAATCGTCGATTTCCCCCGGCTGCGGCAGAACCACGATCAATGGACCGGGCGCATGCTGGGCGAGGGCGGCGGCGACGAGCGCACTGCTTGAGCCTCGCACCCCATCCAGCGTCGCCCCGTGTCCCGCCTTCAGGCTAGCCACAACTTCGGCAAAGCCTTCGCTGCCCTCCAACAGGCCGACCATCTGTTGCAACCGCTCGGTCGCGTTGACTTCGAATTCGGCCTTGGTCATGGAGTACGAAGGGATACGGACGGAAAGAGGTGGATGAAAAGAAGACGCGTCGGCGCTAATCGTGCGGCTTAAGCCCTCGTTTGATTTCCAGTAATTGTTCGGCTTCGGGCAGATCTTTGTAATAGTGGTCGAGTGGGTAGCAGCCGGAGACCAGCCCATTTCGAGGCCCGGTAGTGCAATCGCTGAACGTGCGGCAGACTTGCTTGCGCGCCAGCTCTCCGTGCGCAAGCGCATCGGCGGGGAGTTGCGGGTAGGAAAGCACCATGCGGCCGAGGCCGACGGCATCGATCCATCCTTCTCGCACCACGGCTTGGGCCGCATGCGGCAGATAGTCTTGCAGGTATGAATAGCCGGTACCGACCAGGGGCAAATCGGGAACGGCCTGTTTGCAAGTCCGCGCCGCTTGAATCTGCCGCACAACTCCGACCAGCGGATCTTCGGGCGGCTGATAGCCGTCGCTGGGCGGAAAAATGGCAGGCCGCTGAATGTGAGGATTGTAGTAGGGGCTGCCGCACGAGATATTCACCGCCGCCACGCCCAATTCCTTGAGCGCTACAAGCAAGCGAATCGTTTCGCTCAGATCGATGGCGAGCGGTTGCCGCTCGTCGACGCCAAAACCGTAACGATAAGGAAGCAGTGTCTCGAACGGCATCGGCCGACCAACCTCGCGACTGGTTTGAAACGGCACGATGTCAAAGGCGCTCAGGCGAACTCCGACCATCAAATTGGGAAAGCGATCGCGAATGCGGCCAATGATTGTACATAGCAGCCGAGTGCGTCCCTCAAACTCTCCGCCAAACCGCCCAGGTCGCACGCGCGCACTCAGGAATTCATGCAGCAAGTATCCGTGGCAGGCTTTGACGTCGACAAATTGAAAGCCGACATCCTGCGCCAAGCCCGCTGCTGCGACGAACCGATCGATCAGCCGCTCCAACTCGTCATCGGTCCAGACGATCGACTCGTTGTTTGGATCGATCCCAAACTTGGCGTCGAGCAGCGGATGATGGTAAGCGATCCGCGGTTCCAAGCGATGCGAGTTTGGCCGACAAAAGCGGCCCGAATGCGTCAATTGTAACCCGACGAGCAGGTCGTCGCTCGTTCCGAATTGCGACCGATGCGCGCGTTGTAGTTCATCCAGAAGAGACGCCAGCCCCGTGTGGTTCGCCGGGATCGCCAAGGTCTGACGCGGGTTCGCGCGGCCCGCTTCTTCGACCGCCGCGGCTTCGCCGCCCCAGATCAACTTGGCGCCGCTTAGGCCAAAATGGCGCCAGCGCCGCAAGGTGTGCGCCGAGGGAGAACCATCGCGCTCGGCATCCCAGCCTTCCATCGGATGAATGCACCAGCGATTGCCGACCGAGAAATCGCCGATTTTGAGCGGCCTCGCCAGGGGCGAACCAGCCCCCGCCGTCAAGATTCGCTCGTCGAGCGGCAACTCGAGGCCCAGCTCGTGCAACCGGGCTCGCAGCGCCGCGACGTTTTTGAGTTGGGCGATCTTGGGATACTTCAACGTTCCGACTCCAGGACGCATGGCAGCGATTTCGCTGGACGGCTCGACGACAGCGCCTCGCATTAATTTGATTTCAGCGGACGCAAAGGGCTCTGTTGTAGCACGAATTTCTTCTGCCCGGCAGACGACGTGAAGTTGACCGTCGCGGTCCGCCGGGGACCAAAACCTGACAGCGCAACGATCTTTCCCAAGCCGTATTCCGGATGCCTTACCAACATGCCCTCGAGAAACGCCTCGGGCGGAGCGCTGGGTTGGCTCGAGGCGCCGGTCGCCAACTCGGCGGCCGTCGTCAAAGCGGCGCCAGGCAGCCGGACGGGCGCAGGCGATTGCGAATCAAATGGCCGAGGCTCTTCGTCGGGACGCGACCAGACGGGCTCGTCGTGATGCAAGTGCGCTTCGAACGCGTCTCCCATCGCGCCGCTGTGCGAGGCCGCGTCGGACCAGGCGGCCTCGCTGGCCTCCAACTCGTCAAACGGCAGCTCGAGCAGGAAAGCGCTCGGCACCGCCATTTTGCGTTGTCCGCGGAATTCGCGGTAGCGCGCCAGGCTTAGCTGTAATTCCTCCATCGCTCGCGTGATGCCGACAAACAGCAAGCGCCGCTCTTCCTCCAACTGCTCGGGCTTCTCCTGGCTGCGCTCATGCGGTATCAGGCCTTCTTCCACGGCCACCAGAAACACGACGGGAAACTCCAGGCCTTTCGAAGCGTGCAACGTCATGAGGGTCAAACGATCGTCGGCGTCTTCCCAGGCGTCGGTGTCGTTGACCAGGCAAACCTGCTCCAGAAATTCTTCCAACCGGCCCAGGCCTGGGTTTTGCTCGTCGAATTCGCGCGCGGCCGTGAGCAATTCTTGAATATTCGCCAGCCGCTCTTGATCCTCTTCCAGCTCGCTTTCCTGCAAGTGCTCGGCGTAACCCGACTCGCTCAACACCAGCGCCAGGATCTCTTCGACAGGGCGCAGCGCCGCCTCGCCCAACCGATCGAATAAGGAGACGAACTTCGCCATGGCGACCGCGGCTTTCTTGGGCAGCGCCTCGATCAGGCCGCTTTCACGCGCGGCTTCGAGCAACGTCAGTCCATACCGCGAAGCATGCGCGGCCACGCGTTCGAGCGTCGTCTTGCCGATGCCGCGCGGCGGCGTGTTGACGACGCGCAAGAAAGCAATATCGTCGCGCGGATTATTGAGTAGCATCAAGTAGCCCAGCACATCCTTGATTTCCTTGCGCTGATAAAATTCCAATCCGTTGACCATCTGGTACGGAATGCCGGCCTCGCGCAGCGCAAACTCGAATTGCCGAGAAAGCGCGTTGGTGCGGTAGAAGATCGCAAAGTCGCGCGGCCGGCGCCGACCGCTGCGAATTTCTTCGGCCACACGAGCGGCGATATGGTCCGCCTCATCGTGCCCGCTCGGGTAGGACACAAACCGCACGGGCCGTCCTTCGGCATTCTCGGTGAACAGTCCCTTTTCCTTGCGCCGCTTGTTGTGCGAGATCAGCTCGGCGGCGACGCGCAAGATCGCCTGGGTGCTGCGGTAATTCTGTTCCAACCGCACCACCTTGACGTCGGGAAAGTCTTTCTCGAATTCGAGGATATTGCTCAGATTGGCGCCGCGCCAGCCATAAATCGACTGGTCGGGATCTCCCGTCACCGACAAGTTTGGATAGTTCACCGACAACGCGCGCACAATCGCGTATTGAGCCAGATTGGTGTCCTGATATTCATCCACCAGGATATAGCGGTAGCGAGCGTCGAGGGTTTCGCGCAGCTCTGGGTTGTGCCGCAGCATGAGCGCCACGTGCAGCAACAAGTCGTCGAAGTCGACGGCGCTGGAGTTCAACAGCCTCTGCTGGTAGGCCGGGTAGACCTTCGCCACAATCGTGCCCAACGGGTGTCCGGGTCGCGGCTGATACTGATCGGAGGCAATCAGGTTGTTCTTCGCCCAACTGATCGCCGTGCTGATCTGCTGCGGCGTGAAATGGCTGGGATCAATTTTCAGCTCGTCGATCGCGCGTCGCAGCGCCGCCAGGCTATCGCTGGAGTCGTAGATCGTATAGTTCTCGCGCAAGCCCACGAGCGCGGCGTGCTCGCGCAACAACCGGGCGCAAAACCTGTGGAACGTGCTGACCCACACGGACTGCCCTGGGGCGAGCAGTTCGACCCGGCTTTTCATTTCGTCCGCCGCCTTGTTCGTAAAGGTCAGCGCCAGAATCTGTCGCGCCGGGATTCCATGCCGCAGCAGGTTGGCAATGCGATGGGTGACGACGCGAGTCTTGCCGCTGCCGGGACCGGCCAAAATCAAAAGCGGGCCGTCAATATGTTCGACCGCGGCGCGCTGAGACGGGGTCAGATTGGAGAGGAGTTCGTCCAAGGTTGTGCAGAATTTCCGGGTTGGGCGGCTCGAAAACGATCTTCAAGTCCGCGAGCGCAGCGAGCGTGGCTGCCGGCCGGCCACTTCCGATGCGGCACGGACGTAAGGTATTATAGAAAACCAGGCGTCTTTCTGTACCCCGCCGCCACGGCTCCGAGAGGAACCGCCCAGAGGGCGAATTGCTGGCGGCAAATCCGGGCCTTTGGCGCACCGCCGGCTTTCCGAATCAACGTCCAACCGTCAGTGAAGCACGTGGCAAACCTCAAACGCATCCTCGTCACTGGCGGGGCAGGATTCTTAGGATCGCAACTCTGTCGCCGCCTGGTCGACGAAGGTCATGACGTGATCTGCCTGGACAATTTCTTCACCAGTCAGAAGACCAACGTCGCCGGCTTGTTGTCGAGACCAAATTTCGAGCTGATCCGGCACGACGTCACGCAGCCGATTTGGTTGGAAGTCGACGAGATTTACAATCTGGCCTGTCCCGCGGCCCCGGGCCACTATCAATTCAATCCCATCAAGACGATGAAGACGTCGGTGATGGGAGCCATCAACGTGCTGGGAATGGCCAAGCGCTGCCGCGCGAAGGTCCTGCAGGCTTCGACCAGCGAAGTTTACGGGGATCCTGAGATCCATCCTCAGCCGGAAAGCTATCGCGGTTCCGTCAACCCGATCGGCCCGCGCGCCTGTTACGACGAAGGCAAGCGCGCCGCGGAAACGCTGTTCTTCGACTACCACCGCATGAACAAGATCAATGTGCGCGTGGTGCGGATTTTCAACACCTACGGCCCGGGCATGCATCCTTACGACGGCCGCGTGGTCTCGAATTTCATTCAACAGGCGCTGACCGGCAAAGACATCACCATCTACGGCGACGGCTCGCAAACTCGCAGCTTCTGCTATCGAGACGACCTGCTGGAAGGCATGATCCGCATGATGAACGGCCCGGACGACTTTATTGGTCCCGTCAACCTGGGAAACCCAGGCGAGTTCACCATGCTGGAATTGGCCACGCTGGTCTTGGAGCTGACCGGTTCGAAATCGAAGCTGGTCCACTTGCCGCTGCCCGCCGATGATCCGACCCAACGTAAACCCGACATCACGTTGGCGCGCGAGCGGCTTGGCTGGCAACCGCAGGTTTCGCTGCGCGAAGGACTGGTTCCAACGATTGAATGGTTTCGATCGATTGATTTGCGGCTTTATCGGCCGCCCACGCCGAACTACTAACCACGGCCGGTGGGCCTCGGACGCGTTGCATTTGCCACAGGCGTTGTGGCCTTTCGGCAGCATTTCGTGGCGAGTCATGCGAGCCGGGGCGCAGCGACATAATGGCGTAAGTCCATGGCGGCACGACTCCAGGCGGTTTAAGCCGAGCCGCATCCGCGGCTGCCGGCACGCTGATTGCCTAATTGGGCCGCATGAGGCCAACCGAGCATCGCCCAACCGAGCATCGCATTGTTGAACTCGATTCTCTGCGCGGCCTCGCGGCTCTGGCGGTGGTGCTTTACCATTTCACGACGCGGTACGGGCAACTCTTCGGGCATACGTCTCCGCTCGCCTTCGAGGCACCATGGGGAGAATACGGCGTCGACTTCTTCTTTATTCTGAGCGGCTTGATGATTCTCCGGTCGCTCGACAGGGCCCCTTCGGCCATTCATTTCGCGGTCGGCCGATTTGCGAGGCTCTATCCGGCTTATTGGGCGGCGGCGGCGATGACGTTTGCCGCAGTCTCCTATTTTGGACTGTCCGGGCAGGAGGTTGGCCGCCGAGACGCGTTGCTCAACGTGACCATGCTGCAACAGTTGATCGGCGCCCGACACATTGACGGAGCCTACTGGTCTTTGCAAGTTGAGCTGTTTTTCTATGGGGGTATCGGCCTTCTGTTTTGGGCCGGAGCTTTGCGTAGCGCGAAGCGGCTGCACATGCTCGTCGCTTGTTGGCTTATGGCGGCCGCGATTTATCATTGGGCGCCCGACTGTTTGGGTTCTTCTACGACCGGCCACCGACTGCTCAGCAAGGCGTCTCTGCTACTCAACTTGCGTTATGCGCATCTGTTCGCCCTGGGGATTCTGCTGTATCAGGCTGAGAAAACTGCAGGATTTGCCTGGCGAATACGACTATTGGCGGGTGGATGTTGCCTGATTCAGGCCTTGGTCGATTGCTGGCTCGCTGGCCTATTTGTCGCCGCGGCGGCTTTGGCAATTCGAGCCATCGCCAGGCGTCAGCGAACGGGTTGCCTTCAATGGCGGGTGTTGAGGCGCCTCGGCGTGATTTCCTACCCGCTGTATCTCCTTCATCAGAACATCGGATACATTTTGATTGGCGAGCTTGAACGTCGAGCGGCAAGTCCGTCTTTGGCGATTTGCATAGCTTTGGCGGTTTGCATCCTGCTCGCGCTGGCGTTGACGCTTGCGGTTGAACGGCCTGGGCAGATCTGGATTAAGTGCAAGTTCGCCGCTCTCTCGGAGCGATTTCCCGTTCTAGCTCGGGCCGCTGGCTCGCCATCAACCGTTTTTTGATCGCCGCACCTGCCCCCCAAGAAGGTCGCATTTTGGGTCGGATGGGGATGGCGAATGGCAGGCGTTGCCCTAATCAAGACATTTTTCAGATTCGGATGTTTTTTTGTGGACAGGGGTTTCGATGAATGATATTGTGTCGCGGTGGGGTTTCATTTTTTTATTCCCTTTTCTGATGGGGTCCGTGCCATGTTAAAGTCTCTCGGTTCGTGGCGGCGCCAAAGGCCGCGTCAAGCTGTTGGGCGTACGGGATTTACGCTCGTCGAGCTGTTGGTGGTAATTGCAATCATCGGTGTTTTGATCGCTCTGTTGTTGCCCGCCGTGCAAGCGGCGCGCGAAGCGGCCCGTCGCTCGCAGTGCACTAACAATCTGAAGCAGATCGGTTTGGGGCTGCAGAACTATGGCGACGTGTACAAGTGCTTCCCCGCTGATGCGGTGTGGGGTCAAGCGGTCTTTCAGCCAACCGGCGGCGTTCTAACGCCTGAGCCGGCCTATCACTATCCGTGGACGATCTCGATTTTGCCGTTTATCGAACAGAAGCCCCTCTATGATGCAATCAACAAGCGCGTCATCACCTACGGGCAGGTTTCGACGACCGTGCCTCCTGCCTACGGCGCTAACGGCTTCCTGCAGCTTCAGTCACAGCAGATTCCGGCATTCCGCTGCCCTTCGGACAACACGTTCAATGGCCCCGGCGATATGCCTAATCAGATTATGTGGTCCAATTACGCTTGCAGCGAAGGCGTCGGGTTTGCTGGCGCCGTGAGCGTGAACAATTTCCCGAAAAGCGCTGCAAAAAATGCATTCAAGGGTATGTTCCCGTTTGCTGACTGGACGACTTTCGCGGGTGTCCGAGATGGAACTTCCAATACGATCGCCGTGGCAGAAGTAACAGCAGGAAGCGTGAGCAATAACATCGCCAATGTGAACCAGATTCAGGAAAGCTCGGGTGGTGTAATCACGATACCCGTGTTGGCGGCGACTCCGCCCAACTGGACGCCCACCCCCTCCTTTCCCTTGGCAGGCGGGACGGGTAAACCTCGATCCACGTTGTTTCAGCAAAGCGCCCCCACCAACCCGGCAACAATGGTGTTTCGTAGCCTGTTTATCGCCTTGACCGAAAACGTCACCGGCGATGCCCCCTGCGGAGGCGGCAGCACCTTCTACACGGGTGCGACTGGCGCTTGCGGCTCCCCGTTCGAAGCCACTGCCACTGGCACCACGCCGCCTTTAGTTGGCGTGGCGCCGAAGTACAACGCAATGTATCCGCCCAACTCGGAATGGCCGGGTCCGGATAGCAATCACCCGGGGGCCGTCATTGCCGTCTTCGGCGATGGTCATACGCAGACGGTCCAGCAGAACATCGCCTTCCAGATTTGGGCAAGCCTGAATACCAGGGCTGGAAGCGAAACCATCAACGGCGAATTCTAAACCGCGAAAGCCTTTCAGAAGGTCTTTAGAGGCACAGCAACCTTCGGGTTGCTGTGCTTTTTTATGCGCCTGGCAACTGAATATACCCGCCGAGTGGCTCTTAGATGCGGCCGGTCCGGCCCGATTCCGCGGGGCGACGGCCCAACTCAGAGAATCAGCATGGCATCGCCATAGCTGTAAAAGCGGTACTTTTCGCGGATCGCCTCCGCATAGGCTCGCATGATCAATTCGTCGCCGCCGAACGTGCGAACCAGAACCAGTAACGATGTGCGAGGAAGGTGAAAGTTCGTCAATAAAGCATCGACCACTCGGAACTGATAAGGCGGGCGAATAAACAACTCGGTGTCACCCGCCCAGGGCGCCAGCTCGCCGGATTGGGCCGCCGTTTCCAGCAAGCGAACCGTCGTCGTGCCAACAGCCACAACTCGACCGCCATTGGCCTTGCAGCGTTGGATTTGCTCGACGGCTGCCGCAGCAACCTCCCCCTTTTCGCTATGCATGCGGTGTTCGGCCAGAACCTCGGCGGTAATCGGACGAAAAGTGCCAAGTCCCACGTGCAATGTGATCCGAAGCGGCAGTATGCCCGAATTGGCCAGTCGCTCCAGGAGTTCGGAAGTAAAATGCAAGCCGGCCGTGGGCGCCGCCACCGAGCCGGAATGGCGCGCGTAGACCGTCTGGTATCGCTCTCGATCGGAATCGCGCATCTCGCCGCCATGAATGTAATGCGGCAGGGGCACGCGGCCGACTCGCTCGAGCAAGTCAAAGGCGCTCTCGGACGACTCGGGCAGCGCGGTCCAGATTCCGGCGGGGCGCTTTTCCAGCAATTTCAGCCGCACGTCATCGCTGCCGAGGCGATTATGCAGCGTGATTGTCTCGCCCGGCGACAGCTTGCCGCGGGTCTTACAAAGCAATCGCCAACGGCCGTCAGGCTCGGCCGCCACGAACAATCCCTCCCACTGCCCACCAGTCAACGTGCGGGCGCCCAAGAGTCTGGCGGGAATGACGCGCGTATCGTTCAGCACCAGGCAATCGCCCGGCGCCAGGATTTCAGGCAGATCGCGTACATAGCGATGGCTTAGCGAGCCGGCCCGGCGATCGACCACCAACAACCGCGCGTCGGATCGCCTCGCCAACGGCGACTGAGCAATCAAATCTCGCGGCAAATCGTAGTCGTAACGTGAAAGTTCGGACATCTCGGGCATCAACGTTACGTGACTCAGCGGCTATTCATCGAGCGGATATTCGGAGTATATGCTGCTGGCACGAGCCGTCGAGCCCTGCTACGCTCGCCTCTAGGCAGCGAATCTCGCGTCTTCTTTCTTGTGGGACCAGGTGACAGGTAAGGCGCATTTGGCAGCAGACCATCGACCTATCCGCCTGGCGTTGTGTATTACGGAACTTCGCACTGGCGGCGCCGAGCAAAGGCTTGCAGATCTGGCGTTACGGCTCGATCCGCAGCAATTCAGCGTGGAGCTCTATTCGCTCGGCCCCCGTCCGGAAGACGAATCGCGATCGATCGCTCCGCGGCTCGAGGCCGCCGGAGTGCCAGTGCACTGCCTCGGCGGCCGATCCTTTGTTACGGCGCCCCGAGTGACCAGCAGGTTGGCCGCCGAGCTTAAACGCCAACAGGCGGAAATCCTGTTGTCTTTTCTGTTTCATGCGAATTTGATTGGTCGTCTGGCCGCCCGCTGGGCGCGAGTTCCACGGGTCGTTTGCAGCATTCGGGTTGCGGAACGCCAGGCGAAATGGCATCTGCAGCTCGATCGTTGGACGGCTCGCCTGGTCGACACGTACGTCGCCGTTAGCAATTCGGTTGCCGAGTTCTCGCGAACCGTTGGCAAGCTCCCGAGCGATCGTTTGGTGGTCATTCCTAACGGAATCGATGTGCGTGCATTCGACCAGGCATCG